>DAOUDD010000124.1:0-5617 GCA_034431765.1 Ktedonobacteraceae bacterium | reverse complement strand
TCTTCGGGATCAACGGTAAGCGCAGCATCACCGACAACTTCTGGAAGCGAGGTACGATTGGAGCAGACAACCGGCGTGCCACACGCCATCGCTTCGAGCGGCGGCAGACCAAAGCCCTCGTAGCGCGACGGATACACAAACAGACTGGCGGCATTGTAGACCGCCGGCTTATCCTCTTCCTCGACAAAACGGTAGAGAACCTTCTCCTGTACACCCAGCTCAGCAGCAATGGGGCGGGGATCAGGAAAAAGCGCTCCTTTCTGTTTATCAGGATTACCAGAGATGAAAAGTTGCAGATCGGGATCGTTGAGCTTCGCTTGCAAACAGGCAAAGGCGCGGACAAGCTGGGGAACGTTTTTGCGTTCGTCGAGTCCACCCAGGTAAAAGATATAGCGTTTGCCCAGCCCGTAGCGCGCGCGTACACTCTCCAACACCGTAGGATCAGAGATCGGACGATACTCGTCACCGGCCGCCTGGTAGATGACACGAATGCGTTCTGCGGGAATATGCAGAGTCTGCATAATCTCCTGCTTGGCGTGCTGCGACACCGTGATAACCATGGTACTGCGCCTGGCCGCACGAGCGACCAGGCTCATATAAGCACGCACCTTGCCGACCGGTCGATAGGCAGGCAGGAGTAACGGGATAACGTCGTGGATAGTGATTACGGTTGGAACGCGCGAGAAGAATGGCGGCGCAAAATAAGGCACGTGCAGCAGATCAAGACCGGCTCTGTGCGCGGCTGCAGGAGCGGTGAACTGCTCCCAGACCACCTTCTCGATATTCTCCTGCCTTGCTGCAAGACCTGAAATGGGATAGACTTTGTATGGAAAGAGCTGCTCGTCCGCTTGCGCAAAGGGACGTGGTCCGAGCAAGAGATAGCTGTTGTGCTGATCCTCCTGGTGCAGCGCGTCAAGCAGGTGCAGCATATATTGACCGGTGCCGCTAGCAGGAAACTGGAAGAACAGAGCGTTCATACCGATTTTCATAGGACATTCTCCTGGGAAGAGAAATCTTTCTGTCCAGCGTCAAGCTGCTTGTAGATATGGAGCATTTTCTGCGCCGCCGCCTTCCATGTGTACTGTTTCGCACGCCTGTAACCACGTGTACGCAAGTCGTCCCGCAGCGTATCATCATTAAGCACACGTATGATTGCTTGAGCAATATCATCGCTATCGTGTGGGTTTACGAGCAGGGCTGCGTCGCCCACAATTTCGGGTAGGGCTGAAGTGTTTGATGTGATCACGGGCGCGCCACAGGCCATCGCTTCAAGCGGAGGGATGCCGAAGCCCTCGAAAAGCGAGGGGAAGGCAAACACGTCAGCCATGCTGTAGAGCGTGATCAGTTCAAGATCAGTGACGCGCCCAAGAAAACGCACATGTTCCTGGAGCTTAAGATCTTCAACCAGGCGCTCTGTCTCGTCGTAGAGCCAGCCTTTGCCGCCTGCGATAACGAGTTGCGCCGGTCCCTCTTTCCTCTTGTAGACCTGCGCGAATGCCTTGATCAAGCCAGCATGGTTCTTACGTGGTTCCAGTGTGCCAACAGCAAGGACAAATGGCTGTTGCAGGCCGTATTTGTGGCGCGTCGCATTCAGAATAAGCGGATCGGTGATACGGCGAAAATAGCTGTTGACGCCATTGGGCACGACGGTCAGCTTCTCGCGTGGCGTCGCGAAGTACTCTATCAGTGTCCGGCTAACCTCGGAGGAGACGGTTGTCACAACATCGGCGTGCGCTACCGCTTCGGGAACAACCTTGCGCAGATAGGCGGCCAGCGAGGGGACGGCGCACTCAGGATGTTCAAGAAAGGAGAGGTCGTGGACCGTCACGACCTTGCGCACTTTATTGCTAAGCGGAGGCAGAACAAAATCTGGCCCATAATAGATATCTGTCGGGCCGGAAAAGAGCGTCGCGGGCAACGGGACGCGCCAGCGATACCAGAGCACGTTGAGATAGCGATCCGGCAGCAGCAGGTTGCGGCCGCGCACATTCTGGGCATCAGGAAAAGGATGTCTTGCCGTAGCACGCCCGCTGGTGAGTAGAGTATAAGCATTGCTCGCATCCTGCGCGAGCAGGGAGGAGACCAGATTGCGTACGTAGACTCCTATGCCTGCCTCTTGCCGGATAGCGGCTGTATAGTCAATCGTGATGCGCATGTACTCGTCCTCTATCCTGGCGGCCAGCCCAGCTCGCGCCCTCCAAGTAAGTGGAAATGGAGGTGTAGGACAGACTGCCCGGCGTGGGGACCGACATTCGTCACAAAACGATATCCCTGCTCCAATGTACGCTCGCGGGCTATCCTCTGCGCTATCGTAAAGAGATGTGCCAGGAGCGGTCCATCCTTGGAGGTTATATCCTGCATAGAAGGGATGTGACGCTTTGGAATCAGGAGAATATGCTGTGGTGCCTGTGGATTAATATCTTGAAAGGCAAGCACCTCGTCATCTTCATAGACCTTTGCACTGGGGATCTCGCCGGCTGCAATCTTACAAAATAGGCAATTCTCCATAAAATATCCTCATGAGCCAGAGTGGAATATATAGAAACTGGCTTACTGTTTTTTCAAGAAGAGTGAAAGCTCTATCTGCTGCTACTTTAGCGTACTTTGGCTCGACTGGCAAGTGGCTATTACTGGGTACGCAAAGGAGTATGAGTCATCCCGAATGTGATACCGATGGCAAACGTGACAGAACGCCGACGCAAAGGGCGCTCTGAAAGGTGCCGCCCCGCCCCTCTCCTGAATGATGAATCGGTGCCGGGAGTGAGCGGAGCGGTCCAGGTGACTGACGAACACCGCGCACATGAGCGTCAGGGCGAGGGGTGACAAACTGCGTGCGTTCCTCGTCAGTGAGCGTACCTGTTCGGATGGGCAAAGATATCGGATGACGCCCTCTGCGTTCTCCCCCAGCCCCTGATTCATCACTCCGGGGAGAGGCGGCATCTTCAGTGCGCCTGCTCTGTCCGGGTTCCACTATCTTTGCCCTTGTCTTCCTCCTTTGCCAACGATCTCAACGTTCGGGATAACCCATACAAGTGGTACTACGCGTTCTCGCTCGTGGGAGCAACGGATTCTGCAGCCTGCTGATCGCCAGCTTCTACAGCAGGGGTTGGAGTGTTTTCAGATGAGGGCGGCGCTGTGCTCTCGTCTGAGACCTGGGGAGAATTTTCTCCTTGCTGCTCCTGAGCCTGTTTTGCCCGTTGTGCCAGCTCTTCCGCATGCAGTTCGGGATCATTGTACTGGGGCAGATTAAGCTCCTGACGGATCGTTTTGATCGCCTGGTAGATGGTGCCAGGTTTGAGAGCGAGCTGCTCAGCAAGCAGTTTGTGCACACCAACAGGTGGAACCGGTAGGTATGGCATATAGGCCGCCCTGATCTTCTCCTTCTCCTCCTCACTCCCCTTGTATGTCTGCATTTCCCACCAGCTTAGAATGTTCTGACGAGAACGCAAGTCTTTCACGATCTTCTTCACCGCTTTTTTGGGAATACCGATCTCGTGAGCGATCTGCGTGCGAATACCATCGAACTCGGCGGGTTGGGCCAATTCAAGGTAGCGCTCTTCAACGCGTGTCACCTGTTCCTCTGTAGGAACAAAAGGTGCTGGTGGCGGCGTCTTCTCCTTTGGCGGCTTCGGTGGAGATGGCGGTTTCGGTGTACGGCTTTTATCTTTTGGCTGTGGTCGTCCGGCGTTACCATTGTTTCCCCTGGGTCCAGGTTTGTAAGGGCCACGGGCAAATGGAGGACGACCTTGCTCTCCCTCTGTAGTGGAGCGAGGTCGCTGTCCGAGACCTGGAGTCAGGTCGTTAGGGCCATTGACGCGATATGCGCCAGGCCCACGAGCTGGTCCACGTGTATCACGATTATAGGGAGATCCGAAACTGGAATCGGGCCTACGCGGGTTACCCTGTGGGTCACGCCACTCACGATTATCGCGTTGCGCATAATCGGATGAATAAGGCGAGTTCCGTTGTACAGGAGCGGTAGGCGGTTTGGGACGCTGTGGTGGCTGCTCAGGTTGGCTGATTTTGACATCATCAAGCTTATCGAGCCACTGGTTGGTCCCGCCGCCCTGAACGGGTTTAGGTTTGGGAGGTGCTGGCCGCACAGGGGCGGTAGCAGCAGGCCCGGCGGGTTTCACTGCTGACGATGACGCGTTTTTCGTCGCCATCTTTTCTTTTCTAGCTTTCTGCACACAATCGGGGCAAGTTACTTCTTTAGCATTTGCCGACTGAAACCACTTGCCACACGTGATACAGCGCATCTTAGTCTTGCTCATGCGCGAACTCTCCTGTACCATTAGTAATGAGAGACATCATGTCTGCGTCGGAATGCACCTTCTATTGTAGACCCTTGAGTGAGCTTTGTCTAGCCTATGTGAAAAAAGTTCACTGGAAAATAATAGACAAATTAACTACTCCTCAGTATACTATGCGGAAGAGGTTTATTCTGCTGAAAATAGTACTGAAGAGGTGAAAAGAATTCATGAGATTATGGCTGTTATGACTGCTCCATCGCAATTCTCTTATCGTGCTCTCGGCATCATCGTCCACTCAGAAGAAAAACAATCCCTTCTGTGCTGTACGCAAGAAGCATGTTCTCTTCCACAAATCGCCTGGGAGACAACAACATACACCCATTGGACAGAAGTTGCCCTGCTCAACCGGGTGATGAGCCAGCATATAGGCCGAGAGCTAACGACGCTGCGTTGCCTTTCCGACGACAAATCAGTACGCGTTGTTTTGCCGCTACTTCATCGCCTATTTTACAGCAACCTACCATGCATTAGAGGAGACGAGCGAGGAGGATGGTGGAAAGGCGATACAGGACCTCAAAAAACCGCTCACATTCCTATCACCCCCAACTGGAATCGCTGTGCTCCGCCAGCTTATCCGCTGCGCGATATTGGAGGGGTGAAGTGTGTGCACACGTTGTTGAAGCAGACAAGAGCCTTGATTGGTGCCGTTCACCCTCAAGGCTCTCACAACAATTAGTGGTGAGAAGTGGATGTGGCCCAGAGTGGCGTTACTCCATCTGAGGCGTATACTACCAGGTTTCCATCTGTCTGCATTGCTAACAATGTCGTGTGATCTGGAGACTCTAAAAGGGAAGATAGATAAGGCATAGAGCACCTCTCGTGCAGCCTGGGGCAGATAATTTTCGCTGATCTCTAGCGTAGCCTGGAGAGAAAGCGCGGCTCCAACCTGCCAGGTTGTGGCATGCTCCCACGGCACCTGTGGCTCTGCCAGGCGCAAACGCTCTTCTACGTTCTGAGACAGACGCTCGATCACGCGTTGTACACGACGAGGTTGCCCATTGCATCCTTGAATATGCAGGTAGCGCCCCACCAATGTTAAAGCGAGTGGCAACCCTCCAACCAGATGAAGCAATGCACTCAAGGCTGCATGAGAATCGTTAAAGGCTTCAGGTGCCAGATGCTTGAGGAGCGCAACGCTCTCGCTCTGATCAAGTTCTTGCAGAGTTATGACACTCTCGGCAGCAAAAGCACGTGCGAGAGCAGGGAAGCGAGTTGTGAGTACATGCGTGCAATTACTCCCACCAAGACGAAAGGGAACTGCTTCAGCCAGCTCAAGCTGTGTCCAGCCTCGCCGCAGCCGCTCC
>DAOUDD010000123.1:0-41308 GCA_034431765.1 Ktedonobacteraceae bacterium | reverse complement strand
TCTGAAAAGGTCGAGTAATTTGTATTAGGAGAATTTTAGTTATGAAATTTGTCACGTTTGCAACACAAGCATTGCCCAGACCCCATCTTGGTATTGTACAGGACGGAGAGGTGGTGGATGTGGATCTGGCGGGTCGCGCTCTGGGGCTTGGGGTGCCAGATACGATGCTTGACCTTGTCGATTCGTACGAGACCTATCGTCCGCGCCTACAGGCTATTCTTGACAAGGCAAGCTCCCGGCGCTTGAGCGAGGTGAGGACGTTCAGCGAGACCGGCGCAGTATCAGCCCTGGCCGATGTCACGCTCTCCGCACCTATTCCACGGCCACGTAAGAATATTATGTGTATGGCGGTGAACTATAGTGAGCACGCAAAGGAGACAGCAGGGGTACGTGGTCATAGTGGAGAGGCTCCCATACAACCTGTGTTGTTTACTAAGGCAGTGACGAGTGTGAATGGCCCGGATGGAAAGATCGAGATTGACCCGAACGTCTCGCATGAGATCGATTGGGAGGTTGAGCTGGCTGTGATTATTGGTAAAACCGGCAAGAATATCCGTGCCGAAGATGCTATGGGTTATGTCTTCGGCTACACAATTTTGAATGACGTAACTGCGCGCGACCTGCAAACTCGCCATAAGCAATATTTTAAAGGGAAGAGCCTGGACGGTTCTGCGCCTATGGGACCCTGGATTGTCACTGCCGATGAAATCGCTGACCCGCAAAACCTGTCGTTGCGTCTACGTGTGAATGGTGAGACAAAGCAGGACGGCAATACAGCACAGATGATTTTCTCCATTCCGCAGATTATCGCGGTGCTCTCGCTGGGTATGACGTTAGAGCCGGGCGACATTATCGCAACAGGAACTCCAAGTGGCGTCGGTTTTTCGCGTATGCCACCGGAGTTCTTGCAGCCGGGCGATCTGATGGAGGCCGAGATTGAGAGGATCGGGGTGTTGCGCACTTCTATTACAGCAGCTCAATAGGTCAGACCTGTACCTCTTCGCGTATCCAGGAAGGGAGTGCACCCCATAGATTGAGCGCCATTGAGCGTGTATGCCAGAGACGTGGTGGGATAGTAACATCTCGGTCATAATA
Organism: Ktedonobacteraceae bacterium; assembly: GCA_034431765.1. Classification (GTDB taxonomy): domain Bacteria; phylum Chloroflexota; class Ktedonobacteria; order Ktedonobacterales; family Ktedonobacteraceae; genus DASYAN01. Next base: position 40,213 of record DAOUDD010000123.1, on the reverse strand, counting down.
TTGTTGCATCTCAGCGGAAAGCTCGACGTGCATGCCCTCTGGATCGGCGAAGCGTATGAAGAGGTCGTTGCCTGCACCATGACGGCCCGGTCCCCATAACAACGGTACCTGGCGCTGGCTGAGGTGATCGGCCCAGCGCAGCATCTCCATTCCATCAGCGATAGAGAAGCCCAAAGAATCAATGCCCTGTTTCCCTAAAATAAAGAGCAATGTGTGGTGGTTACTGTTGCAGCGTAACCACGCTCGCTCACGTAGCAGCCAATCAGAGATATCGAAGCCCAGCGCCTCAGTGTAAAAATCTACCATGGATTCCAGGTGAGGGGTGTAGAGCGCAATACGCTGTAGCGCATGGGGGCGAGGTGCACTCAGGCGGCGTGCTGAAGTCGTGCTGGGCAGCAGGATATCTTCGGAGGCAACTGCGATCTCGACCCGGTTCCCATCAGGATCGCTAAACCACAGCGATGTGCTCATCTCAGGGTCATCGCTGCTCCCGTCCAGCGTAATCTCAACTCCCATTTGCTGCAAACGCGCAGCGAGTGCTGCCTGTTCTGCCGCAGTGTCTACCTCAAAGGTAAGGTGATGCAGCGGTGTTCGCAAGATCGGGCGGCGTCCATTGCTCGGTGCCGGACGCGTATCGCTGTAGAGGCCCAGGCAGTGTCGCTCCTCTTCCAAACCAAAAAACATATTGGTATCGGCAAGTTCAACATCCTCATCCATGTCATTCTCAGTTGTTGCACGCAAAGCCAGGCCTAAAACCTGAATGTAGAAGCGCGCCTGAGAGAGTACATCCGCACTCCAAAGTCCCACACCTGACAGACGTTTCACTTTGACTTTTTGAATCTGCTGGTCGCTCATCGCAATCTCATCTCCTCAAACCGTATCGAACAACGAGACCATCTTACTCGCACTCCGCATAGTGTACATTGGAGAATGATACCCGTCTCATACTCAGAGGTCAATAACGCTACCCGAAGGTCATACCGTAACAGAACTTGTAATCGTACAGATCTGCATTGAGAAATGAGACGCTCTTTTGTCAACGCTGCAATGTGCTCCTTTTGGAGAAACGACTACATATCTATCGGTAAGTTGAACTGTGATTCTGGTTGCCTGAGAGGTAGTCTCTCCTGCCCCATCTGCTGATCCTGGATACGTTTCTGGTCTGACGTTTTGAGAAAATGCTCGACATTCGTTGATGAGAGGTCAATAGTTTCTAGAATACGGATAAGAGGTGTTGCAGGCATTGGTGTTGCCGGAAATGTTGATGCAGGTGTTGGAGATGGTAGAGCCTTCTGCTGCACCTTCTGTGTTGCTCCCTTCCTGCCCTTCTGTTTCCTCTGCTGTTGTCGTTGTGCTACCTTGCTGCTCACAGAAGTTTGCTGAACTGAGGGCAGTGGATTTCTACTGAGAAACAGATACATGATGAGCGCTGCCATAATTGCGCTAATGAGCGCCAGCATAGGCCAGGTGTAAATAGTGCAAAGTATAAAGACGAGGCAAGCGGTCGAGATTGCCAGCAAGCAGCGCCGTATCTGTGTATGCCGCCTGGAGACAGAAGTTGACCTCTCGCTAGAAAGGGATACAGTAAACGTGTGGGACAGATAGGGTGTACGAGGAGTATAAGGCGTGTGTACCCGCCCGGAAGTGTTCCCCTTCCACAACCACCCACTTTTCATAAGCAAACGTCTGCGCCACTGAGATTTCCAACCTGTATTCACGCTTCTCTGTACTGCAGTGGGCCATGTGGCGTTGCTCACGCTATCCGTATTCCGAAGAAGTACCTGAATCGGTTTCCGCTCTTGACTAACCCTGTTCACCACCCATATTCCTCAACGCGAAATTCTGTGACAATCTCTACTCTCTGTTAGTAGTATACCCATCTTCTTCTGTAGAAAGGTTGGAAACATGTGGAGAGAATGTTAAGAATGGAGAAAAGACATGAGGAAATCTTAACCTTTATAGGTATATGTATATATCATAATAAACAATTCATGTTATATAGATATATATGGAATTAGAAGAGAAGAAAGGATGAAACAGGTCCAAAGCATTCGGTCATAAAATTACAGAGACATGCGGAATGCAAGGTGGGCCTGGAATGCTTGCACTATTGAGAAGTCAAAAGGAGCACTATTTAAGGCTTTGCGTCCTCGTCCTCGATGCGGATGCGTCCATGAATAACATTGGAAGAGGGCGTGTATGATGGAGGGTCCCACTCAAACTTGACCTTCTCGCGGCGAATTGGCATATTAGCCTGCAAGGCTTCAGCACCGCCCTCGTGCATCAAATTAACCTGCATCTGTGTCTCATCTACAGCAAGACGGCGCGAGACCACGGCGAGAATTTCATCGCGGATCAGATCGAGCAGGTCTGGATTCAGCTTCAAGCGATCATGAGCGAGCACGACCTTTAAGCGCTCCTTGGCTAATTCACCTGGTGTTGGTTTCTTGCGCCCAACCCTGAATTCAAAAACACCCATTTCTTCTCTCCCTCTACTACGATGACTGTGAGCGCACACGCTTTTCCGGTAGCGCAGGCCCAAAACCAACCAGGCGACGTAAACGCTCTAACAGAGAAGGCACTTCTTCTAACTCGTCGAGCGGAACCTCGATTCCTATCAGCCGTTGCGCGGTATTGAGAAAGGAACGTCCCGCTCGCGAGCGTTTATCATACACGGCTGGCTCACCACGGTTGGTCGCCACAATAATAAATTCATCCTCAGGTATGACACCCAGCAGGTCGATGCTGAGCACCTCCAGCACATCGGCGACATCCATCATATCGCCGCGTTTGACCATTTCTGCACGCAGACGATTGAGTATGAGACGTGGCTCTGGCTTCCCGGCCGCCTCAACCAGCCCGATGATGCGGTCTGCGTCGCGTACAGAAGCCATTTCTGGATTGGCGACAATGATGATTTCGTCTGCTCCGACAATTGAATTGCGAAAGCCCTGTTCTATTCCGGCGGGCGAATCGATTACAACAAAATCAAATTCCTGCCGCAATTGTGCACAGAGCTGTTCCATCTGCGCGCTATTGACCGCATTTTTATCGCGTGTCTGCGCAGCGGGAAGCAAGTACAGTTCGGGCAAACGCTGATCACGGATAAGCGCCTGTCGTAAACGACATTGTCCCTCAACTACATCAACCAGGTCGTAGACGATACGATTTTCCAGCCCCAGAACAGCGTCAAGGTTACGCAGGCCAATATCTCCATCTACCACTGCTACCTTTTTCCCCTGCATTGCCAGGGCGGTACCAAGATTGGCCGTTGTTGTTGTTTTGCCGACGCCGCCTTTACCTGATGTTATAGTAATGACCCGACTATCCATACTATACTCCTCGCTCCTTTGAAGACCTTTTTTAGACTTCTCTCGGAGAACTTTCAGTTTTTTCAAACCCTATCAAGAATCTAGTATACCACGAAAGCCTGTTGTCATTAAGGCTGAAGAGACTACACTTCTGGTATGTGTGTATATATGTATATATGGATATGAGCAAGCTACTTTCGTGAAGTACGACCTCCCGACCATGTTTCCACGATGATCTGGCCTTGGCGAATCGAAGCGACTTCGGGTCGGGCTTGCGCTTCAAATCCTTCGGGCGGTCGTGAGAGCAGGTGGGCGATGCGTAGTTGCACGGGGGCAAGTTGTAGGGCGCAGACCAGGGCCGAGTCGTTGTCAGGGTAACCAGCGTGCACCATGCCGCGTAGCACACCCCAGATGATAATATCTCCGCCCGCGACAATTTCAGCACCCGGATTGATGTCCCCAAGAATGACAACATTACTCTTGTGATGAATAGCCTGGCCTGAGCGAATTGTTCTGCGTATAAAAAGGGTGTCGTCGGATTCTCGGAGGTCGCGCGGCTGTTGTTCCATATCCTGTGTCCGTGCTCCATTACTGGCAGGATCGGGTAGAGGAAGCGTAATTGTTCTCTTTCCCCCCGCTCCTGACACTGCTTGCCGCTCAGGGTTTGTAGACCTTTCGGCAGAGAGATCGGAGGAAGTGACTGACATCTGATAGAGCGCGAGCAAGTCTTCGAGCTGATTGCGCTCGTTTGTCTGTAGTGATCGCTGGCTTATATCAACGGTGAGCGAGGCACCACGGAAAAAGGAGGGAGATTCTGCTAGCCTGTCTGCTAGCGCGTTCAGGAGGTGCTGAAACGGTACGTCTGGCTCTAACGTTAAGCGCAGGCCGTTTCGTGTTCCTTTAATTGAGATATACCCTGATGCAGGCTGCTTTTCTTCCCCCTCTAGCCTGCCTATCTCTGCCTGATATCGTGACTTTAACACTTCTTCTCCCGAAAATTCCGCCATACCTGTAGTTCCCCGTTCAATAACTTGAAAGAGCACCTGAACATGCCCAAAGAAGAAAATGGCGTGTATCCCAGACTCTTTCTGATAGATAAGTCCGCAGTATACGCGAGCTACGGTGAAAGGCGTGATACAAAAGTTTCCTGACTTCTCATCAAAACGCATGAGTCGTCTAATATCGTATAGTATACGCAGATGACTTTCAGAACGCAATAGGTCAAATGCTTATAGGCATAGTCGCCCTGGTGGAAGTATGGTAACATAGAGCGGCTGACTCTTCAATCATCTACGCATAATCTACCTGGAGACTAGTATATATGGCTACGTTTATGAACTTTCCCACACCTCGCGAACATGTGTTGACGCACGACAATACGACGATAGGCATCATTCCAGAGCTCTGTCTTGTATCACACTTCCAGGTTGGCTCCTGGCCGATCCTCTATCGGCCTGCCGAAACAGGCAATGTCAAACGCTGGGGCATACCCCTGATGATTCCCAATTTTGCTCTTCTCAAGGACGGTATTTTCCAGGAGAAGGGGACGACATTGCCTATGCACGGCTTCGGGCGCAATCTTCCCTGGACCACCCTCGCTCGCGATGAGACCAGTATCAGTATACAACTTCTGAGCAGTGACGCGACGCGCCCTCACTATCCCTACGAGTTCGCGTTTACCGCGACAATTGCTGTCGGGGCAGGAACCTTAACCTACACGCTGACGATGGAGAATCGTAGCGCTGAAGTGATGCCCATCGCTCCTGGCTTCCATCCCTACTTCGCAATAGCTCAGCAGCAGAAGCAGCATATCGTTGCGGATGGTCCAACCGGATTTGCCGTCAACGCCTTTGATTGGGATACCAATCCACCGAACAATCCGTATCCCTTTCCACACACTGTTACCCTGGAATTTCCACATGCTGGTCGGCTAACCATTGCTGAGCTACCAGTGCTGGACAAATACTCGTTAGCAACCATGCAGGTCTGGACGGAGCCGCCATCTGCTCCCGACCACGACTTTGTCTGCTTTGAGCCTGTTGTAGCTAGCGCGGATGGCCTGAACCGCCCGCAGGATCGCCTGAATATTCCTGCCCACAGCTCACACCAGATTGTGCTGCAATTGACAGCGCAGCCTGAAAGCTAAGCTGTTGGTAGGTGAAGCAACTCCTCGTAGACAAGGCTCAACCACTCGTTCTGACCAACTACAAGCTCTGGTTGTGGAACGAGTGGTACCCAGTACAGGGAGAAGAGATGCCGATCTTCGGCAAACTTCTCCCACCCTTCTGCTGTTTGAGCTGTTGGGGTAAGGTGGAAGAAGTGCCTGACGGCATACCGGGTTAAGAACGTAGACTGAAGCCATCCCTTGTTAGAAGAGATGACACTTGGAGGATGAAAGGCATAGTCCTTCTCTTCATAGGTAACACGCTTCCACCCTTCATGCTCTGCAACTATCCGCAGCAGGCAACCTCGTTTGAGCGTTATGCTACTTGCTGATGCATTGTGTGATAGACTATCTAACAGTTGAGTATTCCGCAAAAGAGCAGCCTGGCCTTGCTCAGCGAGATCAAGCGTAAGTACAGGAGACAATTTTCTGAGTAGGTGGACGGATTCGAGACCAGTTTCTTCCTGCGTTTCGCGTAGTACCGCCTGCTCAAGCGTTTCCCCTATTTCAACCGTACCTGCTGGAAGCTGAACACCAGCAGTTGGGTGGCGGAATACAAGCAGTTCGCCAACATTTGAAAGGTGGCGTGTAATGCAAGCTGTCACCTTCTCCAGTCTATCCATGTATACCACTCACTCAGACAGCACAACTCGTACAGCATCGGTTGAAAATCCAGTATCCGTTTCAATCTGGTAGCGCTGCAACATCTGACTGCCGAGGCGCGCATTGCGATCAAACACAAGCTGACCGTTCGTATAGCTGTAGATGCTCTCCCCGGCGTCGTGCAGGCCCTGGATCACTACCGTCTCGTATTTTGAATCGTCGTACTCGTGAAACGCTTTGAGCAGGGTTGCCATCTGTTGCCAGGCGCTACAGCCTCGATAGGCGATACGCACAAATTTCTTTTTGCCGTAGCTTGTATCATCGCTCAGCAGCGTGTAGGGTTGCGCTCCTGCACTCTCAATCGCCTGGAGCTGTGCCAGTGTGCGCGGTGGAAATGGCGCAGGCGGCTCAGGTATTGCAGACGTTGCGGGAGGAGCAGATACAGCTACAGGGGATGCTGCGGCTGTTGTTGCGCGCTGGCGTGCAACCTGTGGAGCTTCGGGTCGAAGCGCTGGCCTGACCACGACCTCCTGTTGTGGAAGGGGTGCGGGCGCTCCTGGAGATGGTGGAAGTGATACAGGACGAGGCGGGTAGACCGGTTGTGTGTAGCGTTGTTGGGATGGATGTGCCGGGGCCTGCTGTGGAACAGGAGGCATAGGCATCATAGGCATCGGCTCTGGACGATGTTGCGGTGCTGCCGGGACGCGTTGCTGCTGACCGCCTGATTGTGGAGCTGTGATATTTCGTCCGCAACGAATACAATAACGTGTGGTGTCTGGATTAAGACTGCCACAATGAGGACAACGCATAAAGTACCTCCATGTATCCCTATCTATGCGAGCGTTTTGGGATCGTCTCTCCTATCACAATCGGGGCAGCCTGGGAACACTCGCTTTGTTTGGACGAACAGCACTTCTCCGTACCCTAGCATATACGTACATGTTTGCAAGAAGTTGTTCTATCTATCCCTGTTTCACAATAGCCTCGATCAGTTGAGCATTAGAAGGCGTCTTCTCAAAGAGCTGTAACACCTGCTCTATCGCATCGCGGCGCGGTATATCAGCCATGCGGCGGCGGACGATTGACATCGCGCGTAACTCGTCCGGCGAGAGCAAACGCTCTTCCTGGCGTGTGCTTGAGGCAGCCACATCAATGGCGGGAAAGATGCGGCGCTCGGCTAGTTCACTTGAAAGGCGAATTTCCAGGTTGCCAGTCCCTTTGAACTCTTCGTAGACGACATCATCAAGTCTGCTGCCCGTCTCAACCAGGCAACTGGCGACGATAGTCAGGCTGCCACCTTCTTCGAGGGTGCGTGCCGCACCGAAGACGCGCCGGCCTACCTCAAGTGCATGAGCGTCGATACCACCTGAAAGCGTGCGACTGCCGTAGCCACCACGCATAGATCGTCCACCGCTCCACATATCTGTGTTGAGATTGTGAGCACGAGCCAGGCGTGTAAGCGAGTCGAGAACGATCACCACATCGCGACCATGTTCCACTTCGCGGCGCGCATCATGGAGAGCCTGCTCCATGATCTGTCCGTGGCGACTTGACTGTTGATCGAAGCTGGATGCATAGTGCCGGACCTGTGGTCCACGAATCTCCATACGCCAGTCGGTCACTTCTTCTGGTCGCTCGTCAACAAGGCAGAGAAAGAGCCGCGTCTCTGGTGTGTTGTGGAGAATGGCCTGAGCAATCTGCCGTAAAATAGTTGTCTTTCCTGTTTTTGGCGGAGCAACCACCAGCGCACGCTGCCCAAAGCCCAAAGGAATAAAGAGGTCAATCAGGCGTGTCGCAACCGGCGTAGCACCTGTTTCAAGTGGAATACGTCGATTTGGATGAATAGGTGTTAGTTTGTCAAAGGGAGTATGTGTAGATGCCACTCGTCCGCGTTCTCCTCTCAGCTAGCGGGGTCACGTCTTCCTTACTGTACCACATCTGGCAAGAGGCTGCCTCGCTTTCAAATACGTTTTTTTGTAGGGAGTTATAGCAAGATGGAATACTAGATTTTTAGAGTACTTACGTAGTGTTGTTCCGCTTGCAACTCCTCTTGTGACTCCTCCCATTGAAGAATCGTTTGCGCGAGTTTTTCAACACTTCTCTGACAATCTTCTAGTTTCCCTGAATTATTGAGCACAATCGCTGGCTTATGGATAGCAAATTCCTGAGGGAGAATATCCTGAATGTAGAACAGGTTATCATTCTGATAGTAGGCGCGGAAGATTTCATCTGAGAATGAAGGGTGATCATCATTTGTTGCAGAATATTTGACACGGCTGTGAACGCGTTGCAGGCATAATTCAAGATCGGCATTCATAAAAAGAACATAAGCGTTCTCTACAAAATCAGGATTGAATTGTCGTAATGCATGAGAGTAATCATCGCGGGCAAACTCGATGGTTACAATGTCCGTGTCAGAAAGATGCTCTTCAACCTGTTCTTCAACCTTTTTTAGAGCATTGTCCAGGACAAAGGGGTAAAGCGCGTCGAAGCCATTATTGGCTGTAGGACGAAAGAGCTTATGCTCAACATCTTCACGGAACATGTGTTGGAGAATAGTGTAGTCATTGATGTGGAATGTAGATCGACCTTGCTGTTTGAAGTAACACTGGAGAAACTTCGCTGCTGTAGATTTTCCACTTCCTGGACGACCCAGAATAAATACTTTTGTTTGCCTACTCATGGAGCACTCCGACAAGCCAACATATAAGATTTGCTCAGGTTCTTTTCTACTTGCCAACCTTGAAAAAGGAATGGGGTTGTAAGGAACAAGGCTGGGGAGGAAAAAGCGCAAGTTAGCTTTATGTGTATAGTATATCGGAGATACGTAAATGGGTAGCAACAGGCTTCAGGATATAGGCGAGATGGGCTATATAAGCCATATACGCTATAGAAGCTACTTCAGCGAGGCAGACGAATAAATCCCTCGACCGGGTCCCAGCTCAAAACAATATTTCCTCCCTTTTGTTTGCCTAGCGCTAACACCTCCTCTAAGAAACCGGTGATCTGCATACGCATTTCAGCCACCGCACTCGCTGGTGAATAACGGAGTAACACTTCTTTCAGCTTTGGGTAGGGGTAGGAGGAGACGCCAATGCGTACTGTTGTATTAGCAAGGGTAACAACATTCTCTAGCAGTGCCGCCTGACCCACAAGAGTGCGATGAGGATCAATCTGATAGCTATCTCCGAGTGTCTGTTTGAGCAGTTCTGCCTTTGTCCGTGCCTGCTCAAGCGACATATTGTCTAAGAGAATATAGAAGCGGTCAGCACCTATATGGTACAGTTTATACTCAGCCTCGTCTTTAAAAGCGCGCAACTGGCTATAGATGCGTAAACCGACTGCGCGGCTGAGTTCCTGGGCTATACGATCACCGTACTTAGTAGCAACGCTACTTTGATTATCGATATCGACGGCGATAAAGGAGAGTATCTCTGAGGGAGAGAACTGCTCACGTGTCTGCACCTCTTTGAGCAGCATCTCAACATGAGCAATAAAGTCGTCTTCTGCTAGAAACTCTTGAAAACGTGTATCGACGATGCTGGGAGTAGATATGAGTGCACGCAGCTTCTTTGTCGCGAAAAGGTGTGTCTCATAGATATCGAGCCGCTCTTTGATCATACGTCCAAGCAGACGCAGGACTCGTTGATCTTCTTCTGTAAAAGCGTGAGGCTGTTCCGAGGCAATATAGAGTACGGCGGAGGGAACCTCATCGTATCCCTCAAGAGGAAGCGCGATGCTGGAACGGATCGGTCTGCCAGGGCCTTCTGCTGAAGTCTGTTCTTGCTTGAGAGGAATGTCCCACAGATAAATACTATGCCCACTCTGATACGCCTTAATGCTGGAATGGATAAAAGGCTCTTGTGGGGTGTAGGTAGTGATGCCGAGAATGTGTGGTGATAGCTTGCTCTGTGCGCGCACGACCAGGTTGCGCTGTTGGAGCGAGAGGAAGCTGCTAGAATGTGTCGGGAGAAGCAGATCGCAGAACAGCCAGCGCGCGTGACCTTCAGCGGTAACACCTCCCAGACGGACAACCATCTCTGCCAGGCCATTCAGCACTGTATCTTCTTCATAGAGGGTGCGTTGGACATCGGTGACAGAACTGACCATATCGCGCATACCAGGGCCGAAGCATGTGCGTAAGCGTTCAACCTCTTCATAAAGCGGCTGAAGCAGGCGTTGTAGGGTTCCAACAACTGCCGTGCTCACATTTAAGGCTTTTGCTTCACGCTCAATTACGAGCAGTGTCACGTCAGATGCACGTACCAGGTCTAGTATGTTTACTGACGTCGAGAGAAGATGTTCGATACGAAAATCTGTGCTGTATTGAAACGATGGACGCTCTGTGAGGAATGTGTATGACGAACGGCTTTCGCTGAGCCAGCCAACCAGCGCTTCGCCTACCTTCTCAATATCCTCGATACGTTCAATGGTAAGAGGATTTCTTTCGGGTCGAAGCGGAAGTACGATGCCTGCCGCAGTGTGAGGTAGGTCGGCGCAGACCAGCAGAAGGGCGAGGCGCAGGGCTTGCGAGACATAGTAACGCCAGAAAAGGTTTGCTTGCTCGCGCGAAATACGTGCATTGATAGTAAGATCGGATTCTGTCTGCTTGCTTGCACCTGTTGTTCGGTCTGACTGCTCAAAGATCCGTTCGTGAGATGAGCGTGTGGCTTGCCAGAGCTTCTGGATATCCGGTGGAATGTCGCTGGCAGCATAACCTGCATCGATCAATTCGCGAATAATTGCCAGATTATCAAGTTCGGTTGGCGTATAGAGGCGACGACCCTTAGGACCACCCGGACGGAGTGGATGAAGGAAGCCATACTCTTCCCAATCGCGCAGCTTATTTTCCGTGATGCCGAAGAGTTCCGCCGCTCGGCTAATTGTCACGGTTGCTTCATTGCGCCCCTTCTGGATCGATTGAAGAATGCGCTCTTGTACATCTTCTCTTTGAAGGTGCTCTCGAATTGCCTGTTTACTGCGCACATCCATATCTGCCTCCCTGAAGATGAAGAAAAACTACAGCTTCTTCTGCCTGGCTGTATAGTAGCACAAACATACCTCTTTGTATATCTATCTGACTGAGAAAGGATAGCTTTTTTAAGAAAAGGACAGGAAAGTATCCTATACAGCAGAAGAAACCTGGAACAGCATAAAGAAGTTGGTGAGTAAGCTTTGCTTTCCTATAAAGGCTGTTTCTTTCTGAAGTTTCTTGTATTGCCTTGACAATTTTCTTCATGTCGGGTATGCTTTTCTGTAAATAGAAGAAGTTTCTTCTAGACAGGGAACTATTCTGGTAACGTGTATTTTTTGTACACAAAAAAGTTCTCCTGGAAGAGCAGCAAACGATGTACATGTCATATTGATGTAAGTCAAGATGAGGATACGCTATCCCTTGTGTCAGCATCTCGGGGAGGTCTCTCATGATGCACACGAAGCCAGCTGTAACGCAGAAGAATACTCTATTAGATGATGGACAAACGTGGTATGACCTGTATACATGGTTGCTTCCAGTTGTGGAGATGTGGGTGCGCGACGCCGGGGTTGCTTCGTGGCGAGGGCAGCAGCACGAAGTTGCTGAGGATATCGCGCATGAAGCTGTGACGCGGACGTTTTCCTACGAGCAGAGGGCTAGTCGAGGAGAGATGCCTCCGATCGGCTCATTACGTGCATTAGCACGCGTAATCGCTCTTAACTACCTGCGTGACTGCCGTAAAAAGGACAGATGTCTGATACGTCCTGAACAGGAAAGTGAAGCTGGAAGTATAATAATGATGCTCCTCTATTCCTCTGAAGATGCCGCACAGATAGCGCTTGATCGGCTCCTGCTCGATTCCATCATTGTCGCTGTGGCACGTGCTGTTGCAACGTTTCCACGTGCACAAAAAGCTGCACTCCTGACTGATCTGGCAAACATCACCGCCGAGACTGCTGGAGAGGATCAATGTTCACCAACTCGCTTAGAGCAAGCACTTTCTGAGCAGGGACTCTGTCTGAAAAATTATCGACGGACACACTTTGACACTCCTACTGAGCGCACACGCTACGCCTCCCTGCGTAGCATTGCTTACAAGCGGCTGAAACAAGCGATGCAAGTGTAGCGATAATTTGCATCGCTTGTTTCCGCTTGATGCAGGACGCACATCTTTTCAAATGGGTCTCATCTGTAAATGGTATTCCCTCCCTGATCTGTATGCAAGGTTGGTGTGAGATCAGCACTGATGTGTGTGGTAGAATAGCAGGAAAAGCGGTTGCACATAGAAGGATACATCTGCATGACACACACACCTACCTCTACATATGCACAGGAGTATCTCCCACTCTTTCATACATATCAGAACGAACTGCTACAACGCCTGGAAACTCTGGTCAACATTGATTCGGGAACCGGGCAGATGGACGGGGTGAGTACGGTAATAACACATATGGAGCAGTGGTTGCGAGATCTGGGCTTTACAGTTTCCCTTCATCTGGCGGAAGGTCTCGGCCCAAATCTTGTAGCACGGCGTGCGGGGCAAGGCACAAAACGTATTCTGCTGGTTGGACATATCGACACGGTCTATAACGCTGGTGCTGTGCGAGAGCGCCCGTTCGCCATAGAAGAAGATCGAGCGCGCGGCCCTGGCGTGGTCGATATGAAGTCGGGCGTTGTGATGGGCATGTACGCGCTACGAGCTTTGTTGGAGAGCGGTTTTGACTCTTATAGGGAACTCGTCCTCGTCGTCAATAACGATGAGGAAGTGGGTTCTCCGGGGAGTGCTCCACTCCTACGCGAGGTAGCGCGGCAGATGGATGTGGGGCTGGTGTTGGAACCTTCGGGATCTCCAAATGTGTTGACACGTGCACGAAAAGGTGCGGATAAATACGTCCTGGAGGTTTTCGGAGTCTCGGCACATTCTGGTGTGGAACCGCAGAAGGGACGTTCTGCTGTACTGGAACTCGCGCACAAGATCATCGCAATTGCTAACCTGCACGCGCTTTTTCCGACTGTGACATTTAATGTGACGCGCATTAGCAGTAGTGAACAGCTCAATATCGTGCCTGATTACGCGCGCTGTCATATCTCGGTACGTGCCTTTAACGAGAAGATGTTGCAGACCGCCTTCACTGCCCTGGAGGGGATCGTGGCAGGAGCGAGCGTGCCCGGAACACGTTCGACATTGACGCGCAACCCAGGCCGACGACCATATGAATCCACGCCGGAGATTCTGCACTTATTCCAGTTGGCGCGCTCAGAGGGTGAGGTGCTGGATCTACATCTTGAAGGTGAGGTCAAGGGTGGTGTCTCTGACGCAAATGTCCTGGTCGAGGCAGGTCTCCCCACACTCGACGGACTGGGTCCGATTGGTGGAGGTATGCACAACCTGGAACTCGAATACGTTCGCATCCCCTCCATTCCTATACGTGGGGCACTTCTTGCCGGATTGATACGGCGCATCTGTGAGGAATAGCTATAGGAGATGAGGGTTTCTCGATCCCACAAGAAACCCTCATCACTCATAAATTTATTTGCCTTCTCGGTAACGGTTAACGATGGGGAGGCGACGGTCGCGCCCAAAGGCACGCGGCGTGATCTTGATGCCGGGAGGGGCCTGGCGACGTTTGTATTCACTTATATCAACCAGGCGCATAATACGCTCAACAACCTCGCGCCGGAAGCCCATCGCTAGCATCTCGTCGAAACTACGGTCGTCCTGGACGTACGCTTGTAAAATCGGGTCCAGCTCGTCGTAAGGTGGCAAGCTATCGGTATCTTTCTGACCGGGACGTAGCTCAGCAGAGGGCGGCTTCTCGATCACATCTTGCGGAATGACTGGCCTATCACCAAGTGTGTTGCGATAGACGCAGAGCTGATAGACCAGCGTTTTCAACACATCTTTGATGACTGCGAAGCCGCCAGCCATATCACCATAGAGTGTGCTATAGCCGGTTGCCATCTCCGACTTGTTGCCAGTAGTGAGGACAAGCGAGCCGAATCTGTTGGAGACGGTCATAAGAATATTGCCACGGATGCGCGCTTGCAGGTTTTCGGCGGCCAGGCCTGGATCTTCTGTGCCCAGCGCAGGCTCCATCATCGCGAGCGAGGTACGAAACGTCTCCTCGATAGGAATAGTCAGGTAGCGAATGCCAAGGTTTTCTGCAAGTTGTTGTGCGTCACTTTTGCTATGCTCAGAGGAATAGCCTGAGGGCATGGAGATGCCAGTGACATGCTCAGGTCCAAGTGCATCAGCAGCGACGACCGCAACCAGGGTCGAGTCAATACCACCCGAAAGACCGATCAGAACATCTTTGAAGCCTGTTTTCTGTACGTAGTCACGTGTGCCCAGCACTAGCGCGGAATAAACCTCCGCCAGAGGTGCGCCTTTGGGTTCTATTCGTTGGGGGGCGGCGAGAACAACATCGGCTTTTTTGCTTGGCGCTTTAAACGGGCGTGTGTCTACAGGAATGATAGACACATTGTCCTGCGGAATGCGCCAGTGCTCCTGGCGGCGGCGTGGATCGTGCAGACGTGAACGGAAGACCGAGGCGGTATCCAGATCGACGATCAGCAGATCTTCCTCGAAGCTCTTGCCGCGTGCGATGAGCGTGCCCTGCTCGTTGAAGACCATGCTGTCACCATCGAAAACAAGTTCGTCCTGTCCACCGACCATGTTCAAGTAGGCAATGATCACACCATTATCCGCTGCACGGGTCGAGATCATCTCCTCGCGTACCAGACCTTTGCCTGTCTGGTAAGGTGAGGCATTGATGTTGATGATTACCTCTGCGCCTGCATGGGCCTGGTGAGGAAGCGGGCCGACGGGATACCAGATATCTTCGCAGATGTTGATGCCGACATGAATATCGTGCAGCAGGAAGATAGGGGCCTTGTTGCCGACCTGGAAGTAGCGATTCTCATCGAAGACACCGTAGTTGGGTAGGAAGTGCTTGTGATAGACACCAGCCAACTTGCCCTCGTGAATCACCGCTGCGGCGTTGAAGATATCGTGGTCACGGTCCACAAAACCGACGATGCAGGTCAGGCCAGGAAAGTTTTTGCTCTCCTCGATAATCTCGGTAAGTTTGCGCAGGTTGGCGGCAACGAAGCCCGGCTTGAGCAGCAAGTCTTCAGGAGGGTAGCCGGTCAGGGCCAGCTCTGGAAAGCAGACCAGGTGTGCTTCCGCCTCGTGTGCCCGTCGCATAGAGGAGAGTATCTTGCGAGTGTTACCCTCCAGGTCCCCGACAGTCACATTGATCTGGGCAAGTGCGGCGCGGAGCGGTATGATATTTAGTGAACCCTGTGGGGATGCATTAATCTCAGCAAGATTGCCGCTATCACCCGCATGTAAAAAAGAGGTCATAGTACTCTTAATCCTTTCCATCTGGAATAGAAGGACGACGTGAAGGAGTTCTCTCAGGTATGAAATATTATGAAGTTGGGATATACCTGGCGCTGGTTGTGCCGGTGCTCATCGTGTTTTATCTCGCGTTTCTGCTGTTTATCCGCCCTCCGCGCAAGGTGTTGCTTGCCTCGTTGCTGGGAGGTGTCGTACAGGGCATTGTCAATATCTTGATAGATATTGTAGCGTATTATGCTCATTGGTGGCATTATACCTTGCGAGAATTGATACTGCACGTGCCGTTGCCATTCTACATCTCGACTATGCTTGTCTTTGGCAGCCTGGCCTATTTGCTGATCTGGCGTTTCTGGCCCAGTCGGGCGCGCTGGTTCTCCTTGCTGCTGCTCTTTGGTGTGCCACTGTTCTGTATTCTCCGTGATATCAATGGTGGTCTCGCGCAGACAAGCTACCAGACATGGGAGAATATACCTCTCGCGATAGTCGCGACGATAGGGATGTGGGTAGTTGGCTTCTACGCGGGCTTCGGGCTGTTCTGGCCGACCGCCGTTCGTTTCCCCTTCTCCCCTGAGCCACAAGAAGAGCAGGCTAGTGAGCAACGGGAAGAGCATGCCTGAGAGCAAAAGGAGGAAGAGCAGATGGAATTTTCACAAGAAGAGCTTGTCGAGCGTATGAATGCTATGAGTCATGGGACGGTGTTAGAGGCCCTGGATATTCGCCTGGTCGAAACAAGCCGTGACAGGGTTGTGGCAACGATGCCAATCGGTCCCAATCATCGTCAGGTCGTGGGCTATCTTCACGGGGGCGTCTCAGTGGTGCTGGCGGAAACTGTGGCCTCGATCGGCAGCATTGTGAACGTGGATAGCGATCGCTACCTGGCCTTCGGACTGGAGATCAACGCGAATCATCTGCGTCCGAAGCGCGAGGGCATGCTGACGGGAACAGGCACGCCTATCCACCTGGGTCGTACCACTCACGTCTGGGATATCAAGATCACCGATGAAAACGGCAAATTGATCTGCATCTCGCGCTGTACTGTTGCTATTGTTGAGCGCACTCCTGATAAGGAGAGCAACTGAGTTCCGCTGTACTGAGCGGAGCTAGTCACAGGGTGGTGTTGTCCATCGGAATAAGGGAGTACTACACGCTCTGCTCAATCTCTCTTAGAACATCTGCCAGATTCCCGTAAACATACTCTGGTTTGGGGGAGAAGTTCGCCAGGTTGGCACGCGTATCTTTGCCGGAGAGGACGAAGAGGGTATGCGTGTGCGCTGCCTGGCCCGCCAGAATATCTACCCCCAGATTATCACCGATCATCACCGTCTCTTGTGGTGTGGTACCTAACGTGCGCATAGCCTCCTGTAAGAGCGTTGGCTGAGGTTTGCCGATAACCTCAGGCGTCACTTCACTACCGGCCTCAAGAGCCGCCACCATCGTGCCACAGCCAGCGATCAAGCTATTCGCGAGTGGCAGCAGCGGATCACGATTAATAGCGATAAAGGCTGCTCCTGCTCGTATCGCCCGCACAGCTATATCTAGCTTCTTATAGTCGAACATGCGATCCAGCCCCACGAGCACCACGTCGATAGAGGCTGGATCGTCGTTTGCAACGGCGAGTCCCTGCTGCTGCACCATCTCGACGAGTGGTGCTTCGCCAATAACGTAGACGGAGGCAGAAGGGAAGCGATGGGCAATGTTTTTCACGGCTGCCTGACCTGCTCCGAGTACGTGCGCTGCAGTTGTTTCAATACCTAGCCGCGTGAGCTTGTCAACAACTTGCGTGTCACTGGCAAACGAGTTGTTGGTGAGGAAGAGGTATTTTTTGTGCCTCGTTTCGAGCCAGTTCACAAAATCCTTCGCTCCTGGCAGTAGCTCCTCTCCTCGATAAATCACCCCATCAAGGTCGATCAGAAACGTCGTCAATGCTGTAAGAGCTGTTGTCATATGTCGAGTAATTCCTATTCTTGTCTCTTTATGTAGATAAAGCCTGTCCCACTTAAATTTATCATGTTGTTGCAAGGGAAGAATAGCCCCAGGCGATATTGAACAATAGAACGTGAGGTTTTGTCCTCCTGAAAGGGGAATGATGTAAGAAAAGTTTTCTCAAGAGATCGAGAAAAAGTACTATTTTCACTGGTTTCCCTCTTGTACACAAGATCTTGAGGAGGTATAATGATCATAAGAATATGTTGCTTATTGTCAGTGATAAGATGATGTCCTAAGTAGTTTAATACATTGTGCCTCTGCATAAGGTGTGGACATCATCAGGTTAAGGCAACAGTTCTACTAGCACTTTAGCAGAAATGGTTACGCTGATCGCGACGACAAAAGGAGATTGTATGTCATCGAAGAAACGGTCTCGTTGGATGGGGGGAGTGAGTGGTCTTGCTCTACTCTTGTTGCTCTCAGGAGCGTTCTTAATCCATAGTGTACAGCAAACATCTGCTGCTAACGCTGCTTCTGACGCAAAAAGCCTTCTTTCCTGGCAGGCAGAACGACAGATGGCTGAGGCGCTGAAGCAGAAGATGAGTAAAGCCCCTCTCAATGCTGAAGCAATGAGGAGAGGCGGAAACAACAGCATCAGTACAATTCCATACTGGACCTCCTCATTTACCGATCAGGGTGTAGAGTATCCGTACTCTATGGTAGGAACCGATCCAGCAAAGGGATCGGCCAGTACCACGATCAAAACTATTATCATCCCACTAGACTTCACACTCGCGACAGGAGAGGTATACGCAGGTTCAAGCAACGTACGAAATGTGCTCGATTCAGCACTGTACAAGCCAGCGAAGCTGAATACAGGAACGACGCAGTACGCAGACGAGATTCAGCGCGCTGAGTTCTGGAACTATGTGAGCACGAAGAGCAAGAATTATCATGTTCTGCTCAAGAATGTAGATGTATTGCCAATAGTGAAACTTGCAGTTCCGGCTGATAAGGGTAAGGTGTTTGATACATCTCTAAAGGGTTCTGACTTTGGCAAAGTAGCTAACATCGATGGAGCATGGTTTATTGAGCAGTTTACTGCCGTTTACAGCGCTAGCACTGCCAATTTGCCTGGTGACGTTGTGCCGATCTTCCTGACTGGAAATGTTTTGCTCGATGGCGGAATCGGTGGTCTTCATTCTGCCTCTATTGATAATACGCCCAACGGTGTGAAACTCACGACGTTCATCTATTCGTCGTATTTCAACGAAAAACATGATCTGGATGCGCTCAGCCATGAAGTCTCTGAGTTGTTCAACGATCCATTCGGGAATAACTATGTCCGGCCCTGGCAAACGCCGGATGAGCCGCAGTATGGCTGTAGCTCCGTGCTGGAAGTAGGAGATCCTCTGGTTCATAAGAACTTCAACATCAATGGTCACTTTTTCCAGGACGAGGCGTACATCTGGTGGTTTGCACGTGCAACGTCACAGTCACTCAAGGGGCAATATAGCTATCTGGGAAATTTCAAAACTGTGGCCCCAGACTGTGTTCCAGCCACACCAACACCAGCGCCTAGTACAACGGCAACGCCAGTGCCTAGCCCGACAACAACAGTGACACCAGTACCCAGCCCAACAACAACGGCAACGCCGGTACCCAGCCCAACAACAACGGCAACGCCGGTGCCTAGCCCAACAACGACAGTGACACCAGTTCCAAGCCCGACGACAACGCCGGTGCCCAGCCCGACAGCAACAGCGACGCCAGCTCCAACCGCGACGGTAACAGCAACCGCGACTCAACATTGAGCAGACAACGAAGATAGGCTAATTGTAGGGTGTTTAGTCACTTAACGGGCAGTACACCTACCTGGAAGCTTGAAAACGTAAGCTGATTCGTGTACGTTAGGTGCGTCTGCTCCTGGTGCCATTGCAACGTAAGAGTAGATCTACTGTCGAAACAAGAGTAATCAAAAGATGGGCCATCCCTGCGGATGGCTCATCTTTTGTTTTGTAGAAGGCCTGGGACAAAAAGTACTATCTGTATCTCTCCATCAACGGCGAATTTAGTACATTTGCGAGAGAAATTTGTATTTTAAAATGTTCGAGCTATGCTGTGTATAGCAAAGAAAAGTTTCAGCATTGCAGCTCAAAAACATGACTGAATATCTTTGTACTAAAGTGTAATTCTCTGTTAGCTAGTTGTTTGCGTAGCAGAGAATCGATGTGTTGATTAGTGGTAAGGGAGAACTATGTCTTCAAAAAAATGGTTGAACTGGATGGGCAGCATCTGTATGCTGGCGTTTATCCTCTTCTCAGGTATTTTTGTACTGCACAGTGTACATACGTTAGCTGCACCAGCGCCGGCTGATGCAAAAAAAATTTTCTCGCCAGCATTGGAGAAACAGCTTACGCATACTCTGACGCAGCGCTTAAGCAAACAGCATGGAAACGCACAGATTGCCGGACCTCAAGTGCGAGGAAAGCAGAGTATCGAGACGGTTCCTACCTGGAGTTCATCGTTTACTTATCAGGGGCAGACCTATCCATATACTATGGTAGGGACAGATCCAGCGCAAGGGCCAGCGACAACATCTGTGCAGACGGTGATCATTCCGCTTGATTTTACATTAGCGACTGGTGAAACGTTTTCAGGTACGAAGGCAGTACGAGATGTACTTCAATCTGCGCTGTATGTACCAACCAGGCAGAAAACGGGGTTCACACAATATGGCGATGAAATTCAGCGTGCCGAGTTCTGGAGCGATGTAAGCGCAAATCGCGGAATGTATCACGTTTTGTTGGGGAATACACGTGTGTTGCCGACAGTGAAACTACGTGTGCCTGCCGATAAAGGTCGAGTTGTTGACGCTTCGGAAAATGGTCTTGGTCAGCCTGCGGACATTGATACAGATTGGTTTAATGAGCAATTTTTCGCGTTGTACAATGCTACTCGCCTTTCACCTCGTACGCTCCCAATCTTCCTCACAGGCAACGTTCTGGTAGGTGGAGGTGTAGGAGGATTTCATCTTGCCGTTCCCAGTACTGATGGGAAGCAGATTCAGACCGCCGTATACGCGAGCTATGCAGCAGGAACGGAACATGATATGTGGGCCGTCAGCCATGAAGTGGCTGAATGGTTCAATGATCCCTTCACAAATAACTACGTCCCCGCCTGGACGGAATCCGATCAACCCCAATATGGCTGCTCCACCTTGCTGGAAACGGGAGATCCTCTGGTGCTAGTCGATTTTGAGATCAAGGGGCATTACTTCCAGGATGAAGCGTTCCTCTCCTGGTTCGCGCGACAAAGTCCCTCGCGCTCCCTCAATGGTCGCTACTCATATCTCGGCACACTACAGACCTATTCCGACCCGTGTACATCGGATACAAAAATGTCAAATCAACGGTAAAGTTTAAGTCACATTCATTAGAATTGCTTGAACGACGCTCGACGCGTTTCAAGCTAATCGCGAACGTGTGTTTCGAAAGTTCAGGGTCGCTCATGAGTACGTTTTCTCGCGGAGAAAAGGGCTGCTAGCGCGACCCTGGATGAGATAAAAAGTCGAATTCTTCCTGTCGAAGCACACGCTCTTTTTTACAAGTTGGAGAGCACAGCCCATTTCGCTCAGCAAGAGAAAATGCCCCTCTCATACCCTCACCCTTTTTGATCGGTCAAATTGTACAGTTTGTTTTTCTGGTATGACTTTCTCAATGATGGCAAAAGTAGCATCAATGATGAGCAGAATTTTGGCCTGATACGTCAGCCTGACGCGGCTGGTCGCTATACGCCGAAACCATCATATGCTGCTTACGCGACTCTCATCAGAAAGATTTCGCAGGCATCATTTGTTGGCGATGAGCCTCTGAGTGGCGATCTGTATGACAAACGTTTCACAAACAATATTCGCGTGCTATGGGCGAAAGGGACAACGGGAACGGTTACTGTCACAACAGGTGATGTTATCACCGTTACGACAATGACGGGCACGAGTCAAACGTATACGCCCTCAAATGGTCAGGTCCAGCTCCAACTCTCGGATGACCCGATCTATTTAGAGGGTAGCGCTATTGCTACTGTAACTGGCTAGAAAAGAGAATACATTACGCTGGGCAGGCTACATTCCAGATGCAGCCTGCCTTTTCTATTAGAGAGTAGAATTCTCAATCTCGCTCATGTATGTACTTAGCCCGTGTAGCCTGTAAACGAAACAAACCATTTTATTTAGAGTGAAGAGATTTTTCGTACGCGTCCAGCCTACGAAAAATCTCTTCACTCCAACGTCTGCGAGCGCCAGGCGCGAGGGTACAAGCGAAAATGAAAAAGCTCCTGTGTACACAACTCTCTCCTTGACAAAGCTATCGGTATTCAGTATATTTGGTATATACGAAAAAATTCGTATGAATTTGTTTCGCTAGAACTGCTAATAAATTTGAAACGGCAAGGGACACTTCTATGGTTTTCCATGATCCAAAAGAAAGCAATGTACCAGGAAAAAGAAGATTACAGCCCACCATTGAGCTGGATATGGGGTTAGCGTACGAGTTCCTGATGTCTATCCTGGTCTTCTTCGACGAAGATTGTCGTACAGACTATACGTATGCAGTTGGTGAAGAGTGGTTTGACGCTGTCGCCAAAAAGGTATCAAGTGAAACTTTAGAACTGGTCAAAAAGTTTAATGGTTCGAAATTTTCTTGTGAGAAACATATCTGGACGAATCTGTGGGGACTGGCTTACGAGTGTCCTCCTCCAAGAGATGTACCTACCCTGCTTGAACTCATAGGAGAGATGGATGCGCTTGATATACGCCTCTATTTGATCGGATACTATCAACGTAAATTCCGTCGTAACACTCCTCTCGACGTTATTCTTCAAGCTGCGGAGGGTGACGAGGAGGCGCAAAGACAGTTTCTTGCAACATCCTTCCCTGATGACTATGATTGGCAGGAGTCATTGCATGCTATCCTGACCCAGGATATGTATGAAACCAAAAAGCATCTCCTTGCCTTTTTCCATAACTGGTATCATGAGGTATTTCGCGAGCAGGAGGCACAGATCCTCCCCATTCTGCAACGCGACCTGGAAGCTAAAAGAGCATTCCTTCCCACTGTTTCAACGGAAAGATTCATTGAGCTGGCTACAAACGGTGTTGAATATGTGCCTGAGCCAGGTCAACGTAAAATGCTGCTGGTTCCTAGCTACATTGACCGCCCGTACATTATGTTCGCTGACTACCAGGATATGAAAATTCTGAGTTTTCCAGTCGCGGACGAGAGCGTTCATGAAGATCCACATGCGCCTCCAGTACGTATGGTACGGCTCTACAAGGCCCTTGCCGACGAGCGTCGGCTACGTATTCTCAAAAAGTTGACCACCGGGAGTTACACATTGCAAGAGATTGCCGATGATTTCGGCGTATCCAAAACGACGCTTCATCACCATCTCGCCATGCTCCGTGTCGCCGGATTGATACGCGTAAGTTCGGACGACAAGCAATACAGCCTGAGACAGAGCGCGCTCTCTACAGTCTCTGAACAACTCCTGGCTTACCTTAAACCTGTGCGCAGTTGAGCGATGAGCGACAGCTTGCTATAGCAACAATCTGATCATGTGAGGACTACTCTTCCCATGTTTCCAAAGGAGGAAATATCCATTTCCTCTTCTAAAATGCTATCGAAATAGTAGAATAGTTCTAAATATATCGAACGATAAAAACATCTGGCCTTTTCAAAGAAAATAGCTTGAGTGAAAGGAAAAAGCGAATGCATCCAACTCTTCAACAACAAGTAGTCGATATGCATATGCAGCGCCTGCAACAGGAAGCAGAGATGGAGCGTCATCTAGCTCAGTTAGATCTAGAGGAACAGCATGCTAAACGTTACTTGCTTTACTATTTAGCTCATCTCGTCATGCTGACGTATTGGTACTTTAGACGATCCTGGGACAGAAAGTTTGAGTATGGTGTGATTTATGCTTCAGGTAGGAAAGCCTTCGTCCCGGCCTTTGCACTTGAAGAGCAGCGAAGGGAGGAGGTGAAGGACGTATCTGAAGTGAGTTTGCCTGTAGCTGGTTATCTTGACCTGTCATTGCCCGAAATGAGAGAGCTTGTAAGACACAGAATCGTTACGTCCCGGCAACGTATGACGCTAGCAATCGTTTCTTTAGGTGTTCTCATTCCGCTTACACTATTACCTCTCATCGCAGGCCCAATGTCATGGGCAATAGTGGTAGTGCTTTGTCTGGCGGTTATCGCTCTAAATATTGTCTTCGCAGAGTTGTAGAAGATTTAATCCTGCATCAGTTGGTCGCGAATTGCGATGATTTCGCGGCGCAGGCTTTGATTGGTGGTGATAGCGCGATCGATCTTCTCACAGGCGTGGAGCACTGTGCTGTGATCGCGCCCACCAAAGAGCTGGCCGATCTCCAGCAGCGAAGCCGAGGTCTCCTGGCGAATCAGATACATAGCGATCTGGCGTGGCATCACAATGAATTTATCGCGCTGCTTGCCAAACATTGCTTCAAGCGAGATACGATAGTAGTCGGCAACGGCCTGAGCGATCTGTCGGCTATCCAGGCGCGATTCGCGATTATCGTTGCCGAGCGAGGACATGGCGGCACGCGCGACATCAAGCGTCAGTTCGGTGCGATGCAGTTGCTGGTAGGCCATCAGGCGATTGAGGCAGCCCTCCAGCTCACGGATGTTCGTTTGTACACGGCCAGCGATATAGGAGATAATATCGTCTGGGACAGCATAGTGCAGGAGATCAGCTTTTACGCGCAGGATTGCCATACGTGTCTCTAGATCAGGCGGCTGAATGTCGGCAATCAAGCCCCACTCGAAGCGCGAGCGAAGACGCTCTTCCAGGCTCACGATAGCTTTGGGTGGACGATCGCTACAGATCACAATCTGCTTACTCATCTCATAGAGGCTATTGAACGTATGGAAGAACTCCTCTTCGGTTGATTCTTTGCCTGCAATAAACTGGATGTCATCGACCAGGAGGATATCAACCGAGCGATATTTCGCGCGAAACTCCTCGGTTGTGCGATAGCGAATGGCGTTAATGATTTCGTTTGTGAACTGCTCGGATGAGACGTAGAGGACCGCCAGGCCGGTATGTACCCCCTGGTGGCCGATAGCATGCAGAAGATGTGTTTTACCCAGTCCGACACCTCCGTAGAGGAAGAGCGGATTGTACGACTCACCTGGGGCTTCTGCAACAGCAAGCGAGGCGGCATGGGCCAGGCGATTACTATTTCCGACAATGAAGGCGTCGAACGTGTAGCGCGGGTTAAGCCGATTGTGCATCAAAATATTGGCGCGCTGCTCGTGTTCCCAATCCTCCAACGAGTCGCCTATTCGATAAGGCAGTTCGGGTTGAGATCTGGTCTGTGAGTGAGTGACAGGTGACACGGACGAAGTGGGAGAGACTGACGCGGTTGACGTGGTATTGCTCTCAGAATGGTCAGCTTGAGAAGCGTACTCAGCAAGTAGTGTGACGGGCTGACCAGTAACGTGTGTGAGCAGTTCTTCAAGCGTAGAGCGCCAGCGACTATTGACAACATTGCGTGCCAGATCATTCGGCATTTGCAGCGTAAGTGCCAAGCCTGGCTCAAGCTCATCAGGCTCCTCGCCAGTAGAACGAGCTTGAGACAGATGAGCATCCTGTAGCCAGGTTTTTGTAACCGCATCAATCGCCGTGGAATCAAGTTGTTCAAGGGCGTTACGCCAGATTGTAGCGGTGTTCACCGGTCTTCTCCCGTACGTAAAAAAATATGCGAAAGCAACTCAAAAGATAAAACAAAGGGTTATGTTCAAGCACGTTCTGCATCTGGAATAAGAGCGACACATTCAATCTCGACTCGCACCTGACGCGGAAGTTCCGCCACTGCCACAGTTGAGCGAGCGGGCGCATGAGTACCGAAGTGTTCGGCATAGATAACGTTCATCGCCTGAAAATCACCCATATCGATCAAGAAGACCGTTGTTTTGAGTACAGTCTGTAAAGAAGCACCTGCACTTTGCAGCAGTGCCTGCAGGTTTTTGAGGACCTGCTGTGTTTGAGTCTGTATATCCTCACCGACTATATTGCCAGTAGCAGGGTCGAGGGGAATCTGACCGGAGGTATAGAGAAACTGCCCATAGCGAATAGCCTGGCTATAAGGGCCGATAGCGGCAGGTGCGGTAGTTGTAGTTATGGGTGTAATCGTTGTCTGATCCATACTTTTTCCAATTCTAAAGAGAACCCGTTATGGTATAAATTGTCCCTGGCCACGTGGTGAAAGGAAGTTGGCCGATGTTCCTTTTCTCTCGCTGTTTGTTGCGTTCTGTCCTGAATCAGCCTGAACAGGTGCCTGGCTTCGTGCCAGTTCACGTCCACAGAGGCGGAGCGCCTGCTGCATTTCGGCGGCAGAAGTAAAGCGGTCTTCGGGCTCTTTCTGTAAAGTGCGGTTCACGAGTTGCTCAAGAACCGGTGGTATCATCAAATTGAACTGGCGCAATGAAGGCGGGTTTGCAGAGGCGTGTTGCATAGCTATGGAGACAGCAGTAGGACCGACAAAGGGAGGACGTCCAGCAAGCATTTCAAACATCACCACCCCAAGCGAGTAAAGATCAGACGAGGCGGTAAGCGTTTCACCACGAGCCTGTTCGGGTGAGAGGTAGTCAGCAGTGCCCAGAACAATACCGCTATTGGTCAGACCCGCATCCTCAGCCACGCGCACAATGCCAAAATCCGTGAGCTTCACCCAGGCTCCGCCATCATTAAGGCCGCCGGAGCCACCGCCCCAGGCGAGCATAATATTTTGCGGCTTGATATCCCGGTGAATAAAGCCACGAGCATGTGCTATTTGCAGCACCGCACACACCTGGGCTGCGATCTCGATAGCATCACGCGGCTGGAGCTGCTTCCGTTGACCAATAAGCTGTTTCAGCGTGGGACCATGAATATATTCCATAACCAGGAAATACTGGCCTGTTTCTTCGACAAAGTCGTAAATAGTTACTGCGTTGGGATGAGCGAGGGCGGCAGCGGCACGTGCTTCGCGGCGAAAGCGCTCAACTGCACGATGATCATTCTTGTCGAGCGCGCGCAGCACCTTGATTGCTACGATGCGTTCGACACGGTGATCCCATGTCTTGAAAACGCTCGCCATACCGCCAGTCGCGATATGCTCACGAATCTCATACCGTCCCGCTATTAATTTGCCTTCAAATTGGTTCAAAGTTTCACCATCTCAGGCGCAGAGGCCCATTGCTTATAGAAAGTTCTCCAGTCAGAAGCTAGTATATCATTTACACGTTCTCGCGTCTAGAATTAAGCAAATTCTCTATCTATCTAGCTATTTCGTCTCTCATTGAACCCAAAGAGGATGGGAATCACCATCGAGGTGTCCGTTTGCCTGTGTTATCTGAACGTCGCTATTCCCTTTTATACTCAGTGCACCAGTTTTTGCATCACGGGTAAACGTTGCTAACCACAGATCAAACTTGTTATTGGTGTATTTATAGTAGATAAGCTGTTTCCCATCAGGTGACCATACAGGCATTGCTAGATAGGTGTCGGTCAGAAGCTTACTCGATTGCGTCTTGTACGGAATCAGGGCTTGTGCGAGATTATTCGGGTTATTCGGGTCGAAGTACGGATTATTCGGGTTGTTGGCAACGTTCTCCGCCACTGGCATACTATAGAGGCTCATATGTGTCCGATCCTCACGTTTCACATAGAGAATAGTATTGCCATCGGGTGAGAAGGTGGCCTGAAGATTAGCAACATTCGGGTCCTCTGGTGTAAGTGCAACAGATGGATCAAAACCCGGATGGTACTTTCTCCCGGCTGGACCAGTCATAAACGTGGTGTCTTCTATGACCACCTGAATAAGCTGCTTGGTCGTATCGGAACCGTATCTATACGTTGTGTAGAGAACCTGTTCTGGATGGTTGGGACGATAACTTGGATCGCGTAGACCTCCATCACCAAAGACGGCATAGCCAAGTGGTTGTGCTTGCCGTTTCGCTTGCTGTGCATCAAGAGAGACTGAGATGGGCAGAGAAAACAATTGCATATCCAGGAACGTAGCACTCGCGTAGACTCCCCCCAGTACTTGCCAGTAGAAATCCTTTTGCAGGTCACTGAGGAAAAGGAGCTGAGCGCTATCTGCAGACCAGGATGGTTGTGCAAACCAGTAGTAACTGTTCTCGCCATTCCCATGCGGTGTATATTGACCGTTGCCAGTCACAACCGTATGCAAGGTCGTATCACCAGGGTTTGTAGACATATACACAAGATCAGAATAGTATTTGTAGCGCCTGATAAAGGCGATCCATTTGCCGTCAGGTGAGACGGCTGGATCACGCACATCCATACCGTGAGTGAGCTGTTTCAGATTAGCCTGATTGTCGAGCATGTATAGATTGCGATCAAGCGTGAGGTAGATTTTGCCTGAAAATTTCGCTTGATCAGATGTGTTGACGCGAATTGACTCACCATTCTGAGCTGTGCCTTTACTCTGGAATGGGCCGTTATCTTCGCCAATGCCCAGACACCCCTGAAGGAGCAATGCCAGAAGTGGTAGCACAAAGAAGTAGTGCCAGTGCGTATTCCGTTTCATCATTTTTATTTATCTATTCTATCTACCCATTATCTGTTTGAGGGATACAAAGTCCTGGAGAGTCAAACAATTTTGTGAGCTGTGGTCGAATCTGGTCACAGACTGGAAGGAAATTAGAGTTGCCGGGCTGCTGACTGGGAGTTGAGTAGGGTGGACTCAGCGTCACACGTTGAATCGCGTTCACGTCGATGCCGCGCGCCAGATTTCCCAGAAAGGCCAGGTCATTCAAATTCATATCAGTCAGGACAAAGCCATTAAGATCTTTGACCAGGTCAGGTAGTTTGTCGAGAATTTCTGATCCCGTCAGCTTCGTTTTCAAAGAGCTAAGGACCTGTTGTTGTCGCGCCGAACGACCAAAATCTGCTGCCAGATCAGAGTGCCGGGTACGTACATATTCGAGTGCCTGTTGCCCTGTAAGGTGCTGTGGTCCGGGGGCGATATAGAGACGTTTGTAATCTGTCACATTTCCATTGGGATTATTGACATCATCGGGGTACGAATCATCGACCATGGGATGCGTCACATCAACATCGACTCCACCAACGGTATCGATCACCTTCACAAATCCTTGCAGACCGACCCAGGCATAGCGGTCAATGCGGATACCAAAGTTCGCCGTGATCGTATCTTCGGCCAGCCCTGCTGCTCGCTGTGCTTTTGCTGCATCATCCTGTTGAGGGTTTGCAGCCTGCCAACCATAGCTGAAGGCGAAGTCCATCTTGCCCGGTTGGTGATCTGGAATCGAAACTTGCAGGTCACGTGGAATCGAAAGCATGCCGACAGTATGCGCTTGTTGATCTATCGTAACAACAATATCCGTTTGAGCGAGGGGAGCACCATTATGACCATCATTCCCTTTCCCATCATTATCGCTTCCCAGCAGAAGGATATTAATGCGACGCAGGGCAGTGAGGTCACTTATACCCATATCCGCACCATTGCGTCCATGAAGGGCATTGTGGCTGATAATGTTGTTGAGCGAGGGCGCAATCTCGATCTGATAATATGCGAAGACTCCACCGCCAAGCAGAAGAAAGACGAGCAGCACGGTGGCAATCATCCTTAACCAGAGGGGAAAGTGCCTCTTTTTCCTCTGTAGACGAGGAGGAGCACTTGCAGGAGCACGTGGTGGCTGCGCATTCGATCGACGGGGTTGATAGGGCTGAGCTGGATCAAAGCGCGGTGGAGCCGGATATTGCGATGGTGTATGCCAGGGGGGATTTACCCTGACCGGATCAGGCAACTGGGATACAGCATGATGAGAAGCTGCTCCAGCTCTGTTCTCAACACGAGAAGGCTGAGAGGATCTCCTGGATTCTCCTGGTTGCGTATAGCGTTGTTGTCCGTACATGGGCAAATCCGGTGTATCGGGTTGAATCAAATAGCTTGGAGCTGCAAGGGCTGCTTCAGCCTGATAAGGCGTAGAAGAAGTGGGAGCCGTACTTGAAACGAAATAAGAAGGCTCATCCGTGTTACCTATGAATCTCTGAGTGTCAGGCTGAGCAGGAGTAGCAGAGCGCTTTGGAGAGTGTGAGTACTCCCAAGAAGGCTGAGCAGGAGTAGCAGGGCTGGGAGTATACTGACCATTGTGCCCATTGTGCATATAGTTAGATAGCAGCCGACTTCCAGGAGTCCCATTGTTATTGACACTATTCGATATTTTTTGAGGAGATTTATTTTTAGGATCAGGAAATTCGTCTTCTGGGTGGCTATTTTGTGTAAAGTGTCGGTTCACAAGTATACCTACTTCCTGGCTGTTTATGAAAAAGTGGTCGCAACAATTTCTATTGAATGAATAGTATACCCGATAATACGTTACTGCTATTTAGTAGAACGAATAGCACAGCAAGTAATTACTAGCGAATCTACCCTTGCACATAAAATTCAGGACTTTTGTCCACCAGGGGAAACTCGCCTTTAACCTTCTTTTAGTCTACACTTTACATGCCTGTAAGAACCTGTTAATGCTTCACTAACTATAACGAGGTAGTTTAGTGATAGGGTACAATCTCTGCTTCTTTTTGTTCTTTTGCAGATGTTCTTAATTTTCTATGAAATAGGGCGTCCATTGTGGACCAGGCGGTGAACTATGCGTATCGCTATAATCACTGAGAACTTCTTGCCCAAGCTAGATGGAGTCACACGCACGTTAGCAAGATTGCTGGAGCACTTACAGGCAACAGGTCACCAGGCGCTTCTACTCGGACCTGAAAGCGGAATGGGGCAGTATGCAGGAGCTGAGGTTATCGGTACTGCTGGTGTTCCACTCTTCTTCTATCCTGAACTCAAGTTTAATTTCTTTCGTCCCCTCTTCATGAAACGGTTATACGAATTTAAACCGGACGTGATTCATGTGGTTGATCCGATGGTACTAGGGACAACTGGTCTGGCTGTGGCTCGCCTGCTAAATAAGCCGATAGTCTCTTCTTATCATACAAACCTGGCCGCGTACTGCACACACTTTGGCTTTTCACTCTTAACCAGACCAATGTGGGGCTATAATCGCTTCATCCATAATCAATGCGCCCTGACCTTCTGCCCCTCGCCATCGACTGCCGGCATGTTGCGCGAGCAAGGCTTTGAGAGGGTACGCATCTGGCCGCGTGGTGTCGATAGTGCTCTGTTTCATCCTGGTCGGTGCAGCGAAGAACTACGTGCCACATGGTTACAGGAGCGCGGGGAGAAAAGGCCAGAAAATATTCTGCTCTATGTGGGTCGTGTCTCCTGGGAAAAAAACCTCCGCTTGCTCGTCCAGGCATACCGCGAGATGGATCATACTCATTGCCACCTGGTGATCGTTGGGCATGGCCCGGCGTACAACGAAATTCAGCAAGAGCTACAAGATGTGCCGGTCACATTTACAGGCTATCTCTCAGGGGAGGCACTTGCAACTGCGTATGCCTCGGCAGATATCTTCGCATTTCCCTCGTATACCGAAACATTTGGTCAGGTTGTACTAGAAGCAATGGCTTCAGGCCTGCCAGTTGTCGGTTTGCAGGCAGAAGGCGTGTGTGACCTAGTGAAGCATGAGCGGACCGGGCTGCTCTTGCCGCCCGAAATCCTTTCGCCAGATAAGCAGGTAGAACGCTACCGCACAAACCTGGAGCGGCTCGTTCTGGACTCCGCGACACGTGTGCAGATGCGGCAATCCGTACTACAAGAGGCGAAGAGCCGCACCTGGTTTGAGGCGATGGAATGTCTCGTGCGCGGCTACGCCGAAGTCGTGGAAGAAGAGAGTCCGCTCATCGCTGCGTAGCTCTGTTTGCGTAAGAGCAAAAATCATAATCGAGAAAATGTCACAGCCATTTATGGAGCGAGAAATAGCGGCCCAGATTTCTTGCGCCCACTGTATCTGTCTGTACCTGTCTATTGCTTAACCAATAGCCCAGCCCTGCCCGTCAGGACCAGCAGTAAGTATCTCGACACCATTTTTAGTGAGTGCAAGTGTATGTTCAAAGTGAGCAGTTGGCCTGCCGTCATCAGCAACGATTGTCCAATAATCGGGAAGCATATGAACTTCTTTTGAGCGCATCGTCACCATCGGCTCTACAGCTATCACCACGCCTGGTTTGAGTTCAAAATCTCCCAGTGCTTCATAATGAGGCGTGACATAGTTAGGAACCTGCGGCTCTTCCCACATGTTGTGCCCAATGCTATGTCCGACAAGTCCTTCGACCACAGCAAAGCCGGCCTCTCTAACGTAACGTTCGAGCTGCCGCGCAACCTGGCTCCACAGCTTACATTGAGGAATTTGTTCGATTGCCAGGCGTAACGTTCCCTCAGTCACAGTGAGCAAGCGTTGTGCCTCAGAATCAATCTTGCCAACGGGATGTGTCACCGCTGCATCCCCACACCAGCCGTTGTATTTCACACCCAGGTCAATACTGACCACATCACCCTCTTGTAGTATGCGTGGGCCAGGAACTCCATGAACGAGTTCCTCATTGACCGAGATGCAGGCAACAGCAGGAAACGGTACGTCTCCTATTGCGCTTGGCACACCCTTAAAAAGGGGGATTGCGTTATGCTCAAGAATAAACGTCTCGATGGCAACGTTAATCTCACCCGTTGTAACGCCCGGTTTAACAAGCGCGGCGGCAATCTGGTGAGCCTGCCAGGTAAGAAGGCCCGCCTGCCGCATCTGCGCAATCTCTTTCTCAGATTTAAGATTTTGTTTCATACAACTTCCTTTTCATATATTCATTTTCGGGAAACACAAAGCAGTAGTGTCTATATTCTCTCCAGGCTATCGAATTCAATGTGCTCGTTTGCACGAACGGACTTCTACGAAATGGCAGTGACCGTAGGGTAGGGGACGCGCTTATCTCTTATAGTAACTCGCTGGAAGGGATCTTGCAAAGCTTGCCTGGAAGAAAGATTTTATTTGTTTAGCAGTTGTGCGAGGGCATGTTCATACGCCTCATGGATAGGTGCGTTATAGAGAACGAAGAGAATTTCTTGCAGACTGGTATGGTTTTGGATATGGGTGAGAATAGTTTGCAGCGCAATAGGTGCTGCCAGGCGAACAGGGTAGCGATAAGCTCCTGTGCTCAGAGATGGAAATGCAATGCTCTTGAGAGAATAGTGCTCAGCCAGCTCAAGACAGGACGAATAGGCGCTTGCGAGCAGAGAAGCAGCATTGTTATGGTGGTCATAGATCGGTCCAACGGCGTGAAAAACGTAGCGTGCGTGCAGGTTGCCCGCTGTCGTTGCAACAGCGCTCCCTGTGGGACAACCGTTGAGTTGACGACACTGCTCTAGAATAGTGGGACCACCAGCTCGATGAATCGCACCATCAACTCCACCGCCGCCAGCAAGAGCAGCATTTGCAGCATTCACAATTGCGTCAGCGTGAACGTCAACAATATTTCCCTGCATGATCGTCAGGGTGACACCAGAGATTACGTGTGTAGACATATGCACTTCTCTAACGACTAACATGCATAATTTCAGGAGGCAAAGGTCCATGAAGAGAGAGAGAGGCACATGAAGAGTTTTTGCAAGTGTCCTCCCCGTTCCTCATAGACCGGTGCCGTAGCCAGGCTGATGCCTGTATTCCAGATGGCAGTAAGGCTTACATTACAAATGATCAAGGGGCACTCAGAAATGCCTCTGGAATGGCTAAAAGGTACAGAAACACCCTTTATATCTGAATGCAAGAAAGTACACTTACTTCTTGATAACGGCTTCCGAGAGTTCTTTGCCGGGAGAAAAGCGAACGCGCTCTTTGGCTGGGACCTCGATAGTTTCACGGTTGCGGGGATTAACGCCTTTACGAGCTGCGCTCTGACGGACTTTGAAAGAGCCAAAACCGACCAGACGCACCTCATCGCCATTTTGTAGGGCCTCGCGAATGGCTGTGAGCGTGACTTCCAATACCTCTGCTGCTTGCTTCTGTGAAAGTTTTGCTTCTTTGGCAATACGCCGGGAAAGCTCTTGCCGACCAATGGTTTGGGAATTCGCTGCTTGTCCTTCTGGTTCTTCGGCCATAAATTTAAATCCTCCTTGCAACTATTGACGCACGTCACTGAAGTCGCCCAGATTTGACTTACACTCTCTTGCATTCGGAACAACGAAAGCGAGTTACCGAGTAGCATTTCTGAATGTGCGTGTCAGTATTACAGGGCTTGTAGAGCGGCGTGACAACCTCACTGCCGATTAGGAGTATAGCACGCGACTGAGAGAAATACAAGCGTCTCACTATGCCTAAAAAAAGTCTCTATTTCTTTAAACGGCTCTACAGGCCGTTTCATATGCAGCATATATCTAAAAAATGGCTCCACAAGCGGTCTTAAAGCACTTTCAAATTTCTTCTCTACAAGAAGCTGAGCATTTTGTAGAAACAACGTTTCTGTGCTTTAAAAACTCTATAATCAGTGGAAAGTGTTTTGTTTAGCGTCGAAAAAAGCTGTTTGGATACAAGGAGAAAAAGTTATCCACAAGTTATCCACTTTTCTGTCAGAAATTGGTGGACAACCCTCTTTTCCTGGTAGCCCGGTAAGTGTTACAATGAAGTGGGGCAAAGTGGGGAGTTTTGGTGATGTTGTAGACAGAGTGGGGGAGATGGGGGACGTATGGCAGGAATTACTGCTTCTCGAAAACCTGAGTGCAGAGCGCGAACTGTGATACACTCCTTGCACAACCCTGAGCGAAGCTAGCTCTGCGACAAGCATCCTTTTGTATCTTACAAGAGGAGCGGCATCCGTTTTCGCAGAAGATCTTAGTCTTTGAAAGTATAGCGAGCTATGTTTCTCGGTGAATATGAGCATACGATTGATGCAAAGGGCCGTCTTGCTGTTCCTGCTCGTTTCCGTGCTCAGATGGATCGCGGGGCAGTGATTAGCAAGGGCATGGGTACCTGCCTGTCAATCTATACGCTTGATCGCTGGGAACAAAAATCGAGTGAGCTGGTAGCTGGGATGTCAAGTGATGAATTGCGGGATTTCGAGCGGCGTGTCTATCCAAGTGCCAGCGAGGTCGAACTGGATGGGCAGGGGCGTATCGTGATACCGGCGAAATTGCGCGCGTATGCGAGGCTGGAGAGCAATGTTACCGTCGCTGGTGTGCGTGATCACTTTGAAATCTGGGATCGGACGCGCTGGCAGGAGTATCAGGAGAGATTAGACAACGAGGGAAACAGCATTCCATTTTAAGCTTGCAAACAGTGCAAAGAATATTCTGAAAATTTTTTTGTAACACAATGAATGTAGAAAAGAAAGCACACTCACAACATATACCGGTAATGATGGAAGAGGTGTTGAGGTATCTTCAGCCACGGCCAGGTGGCTACTACATTGATGGAACGGTTGGAGGTGGAGGCCATACGGCTGCGTTACTAGAGCGTAGTGCTCCCAATGGCAGGGTGCTGGGAATTGATACCGATGCAAAGGCCCTGGCACGTGTAAAGGCGCGGCTGGCAGACGAGGTAGAGCGTGGTCGCCTGGTTCTGGCTCATGGCAATTTTGCGGAACTGAGTCAGATTGCTACGGACACTGGTTTCACAAAAGTCCAGGGTATCTTGCTTGATCTTGGCTTCTCTTCAGATCAGATGGATGATCCACTCCGTGGTTTCGCCTTTGGTGCCGATGGACCACTGGATATGCGGCTGAATCAATCACTGGAGCTCTCCGCACAAGAACTGGTAAATACGCTAAGTGAGCGGGAGTTAGCAGATACTCTCTGGCGCTACGGTGAAGAGACGCGTTCCCGACAGATTGCGCGGCGTATTGTACGGGAGCGAGAGCATGCTCCTATCACACGTACAGCTCAGCTTGCCTCCATTGCATCCTCCGGTGTACCATTTCGTGCTGGTGCCATTCATCCCGCAACTCGCACATTTCAAGCGTTGCGCATTGCGGTCAATGGTGAATTGGAGAAGCTAGAGGCAGTTCTGCCGCAAGCTATGAACCTGTTAACGCGGGAGTCAGGTGGGGAAGAAGTGGCAGAGGTTGCGGGACGACTGGTCATTATTGCGTTTCATTCATTAGAGGACCGAATCGTCAAAGAATTTTTGCGGTATGAGGCGCGCGATTGCATTTGCCCACCTCGTACTCCTGTTTGTATCTGTGATCATAGAGCACGCCTGCGTATACTAACAAGCAGGCCAGTCGTACCAACTGAGAAAGAAATCGAAATGAATCCTCGTGCTCGTAGTGCCAAATTACGAGCGGCTGAAGCAATAGAATAGATGTAGTATGTTGAGTAGTAGCTATGCAGTTTTGTTTGTGTAATGAAATGAGGGAAGGGCAATGAATAGTCTCAAAAGATACGCGCGTGTTGCTCAGGCAGCAAAGCCACTTCAGGTTCCCTCGCGGCGTCAATCCTTGCGTCCCTTCTTCTTTTCTATGGGGCCAGTTGCACTCTGTGTCACCAGTACAGTCCTTATTGCACTGATGGCGGTGCTGTATCTGAGCCAGGTCGGGCAGTCTGTAGCAGCCAATCAGGCTTTACAGGAGGCGCGTAACGCCCAGGCAAAGCTAACGCGACAAAACCAGGATCTCGTCGATACGATTGCGCGTGAGCAATCGCCAGGATATATTGCCGAACAAGCGAAGAAGCAGGGATTGAATCCGGCAGATCCCGCTACAGTGCACGTTCTAATTGTACCCGGTTCAGAGCCGCTCAAGCGGATTGATGCACAGGTTCAGCCATAAGATGGAGAACAGTAACTCTCGTGTCGTATTTGGGCAAGGAGGTCAAGCAATGAGCACAGAACTGCGCCGAGCGCGTAACCGGCAGATGATTATTTTTCTGCTGACCTGTGCTGCAATGACTTTCCTGCTTGGAAAACTTTACTACTGGCAGATATTTCGTGGCAGTGATCTGGCAGCCGAGGCCAGTGCTGAGCACATACAAAATGCAGTCGTGGATGCACCGCGTGGCCTGATTTACGACTCCCAGAGTCGTTTGCTTGCTACAAATGTGGTGCGTGACGACGTATATATAGAGCCAATTCAGTTCTCGTCGAACCATACCGAGACCTATCAGGCAGACCTGGATGCGCAAATTGCTGCATTGCGCCACATTCTGCCCGACCTGACAGAGGATAAATTGCGTTCAGCATATGCTTCAAAGCTTCAGACATTCCGCATTGCTGGACCGATTACGCCGGAGCAGAGTCAACAGTTGCGACAGTTGCATATGCCCGACACATTTCTGGAGCCTCGTACCTGGCGTATCTATCCAGGTGGAGACCTGGCAGCTCAAACACTTGGGTATGTACAGGATGGCAAAGGCGTCTATGGAGTTGAAAGTAAGTTCAATACTCTGCTCACCGGCAAAGCCGGGAGCTTTTCCGCAGAGACCGACCTGAACGGTAATCCCCTGACAGTTGGTTCCAGCTCAGGAGAGCCAGCGGTCAAGGGAACGGATATCGCGCTGACTCTGGATAGCACAATTCAATATACGGTACAGCAGCAACTCGCCGATACCATCAAAAAGCTGAATGCCCAGAGCGGAACGGTTGTTGTGCTCAACGCACGCAGTGGAGCGGTTGTTGCAATGGCGGGAGCGCCAACATTCGATCCTAATACCTATGGAAGTGCTGCTGCACAAAAAGGTTGCCTGGGTTCTGAAGAGGTGTACTTCCAACCTGCCCTGTACTGCTCGTATGAGCCAGGTTCAACGATGAAGGTGGTTACGATGGCGGCTGCCCTTGATCAGAAGTTGATCACCCCAGATACCAGCATCTCTGATCCTGGGTACCTGGAGTTTAAGGATGCACCGATTGTCTATAACTGGGAACATAAGGGCTATGGAACGGAAACGATGACACAAGTGTTGGAGCATTCTGCCAACGTTGGAGCTGCTTATGTCGCATACAATGTACTTGGACCCAGTCGCTACTATCCCTATCTTGAGCGCTTTGGCTTTGGCAAGAAGACGGGATTATTCGGCCCAGAGGATGCAGGAACATTTCGCACACCTACATCTCCCGGATGGACCGTAAGTGATCTGACACGGCAATCCTTTGGACAGAGTATAAGTGCAACACCGCTTCAAGTGGCCCAGGCATATCAGGCCGTTGCCAATGGTGGTGTGATGATGAAGCCGTATCTGCTCGCGTCAAGTACAGATGCAAATGGGCATGTTACGAATACCGCTCCACAAGTTCAACGACGTGTAATTAGTGCAGAAGCCGCTAAAGCACTGACGGAAATGCTTGTGAGCGCAGCAAATGCAAATAGAGTAGCTCCTTTCCCAGGATATAGTGTCGCTGTGAAAACAGGGACAGCAACGACACAGGGAATCTCAGAGGATCAGACAGAGGCATCGATGGCTGGCTTTGTTCCAGCCTCACGACCGCAGTTTGTGATCCTGGTGAAAATAGATCGTCCGCAAGCGAACATCTACGGTATTACAGCGGCGGGACCGCTCTGGCGCAACATTGCTCAGCAGTTGATGTGGCACTACAATATAGCACCAGATCTGACTCAGAGCACTAACTGATGCCCGTGGGGTAAACAGATAAGGGGGATGGGGGCTCTAATGGAAGGAAATAGCTTGAAAAGGTGGGAGATGCGCAAGAAAAAATATATACCAGTAGCGGAGGAAAGTCTAAGCGAGACCTGGCAGGAACTCTTAGGAGAGACACCAGATAAAGCGCAGTCTTCAAACTCTTCTACTGAAGAAGTTCGGCCTATTCTTAAGGCAGATCCATGGGATGCATTAGTTCAGGCAAAAGGTACCGAGGTTATTGATCTACAACGCGTCCCTTTAAGGATAAGTGACCAGGAAGTCGAGCACCTGCTTCAGCATATGCAGGAGTCCGACCTATCAGGTAAGTAGAATGGAGAATATCAATTTCCCATCTCTCCTTACAATTGCTTACAGTCTAGAGTGTACTAGAAAAAATGTTCTATGTCAAGGGATAAAGTGGGTGAATTGTATAGGCACCGGTCGCATATATAAAGAGATGAGCAGGTATGGAACGAGATAAGAGCAGACAACGGAATAGAGTCGAGATGCCAGAGGAATACTCACCTCGTTCTGAAAATTGGCAGAACACGCGCCCGCCTGTAATGCGTTCTCCTGCTCTTGCAGCGGCACGACGGCAAATTCCAGCCCCTTCAGCCAATCCGGTACGGCGGCGGAAGATGGCTTTGGCAAGTGAGCATACGCTTGGACGAGTTCAGACTCCACGGAAGGCTTTACCAGCGCTACGGAGCAAAGTCTCGAATGCTGGCATACCAGACGTGCTGGAAACGCCAGTGCGCCCCTGGCAGCGCGTCAGTAATGTGGGTAAGGCCAAAAACCGGCGTTCGCGTAGCTCACAGACGGGTGAGTATCCGACTGCGCCAGTTCAGGTGATCAGCGAGGAAGAGCAGAAGAAGCTGAGCGCGCTGGAAATGCGCCTACCGCGTGTGGCCGGCAAGGTCGATTCAGTGCTGCTCATCGCTGTGTTGGTGCTCGTCTGTATCGGACTAGTGATGGTTTATAGTGCCAGCGCTTTTGTCTCAGCCAGTGCATATGGTGATGCATCCTACTTCTTTCAGAAGCAGTTTGTCGGTGCAGTCCTTGGCTTAGCAGCACTGCTGGTAACGATGCGTGTCGATTATCGGCAGTGGCGGCGTTTCTCGTTGATCGGCCTGATTATCACGTTTCCCTTGCTCATTATCGTGCTCAAGTTTGGCACAAACGCCTATGGTGCATCACGCTGGTTAGCAATTGGGCCGTTCTCGTTCCAGCCCAGTGAAGTAATCAAACTGGCATTGGCTCTCTATATCGCTGACTGGTTGGCACGCAAGGGAAATAAAGTGGGAACATGGCTGTATGGCCTGGCCCCTTTTGTCATTCTGGTTGGTCTGGTGCTGGGACTGGTGCTGCTTGAGAATGACATGGGAACAGCTATCGTCATTGCCGGGCTGACAACCGCGATGTTTTTCACAGCGGGAGCGAATATACTTCAGTTCTTGCTAGCAATGGGCTGCGGCGGCCTCGTCTTTGTCACGCAGGCGTTTCGCGGCTATCGCTACCTGCGACTGTTAGGATTTATGAATCCATTCAAAGACCCCACAGGTATCAATTTGCAGTTGTATCAATCATTACTGGCGTTGGGTTCGGGTGGTATGTTTGGTCTCGGATTGGGGGGAAGCCGGCAAAAAACTGGCTACCTGCCGTTTCCGCATATTGACTCAATCTTTGCGATTATCGGCGAGGAGCTTGGCTTTATCGGTGGAGCACTGATCCTGGTGCTGTTTCTGCTGCTGGCGTTTCGTGGCTTCCGGCTGGCGAGACGAACACAGGACATCTATGGTGCATTGCTGGCAACTGGTATTACAACCTGGCTGGTATTACAGGCGATGATCAATGTTGGGGCGTCAACAGCGTCGATTCCATATACAGGTGTACCACTCCCTTTCATTAGTTACGGTGGTACTTCCCTGGTGATCTCAATGGCGGCTGTTGGAGTACTGTTAAATATCTCACGCTATATTCAGGAGCCGGAGGCACCAATGCTTTCGCGGCACACACTGACAACTAAAATCAAGAAGAAAGCGTTATAATGCGCGCGGCTTCCAGAAGAGGCCGACGCAGAGTTTGGGAAATAGGATGAAAGTTCTGATATCAGGTGGAGGCACCGGAGGACATATCTATCCAGCCCTCGCGGTAGCAACCCAGTTACGCGATAACTATAATGCCGATATCCTCTATCTAGGTAGCGATGATGGCCTGGAGACTGAACTTGTGCCTGCCGCCGGTTTTCGTATGGCAACAGTTAAAGCTGGCAAGCTGCAGCGCTATCTCTCCTGGCG
>DAOUDD010000122.1:0-3609 GCA_034431765.1 Ktedonobacteraceae bacterium | reverse complement strand
GAGGAATGTCAGTGTACGAAGTTTCCATAACTTGCCCTGTGTGTGCTATTCCTCGCTAACGCCAATGATAACACAGCTAAGCTTCGAGAGCTACTACGCAGAACTTGAGATTGTGAGTATTGTTTCTTATACTAAATATGATAGCACTACAATCCTCAAACACTAATTGATGAAAAGAAGGGGTTAGAAGATGCTAAAGAGATATTCATTGGTGACTCCTGCTGATTGGATTTCGGGCGTGCAACAAGGGCAGTGGACTTACAAGGATTACGCAGCGGTACCTGAGGATGGGCAGAGGTACGATGTGGTTGACGGGATTCTCTACGTGCTACCAGCTAATCGAGTTATCCATCAGCAGGCCATTGGTGAGGTTATGATTTACCTTCATGATTTTTTACGAGCGACAGATATAGGAGAGGTATTTCTATCACCGCTCGATGTAGAGTTAGGTCCTAAAGATATCGTGCAGCCGGACGTGACTGTCGTTATGGATGAACACTCTGATCGCGTCAAAGAATCACATATTATCGGCACACCCGACTTAGTTGTTGAGGTGATATCTGCGAATACGATGCGGCATGACGTGCGGGAGAAGTCAGATGCGTATGCGAGGGCAAAAGTTCCTGAATGTTGGCTAGTGAACCCGGATGAACAGACTGTTGAGGTGCTTGTATTAGTTGATGGCGTGTATCGCTCAGAAGGTCTCTTCCAGGGCGGTGTAAAGCTTCCCTCGCAAGTCCTACAAGGTTTCTCTGTTCTGGTTGAACAGTTCTTTGACTACTAAATTGCCAATGGATGTCTTAACTTGAGGACTATCCCAATATGAAATAGCCCTCAAAAAATTCCCCCTAACTGTACTCGAATAGTGCAAAAATCTCCGCAGATTGGCCGGTACCCTCTTTGACTTAAACTAGGGCATATTGAGAGAAGATTTTAATCTCACTTATTGTGATAGCCTATCACCTTCCAGTATCTTTTTAACGTAGGTACTCCATTGATCTGATCAGCAGTCCCAGCAATATACCCTGCATGATATAGTTCATTAATTGCTGCCATAAGATGTGCAGAACGTATAATAACTCCGTCTTGTTGCAAGACGTTCTGTATCTCAGGCCACGCCATCGCTTCCTGCTCACGCGATGGCAATACAGCAAGAACTGACTGAGTAGCCTGATACTGTTTATCTCGCTTTTCCCGCTGCTCTACTGTTTCTGGCACCCGCTTTAAGGGTGGTGTAAAAATGACATCAAAACTACAGATATCAGCCCCATGTCTCATACAGGTTTTTTCAGTAATGGAAACACGCTCATTATAACGTGCTGCCGCCCCTTCGATACTTCCTATAAGTAATGGACAAAGGTGTCGGGGACTATCGTATATCAAGTGTAGGCCATATTGATGAGAAAGTGGTCTATACTGAAAGACCGGGGGAGTAAGCCCATCTGGAGTATTTCGCATCTGTGCATGAGCATCCCGCATTGTTAGCAGAAGGTCGCGTCCACTAGAAACTCTTTGTAGTAAATATTTACAGCGATGACTTGTAAGGCCATTTAGTAAATAGTAGTAACCATACTGATACAATAATGTATCAACAGCAACGCCTGTAAGCTTCTGAGCGGTTGAAACGCCCACCAGTAATTTTGCATCATCATATACCTGATTAGCAAGCGGTGCAGTTGCAGGCGTTTCGCCAATAGTTGAGCGATACTTTCGCAAAAGCTCCGTTCCGAACTGCGCCTCTAAGAAACGTTCCCATGTTACAAAAATTAACCCGTGCATCATAAGTCCTTTCACATCTGCCACGGAGGAGGTTGATAGAAGAAATTCGGTTTCAGGGAAATATCCTGATACTCCCGATGAAAAATAGGCGAGAGAGATCCTGACAAAGGAGGAACAAGCCATCCCCAATCGCCATATGTTGTACGCCCACATTGAGCTTCAAGTTGTTGATGACGTAGAAACTGCCGTGATGCGGTATGATGATCAACTATCGTCACTTTCTGTTGTGTAAATGAGTGGAGAACAGCCTGATTGAGGACTACCAGAGCATGATCTTTCCATAAAGTTCGATCCGAACGTGTATTGAGTCCCATTTTTTCTGCTA
This sequence comes from Ktedonobacteraceae bacterium, assembly GCA_034431765.1. Classification (GTDB taxonomy): domain Bacteria; phylum Chloroflexota; class Ktedonobacteria; order Ktedonobacterales; family Ktedonobacteraceae; genus DASYAN01. The sequence goes on along the minus strand of DAOUDD010000122.1, from coordinate 1,505 downwards.
TGATAGGTAGAAGGTTGTATCGTTCTACATCTGCAAAATTCCGCGTTCCAATCTCTGTCGCCATATAATAGCCATTAAAAGGCGCTGCGGTGTACACTACTCCACCGACTTCCAAAGCCATATTTGAGATCACAGGCAAAGCATACCATTTAAGGGCGAGCTCTGCAAACCAGGAATACAACGGATGACTCAGCGGTACCTCAAGAATAGATTCGCCTGGCAATTCAAAAAAAGATGGTGCTTCACCAGGTATCTGGATTATCAGGGGGAGTATATCAAATGGTGTTCGTTTTTCTGGTGGTTTCCATCCTAATCGTATTGCAATACTTGTGAGTTCACAATTAAGAGGATCGCCAAGAATAACACCATTCTCTTGTTGATAACCGGCATAGCGAAGCAGTTGTGAGTTCCATATCCGTATACCAGGCTTAAAAACACTGATATACGGTTGTATACTGCCTCCGTTGGTTGCTAGTATAATATGCTCAACCAACGCCTCGAATATTCCTCGAGCGGTTGTAATGTACCTTCTGTCCACAAATTGCAGTGTGTTCCATGTCAAGCGCCCAATACAACGTGTTGAATTACGCCAGGCAACTTTGCAAGCGTAAGCTAACTCTTCAGGTGTGTGACGATACGTACCCGTTCGAGCAATCTCATTTCTGAGGTTAGTATATCTGTCCGTTGTATCATACACTATGCCAGATTCATTGATATACTGAGAGAAAAAGGTCTCAGCTTCTTTTAGAATAGAATCGTAGTTCACTCTTTCTAATCCCTCAGTAAAATATTTCATGCTAGACAATGATATCATATAATTCTATATATAGCATGTGCGAATTACTTTCTTCCTATCCATCGGAAATATTTTTATCAATAATCAACAATCTATTTCGTCAGAAAATAATTTGCTACTCTTAAGCGTACATTTTAGAGATAGGCAAAAGCTTTCTGAACAAGATCACATTGTTAAGCTTCGTAAGCTACCCATCTATGAGAAAACGAGGATGCTACTTATGAAGATGAATTTGAGGTACAGACGCTTAAGACTATTATAGTATAGGAAATACATTTCTTGATGCCCTTTTGTCCATAACACTCTTATCACAGCTTTTGGCAAGGTCATTATAGAGTCAAGCAGCCCTTTGCTCCATTGAACCGCAGGTATACATCTTAAATAGTCAATCGTAATCTGCTCCTTTCGTGTTATGGAATACAGTAGTTTTTCCAAGCATAACACGAAAGGATGTCAGAAAACATCTCTATTAAATAAAGATATCTTATCCCAGCCAGCTATAGGGATAGCTCTCGTCGTCAACGGATTGGGCGAGGGAGGTCAGGGTGAGGGGATGGAAGGTATCGACCATGACGGCCATCTCCTCGGTGCGCTCGACGCCCAGGCTCTTCTCGACGGTGCCGGGTTGTGGTCCGTGAGGGATACCGCGCGGATGCAGGGTGATGGAGGCGCGTTCGATCCCCTTACGGCTGCCGAATTTGCTGTTGAC
>DAOUDD010000121.1:0-13903 GCA_034431765.1 Ktedonobacteraceae bacterium | reverse complement strand
CCCACCGACAATCATGCTTAGTGAAATGTATTGACGGCAGGCCTACTCCCTATGCGCTGTTTGATCCTGCTTTTTAGGTGCACAATGAAGATTGATGGAGCACTACGCACTTCAAAGAGGGGGCGGCATAGATGTTCGCCCTCAATGGAGACCTTGTAGAGGATATCCGCATCAATCGTGCGACTCTTTAAATGGGGAGAAACCTCTTCCACGTACCGCGCATCCGCACCAACCACTGCACGAAATCTTCTCGTGCTTCATCTACCAACCGCTTCAAACTTCCATCCCAGGGACCTGGCATAATTCCTCCTCTTCCTCCCTGCAATCACAATTTTTCCATATCATAGCATATAAAAAATAGACAGGGCAGAAAGCAAAGTTTATTCCTGTCTTCTGCCCTGTCTAGCATTCTACTCGTTATTCAGTGTCGCTTGCAATACGCCATCGCCGAGAACTTTTTCCAGGGTCTCGCGCTTAATGCGATATGCCTGGCGCTCGTTAACATGTGGCAGGATGACGGCCTCTAGTGCACCTTGTTTGACCCACCGCCTTACAGTGGTGTCGTCTACACGAAGAATTTTTGCAACTTCTGAAACTGTCAATAGCTCGCTCATTCGTTTGCTCTCCTTCCATGATAAGAGTTCCTGTCTTAAGGCTTCGTACTATTCATACGCTCTTTATGGTATAGTACTAGTAAGAAGTGCAGACCTCATCTGACAGGCTTACACAGTGAAACATTGTATGCGCATTGTACAACATTGTATGCCGGAAGTAAAGAGTTCTCCGAATTCAGGTACATTAGGGGGGGTGGTATCACTGGGGCAAAAGTTTTTTTCAGAAGTGCAGCAGGATAGAGGGCTCTTATCCACTCATAAGTGAGTAACGTTTTTAGAGTGGGTTTTGAAAGGTGGGAGGGAGGGATAGAGAGAGATAGAAGGATAAGGAGGATAGGGAAAATATCTTTCTTCTGCTCTCTTGGCGGTGATGGGGGTGAAAAGGGAAGGCAAAAAGGAACATATTGCTATAATCGGTTGAAGAAGTTTTGGTCTCCAGAAACTACTGAAGAGGTTGTTTGCTGTCTCATGGCTATAAAAGAAAAATAGTGAGTCAGGCAAAAAAGAAACGATGCATCATCTTTTTCGGCCCGGAAAACGCCCTTCCCCACGTTACAGGCCATTGACAATGGTCCTATACTCCTCATATGATGAGCACAGTTCTGTTACATAAGGTGTCGAGGAATAATGGTACAAACACCATGGCTTATCCGAGGGAGCAGTGGCACGAAAGCTCAACGTCGGCTGTTCTGTTTCCCCTACGCGGGTGGGGGAGCTTCTATTTATCGAACATGGGGCAAACAGTTGCCAGCAGAGATCGAGGTATGTGCAGTTCAGCTTCCTGGACGAGAGAATCGTATCACTGAGCCGTTTTTTACGTCGTTACCTTTGCTAGTGGAGACGCTTGCACAGATGCTACAGCCCTATCTGGATCTGCCTTTTTGTTTCTTTGGGCATAGTCTAGGAGCGCTGGTGAGCTTTGAGCTAACGCGTTATCTGCGCAAGAGTGCACGGCCGCAACCGCTGAGACTGTTCCTCTCGGCCCATCGTGCACCGCAGGTGGCGAGAGAGACGAGTGATATTCATATGCTGCCTGATCCACAATTTATCGAGGCGCTACACAAACTGGGAGGGACGCCGCGTGCGGTGCTGGAGCACGAGGAGCTGATGCAGATGCTCCTGCCGATGTTGCGCGCGGACTTTACGCTCTACGAGACCTATGTGTATAAAGCGGAACAGTCCCTCACCTGCCCGCTTGTTGCATTTGGCGGGCTTGCAGATGCGGAAGTAAGCCAGGAGGCACTGACAGCATGGCGTGAGCAAACGACAAATCGTTTTGAACTGAAGATGTTCCCTGGCGGCCATTTCTTTTTACAGGAGCAGCAGGACTTACTGCTGCAAACGCTAAAGCCCTATCTTCTGTAAAGTACAGGATAATAGTACTCCTTTATACAGGTTTCGTTGCGATAACGCTGGCAAATATCATCATGTCACAAAAGTCTGATTTGTTTATATCGATCAGCATTTGTTGATATGTCTCAGCGAATTCGTCCGCTGTCATCAAGCCCAAGCGGAGCGTCGTTGGTTTAGATTGAAGAAATGTTACCTGATAATTATGGTAGAAGTCTGCCCAGGCAGGCATGCCCGCAGAAAACTCGATTGAACGAGCAATCGATAATGAGATTACTGTCTTAGCTTTGCAAGACGCTCTTTGACCTGCAGCAGGAGTTCGTCGCTTTTACAGAAGGCGAAACGCACGTAGTTGCTACCGATGGAGACGTGCTGCGGGCTATAGAGCGTCTCAGGAGGGATACAGGCAACTCCGATCTCGGAGATCAGATAGCGGGTGAACTCCATGGGCGAGCCTTCAAAGAGAGAGGAAAAGTCTGCCATGACGAAGTACGTTCCCTCAGGCACGTAATAGCGCAGGCCGCTCTCATCCAGCGCGGAGCGGAAGAGCTGGAGCTTGCTCTCGTAGAGGGCACGAAACTCGGAATAATAGCTGTCCGGGAGATTGAGCGCATAGGCGACGGCTACCTGAGCGGGATGGTTGACGGCAAAGGTGATGAACTGGTGTGCACGCGAGACACCTTCGATCAGTTCAGGAGGACCGTAAACCCAGCCGACCTTCCAGCCAGTTGCGCTAAACGATTTGCCAACGCTACTGATCGAGACGGTGCGCTCGAACATGCCAGGCAGGGTGGCAATAGAGAGATAGCTATTGTTGCCAAAGGTCAGATGCTCGTAAACCTCATCACTGATCACTGTCACGTCGTGCTCGATACACAGTTCTGCGATCAGCGTCAACTCCTCTCGCGTGAACACACGTCCACTCGGATTATGCGGAGAGTTGACGATAATTGCACGAGTTTTCATGGTGAATGCGCGGCGCAGTTCGTCGGGATCAAACGCCCAGGTAGGAGGATGCAGTGGGACGAAGACGGGAGTAGCCTGGGCCATCAAGATATTTGGCACGTAGGAATCGTAGAACGGCTCCAGCACGATCACCTCATCGCCGGGATCGACCAATCCCAGAATGGCCGCAAAGATCCCTTCAGTCGCGCCCGCCGTTACGATAACCCCTCTGGTTGGCTCAATCTCCAGGTTGTAGAAGCGGCGTGCGTGTTCAGTTACCGCCTCTCGTAACAGGGGAGTGCCGGGTCCGGGTGCATACTGGCTATATTTGCCTGATTGCAAGGCACGCATAGCCTGAACGGCGATGTCGGCAGGTGTATCGAAATCTGGCTTGCCCTGACCCAGATTGAGGGCCGAGTAGTGCTGCGCCAGCTCGTTGATCTCTGTAAAAATAGTTGTGCCAAACGTCTCGACACGGCGTGCAAAATGTGTCATAGCCCGGTCTCTCCTGTCGCTCAAAAAATAATGCATGCTATTTATTGTTATTATAGTGTGTATAGCCTGAAGCTGTCTATGCTCACGGCTTGTTACACATTCTTTCCTCGTGGTATAGTTGTGTCAGCAGACAAGGGAAATGACTCTTGTTTTGTACAGCACTGAAAAATACGAAAGGAGGTGAACTGTCATGAAACTATTCTATTGTATGACTACAACTGCACAGCTAAAGGAGCACAACTATGATTGTTCGCCCCCTTGCTCTACACGAGATCAGTACGTTTGCTCGTGTATGCGGCGGAGACCTTCACGCATCTGATGTCGAGCGCTATCTGTACCGCATGCTTCAGCAGGGCAATATCCAACTCGCATGGTGTTTTGTAGCTGAGGAGGCCCAGCAGATCATCGGCACCATCGCTTATTGGACCCTTCCCACTATCGGCAAGCCTCTAGATATAGTCCTACTTACACTTCCATGGGAGCAGGCTAGCCACTCTTCGAGCACACCTTTTTATCCACGTCACAACGAATTGTAGCGTGCTCAAAGCGCTGGCTGAGCGTGTTTTTGTCCAGTGGTAGCGCCTGGGAGATTGGATAGCCAAAACTACCGAGTCCGCCATTGCTATCAAAGTACGAAAGGACTGGATTGGAGACGCTATAGCCGGTATAGATATAGTAGCGCCCTCCATCGCGGGTAGCGAGGGTCAGCTCTTTCTTGTCTCGCGCAAAGTGGTTCCAAGCGACACTGAATGGAACTGACTGTCCCGCCGCCTCACTATCGCGAGGCGAGACCCAGGAGAAGGTGTTGAAGCCCCAGTTCATCAAATCACGCATGTCAGTCCACCAATCTATTGTATGCATGGTAACACCGATCAGGTGATGGTTATTGCGCACGCAGGAGATGACCTGGACATAGTTAGTGCCAGCATCCCATCCTGGCTTGCCACCATCAACGCCTGGATACCACCAGAGAAACTGATTGCCGTTGTCCATAACGTGTTTTGTATGATGCTCATCCTGCCCAATCGTATATTCACGCGTGTTACTAATCTCGTGAATCAGTGAGTTGCTCAGGCTCACCTTGCCGAGCAGAGCCAGGTCCTGGGCGCTGGAGTAGTGATTATCTGCGAGCAAGCCATCAGGGTTGGCATAGTGTGTATCGTGCAGGCCAAGCTGTTGCGCACGCACGTTCATCTTATCCACAAACTGTTGTTGCCCACCTGCCACCGCATCGCCGATAACAACGGCGGCATCATTGCCCGAAACGAGAAGCAGACCGTAGAGTAGTTCGCGCATGGTGTAGCTCTCGCCCTTCTTGATCCCCATCACGGAACTGTCGGCGGATAACTGGCTAATATCGTTCGCGATTGCATCATTGATGGTAACGGTCTCGTCTGGTTTACCCTGTTCGGCGGCCAACAGTGCTGTCATCAGCTTTGTTGTGCTCATCATCGGCAGATGCATCAGCGGATTGTGAGCATAGATCGTCGCGCCGCTATCGGCATCAAGCAGATAGGCGGAGGTCGCGAAGACGGGCGGAGACGGGCGGTCACTATTAATCGGCGTCACTTTGACACCTTGCTGATCTTCTGTGGGCGTATTCACCACAGGAGGAGGAGCGCTTGCAGGATTGCGCCCCGGTGCATCGGAAATACCGAGTGTGACATTTGCCCTGTGAGGCTGAAGACTAGAGAACAGCACAAAGAGCAGCAGTAGCACCAGCATAGTTGCACAGATAGAGAGCACAGGTCGCCGCTGGCTCTGCTGCGCGAGCGTCATCCAGAAGGACGACGCTGGGATTGCCGATGCAGGTGAGCGGAGTGGCAGTCCGTATTCTGTACGTTGTGCTCGTTGTGTGCGTCGGCTAGCAGACGGAGGCGGCAGGGGAGAGTACTGTGGTGGGCGAAGTTTTGCGCGTGATGAGGTCAATGGAGCATAGCTGTTACGTGTGCCAGTACGCACGGCAGGGCGAGAAGGGCGTCGCAGAGCAGACGTCCCATTAAACTCTGCTGCCAGGCGACGGCCAGTCATAGCACCTCTGCCAACAGAGCCTGGGTGCTCTCTTTCCTCATCAACGCTATCAATGTCATCTACTTTCTCTACGCCGTCTTCTGCCTCATCCTCCACCTCCTCCAGTTCAATCTCGTCGAAATCATCGTATTCATCCTCTAAGTGGCTCGTTGCTCGTGAGGGGGAAGAAGCTACCGCCTGCTCGAACGCATCATCAGTATCGTGACTACGGTAGAGTGAGGCACGGCGCACGCGCGGAATCTCAGGATGCTCGTCAGGGTAGAAATCTCTAACAGCACGTTTAGGATAGTGTGGAGATGCTTGCAATGAGCGACGCTGCCGAGGTCGGTATGTCTGTGAGTTCTGACTGTTCTCGTATCTCCATCGTTTGCTAGACTGCTCGTCCTTTTCAGGCGGCATTCTGTACATGCGCCGATCCTCTCTATCCTGTCACACTACATCCAGTACTCTTCTATACAGAGCAGTTCCAGAAATGTTCCTCCCTTACCCCCGTTCTTGCCTGATTTCCTATGTGCTCGGAACCATAGCTATCTTACCCAGTGGAAACAGCTTTTGTCAACTTTGTAGCATGCTTGACAGCTTATAGAGCGGGATCAGAATTCTTCTCCGGCTACCAGGCCAGCAGCACGTTTCCAGGAGAGCATTTCGGGGCCGCGTGGCTCATCTTTAAAGCGGTAGTCGTGTTTGCGAATCAATTCGCCGAGTTGGGCGTCGAGACGTTGCAGAGTGGCGATCTGAGCCTGGCGCAGAAGGGCGGGCCAGTCACCGGGAACATCAGGGGTTTTTATGGTGTTGGCGAGGCGAAAGTGGTTCAGACAGAGGCCGCTGGAGTCCGCGAGGGTGCGGTAGAACACATCATCCAGGAGAGCCTGGCGCAGAGCGTAGATGTAGCGCTCCTCGGCGTTTTCGCGCTGCCGACAGGCAGGACAGATGGCACCACTATTCGTCTGTTCCGCTCGCGGCTCAAAGAGGCGACGCAGCAGGTTGCCTGAGGAGGTGAAAGCCGGGAGGTCGCTCTGCCCCTGTTGCAAGTGTTCGAGGGCGTCGCTGAGGATGTCGCGGTAAGCCTGAGCAAGGGGAAGGGTAGCACCCATACGCACAAGTTGCCAGGTGTGAGTATGGCAGAAGCCCTGCGTGCGCCGTAGCTCCTGCCGTACACCAACGTCAGTAAACAGTTCGTATTTCCATGAATCTAGATAGCGGTCTACCGTCTCCTGATTGACGCGACAGAGTGGGCAACCTTCCTGTCTACAAGAATCTTCTAATGCTTGTAGTTCGCGTGTCTTTTTCATTAGTTTGCAACCTTGAGTAATATTATTCGTCTATCAGATAGAGGATATCCGCTTTTACCAAAAATTGCCAGAGCAAGGAAATCGGGTAGAAAATTTTATGCGCGAACTGATGTCACTGTCAGTTCACGTTTTCGAGAAGCAGTAATTGTGGCGAAAAATGAACTCATTTACTGACTACTATACGCTTTTAGGCGTTCATACAGATGCATCAACCGAAGAGATCAAGGCCGCGTTTAAGAAGTTAGCGCGGCAGTATCATCCCGACGTGTATAAAGGGAATGATGCAAACGAGCGAATGAGCGCAATTTTGCAGGCATATCAGACGTTGCACGATCCTGAGTTGCGACGTCACTATGATGTGCAACGCTCAGAGCATAGTGTTGAGAGGCCTTATAATTATCCAGCCTCAGCCTCTCCAGTTCGCCCCGCCGGCGCGAGAAAGCAGGGAGCGAACGAAGTGACGCCAGAGGCACGCAGAGATCGGCAGCGGCACTACGCCTTTCCTGAGTTCTTTCCCGGCAAACCTGTGCGGTTCGGGCTGGGTCAAATAGACTACGAGCTGACTCCAGATAGAGCACGGGAACTGGTGCGCGAGGGAGTGCTCCGTGGGCAGGCGCATGAGACAAAGGAGCACCTGTACTACTGTCATCGCTGCTCCCATCGCTGGAAGGCCTCTGGAGTAGAGACTGCGAGGACGCTGCCACAGAGCTGTCCGAAATGTCATGCGTCGGATTGGTCAGAATTCTTGCTGTTACGCTGTATGCACTGCCAGGCGATCTTTGAGAGTGAACAGATTCGCTATGCGATAGGTGCGTATACCTATGGGAAGAAACGCTCGGCGGTACAGGCCCAGATGTGTCCACCATATGAGCTGTTTCCCTTATGTCCCTACTGTGGGAAGGCGCACTGGTGCCCGGTTGAGGAGGAGCGAGTGCAGCATTTACAGGCTGGCCGGGCGCGTCGTGATGCGTTCCTGAAGGCTGTATGGATCGGCGTTGCAGTGGTGGCGCTGCTCGTAGGGAGTGCGCTAGCGATGGGCTTGCTGCGTTAACGAAGAGACAAAACACGGTGCACATTTGGGAAACAATGCGCACCGTGTTTTTTAATTGATGGCGAAAGTAAGATGCTGTGCAAGCTGTTTATCTGTACATGCCTGTGAGCTGGCCCAGGAGACATCAACATAGCCAGGGCCGGAATTTTTGAGCCAGAAATATGTATAGGCACTGTACTGTTTATTCGCTCCAAGGCCTAAGCTGTAATCACCCATGTGAGTATTATTGAGATACCAGCTCAGGCATACAGCTCCGGGCTGTGGCCCTGTGTGGACGGAGAAGGCTACGTATATTTTCTGGTTTAGAGTAAAATTGGAACCAGCCTCGATCACTTGTCCGTTGCCTTCGTTCACGGTTGTCGCCATGAGCGCGTTATCGATATATTGTGAGCCAGAGATCTGAGGGGTGGGCGTTGCAGTCGCGGTTGCGGTTGTCGTCGGGGTGGACGTGACGGTAGCTGAAAGGGTGGGCGTTGCAGTCGTCGTCAGCCTGGTTGAAGAGGCCGAGTTCACCTGAACAGGGGGGGTGTTTGATGAGGGCAGATTTTGCGCTAAAATAGAGATAAAGACAAGGAGAAACGCACCAGTTATGATACAAATAGTAGCAAGAGCAAAGCCAATACGTGTGGTGCGCTTGCGCCGTTGACTGGAGCTTGCAGGGGCAGTCGAGAAGTGAGAGGCTCCCTGTGGATATGCTCCCGACGGTATAGAGGAAACTTGCGGTTGAGACCAGCCCTGCTGCGCAACATCTTGCAGCGGGAAAGATGACGCCATCGTTCTCTCGGCATGCCATTCGGGAGACGGAGAAAGAGGAGTATAAGCCTCGTGTTCGCCCTTTGTCTTTCGAGCGGCACCGGGAATCGCTGTGCCACAGCGAGGGCAATGAGTACGTGAGGGAGAGAGCGGTAATCCGCAACTTGAGCATCGCATAGCGGCGTAGAGAACCTCCTTTGTCAATAATGAATCCGTCTGACTAGAATTTCATTGTATATAATAACGAGAAGAGGTCTCTCTTTTGTAAAGGTGAGGCCCTCTAACAGGACCTTCGTCTGCTGCCTGACGACTGGCAAAGTCGCATTCTCTTGCGATCACAAAAGGCTCTATACCAGATGATCAAATCGGGAGTACTTGACACTGCCAGAAACCATCACTACAATACAGGAAGTGATAGAGGGATATTCAGGACGTAGATAGGTTTATATTGTCTTTTCCACGCGAAAAAATCAAGGCAAGGGAAACAAAGTGACATTAGGTGCTGACGTAGAGCAGGTACTGGCACAGCATATTGCTTGTTTGAGAGCCTGCTTACAAGAGGTTGCTGGCAATGCTTCGGGTCCTGAGGAAGGGAGCGATGCCTGGCTTCTGTTGCATGCATTGATCGAGACAGACGACCAGAGTATGGGAAATCTGCTGGAGCGCTTTGAGCAATCGGGACGCTGGTTGGCTGAGCAGGGGGGGAAGCTCGATGTGCGTTTGAGCGGTGTGGAGGAGTACATTGAGGCGCTTGCCCGTGAGGTGAAGGTGTTATTGCGTGAGCGGCCAGAGATAGTGGTTGAGTTGCTGGAGCGTCTGCACCGCTTACAGGCGCAAACAGGGCTGGCGCTAACACGTGGGTATCAGTCGGTGGTGGATCGACAGACGCAAGAGAATAGAGCCGTCACGCGACAACTGGAGCATCGCCTGCAAGCAATACAGCGGATCAACGGGGTCAGCAACTCGGCGATGGATCTGGATCAAACGCTTGAGGTAACAGCTCAGGTGGTGGCGGAGGAGCTGCAAGCTGGTCTCTGTTCGATTTTCTTCTATGATGAGATGCAACGTGTGCTGACGTTACGCGCGACAAATGGTCCGCGCCCCTTAGGAGGGATGCATTTCACGCTACGGCTGGGCGAGGGGTATAGCGGTTGGGTGGCTGATCAGGGGCGACCTGTGGTGGTTGGCGATGCGCTCGCTGACACAAACTTCGCGTCAGAAGCGGGAGCATATCACACAGATTTCCATGGCTTGATGGCGCTGCCGATTATCTTCTTTGGCAATGCTGAGCGGCTGATCGGTGTGATGAGTGTGCAATCAGGCGAGAAACGCGACTTTACACCCGATGAGATTAGCTTTGTAGAGGTGGTGGCGGGCATCGTCGCGATCAATATTGAAAACGGTCGCCTCTACGAGCAGACGGATGAGCAGTTGCGGCGCAAAGTACACGAACTAGCAACGATTCACCGCGTCTCGTCTGTCATCGCCTCGACTCTAAATCTGGATGAAGTGTTACAGATGATCACGACGCAGGCCGTGCACCTCTCTGGCTCAGAGCGCTCGTGTATCTTCGAGCTTGATCCTGATCGGCAAAAGCTCCATGTGCTGGCGCATTATGGATTCACGAGCAGCCTAGCCGCGCGCATTCAAATTGGGGTGGGGCAATGCTGTGCCGGTCGTTCAGTACAGACGGGGCGACCAAGTATGACCGTGGACTGCTCATGTTCAGATGAGAACTGCTTCCTGCACGGCGATCCATTTATCTCCTCAGAGATACATTCTGTCCTGTGTGTGCCGCTGAAGGTCAAGCAAAAGGTGCTCGGCTGCATCTGCATTTATAGTAGCCATCGCTACCTGTTGAACTCCGAGCAGATGCAACTGGTGATCACGTTTGCCAACGAAGCTGCGATTGCGATTGAGAATGCGCGCCTCTATGAGGAGACACGGCGCGGGCTAGAACTGAAATCGGTGCTGTTGCGCGAACTGCACCACCGTGTGAAGAACAATCTGGCAACCGTGGCAGGTATTCTCTCGCTACAGCGACGGCGCACACGCTCACCTGATGTACGCAATATCCTGGCTGAGAGCGTCAACCGCGTACAGGGGTTAGCCGCCACACATGATTTACTGGCACATGAGGATGTGAGTGAGGCACGTATCGACGAGATGGCGCGCAAGATTGTTGGAGTGGCACAGGCAAATTTGAGTCCGCCAGACACACATATCAGCTATACTATTGAAACGAGCCCAATCGTAATTCCTTCACGTGCGGTAACGGTCCTGGCATTAGTCATTAATGAAATGGTTTCGAATGCGATAAAACACGGCCTGAAGGGGATGGCGCACGGCTCGATTACTGTGCGAGGATTTGAAGAGGATGGGATGGTGGTCGTGCAGGTGTTGGATTCGGGAAAGGGGCTGGAGACGCCATTTGAGGAGAATAGCGAGGGGCTGGGCCTCTCGTTAATCAAAAATTTGATCATTGATTTAGAGGGCAAGTTCTCGTTACGGCGGGAAGTTGTCGAGGCTCCTGGAAGTGCTGACGCCGCAACAGCATACACGGTCGCGGAGGTGCGCTTCCCTCTTGCTCGACGTAGATAATGTACAGTTGTAAAGCACGTATGATCTTATATGGAAACCAACACGGCTCCTCTTGTGAGACACAAACAGACGCTCCTCCCAGAGCTAGCGTCGCTCGATTTGTGCAAAAAGTCTCGCAGCTAGCGCCCTGCGCTCAGGTTTCCTGATAGACAGTATGCAAGCCATAGGTGGAAGGAGCGGGAAACGTATGGATACAGCATCGCAACCATATCGAATTCTTGTAGTTGAGGATGAAGTGACTATTCAGCAGGTCCTGTGCTTCTTTTTGAAGCACCAGGGATTTGAGGCGCGTGGAGTTTCGGATGGTCGGGAAGCGATACGAGTGATTCCTGAGTTTCGACCCCACCTCATTATACTGGACCTGATGATGAGGCCAGTTTCGGGATGGGATGTGCTACGCTGGCTACGTACAAATGCGCTGATCCCGCAGCTACCGGTATTGGTAGTAAGCTCGCTCGTCCATCTTTCCGAGCAGGTGCATGGGTTTGAGGAAGGGGCAATTGAATATATTACCAAGCCGACGCAGCCAAGTTTCATTGTGGAGCGTGTCCGTGCTTTGCTCGCGATGAGTGTAGAGCAACGTACTGCCTTGTACTCAAAAAGGATAGCCGAGAAGCGTAAGACGTTAGACCGCCTCTACGCTATGCAGCCCGACGAGTTTGTCCATTAGCACGATTCCATTTACATCGCCAGTGTCCGACCACATCTGGTGCAGAAGCGGTTACCAACGGGGTTACGTTCGCCACAAACAGTGCACTGGTTGAGAAGATAGCCACAGCGTGTGCAGTAGCGCACCTGTGGCTTATTTAGATGCTGACAGTTGAAACATTGGTAGAGAAGGGAAGGGCGTGCTTCACTTCCCGAAGGAGTGCGAGAAATAGCGTATGGTGGCGTTGCAGTCGGTGTGCTGTAATCGTATTCATAGTAGACGTTGCCAGCAGGTGGCACAGGACTCATGGGATGAACCGGGCCAGGTGGAATGGGAAGTCTGATGGTGTCGGCAGGAAGAGGTGGCTGCTGCATCGCCTGGGACTGAGCCTGTGTAGTTGTGAGCGCTAATTTGAGTGCTTCGCCCATATCGTGCGCGGTCTGATAGCGCTGCGCCGGCTGCTTTTGCAGGGCAGTCAAAATAATCTGTTCAAGTGCCAGCGGGACGCTGGGGTTAAGGGCGCGCGGACGCAGCGGCGCTTCGTAGATGTGGCTATGCGCCAGCGCCGGATAGTTGTCGCTGACAAAAGGCGTGCGGCCCGTCTGTGTTTCGTAGAGAATGACGCCGAGGGCATAGATGTCGGCTCGCCCATCAACCGGGCCGCCCTGACATTGTTCGGGCGACATATATTCAGGAGTACCAACACCAGCGCCAGGACGCGTAAGGTATGACTGGGTACTTGCCATGACTTTGGCGATGCCGAAGTCCGAGAGGATGGGGCGACCTGAGCGGTCAAGCAAAACGTTGACGGGCTTGACATCACGGTGAATAACGCCTTGTGTATGAGCATACGCGAGAGAGTCTGCAAGTTGAGTAAAGATGTACACGACCTCAGCAAGGTTCATAGCTCTGCCCCGCAGTCCATCGAGGCGCTGCTTAAGCGTGCCACCATCCACAAGCTGCATGACAATATACAGATGCCCGTTCTCTTCACTTGCATCATGGACGGTGACAATGTTGGGATGTGAGAGTCCAGCTACTAGACGAGCCTCCAGGTTGAAGCGCTCAACGAAGTTGCGGTCAGAAGCATACCAGGGAGGAAGAACTTTAATCGCAACGTCTCGCCCCAGGTTCTCTTGATGAGCCTTATAGACGCGGGCCATTCCTCCCTGTCCAATCGGCTCAAGTATGCGATAATTGCCCAACATTGTTCCTATTAGATCATCTTGTTGCATGGTATCCGGGTGCCACCTCTATTGCCTATGTTCTACCCGCACTCTACTTTGCTCTTCCACTGCCTGGGTATCCACCAGTTCTGCTCATAGGTCCGAGTTGTGGCACCATTCCTCTCTAATGGCGCTACTATCTCTATATCAAGCTCTGCTAGATCTTAGCGCCTGCCGAATACAAGCACGGTTTGACCAAGCTGAATACGATCACCTTCGTTGAGGGGATAGGTCTGGAACTTGTTGACAAGCTGACCGTTGACCTTGGTTCCGTTCGCACTTCCTTCGTCTTTGAGCGCATAGTTGCCCGAACCGAGATTGACGATGGAGGCGTGCAGGCGCGAGACAGCAAGATCCTCAAGGAAGATGTCGCTTTCGCGACTGCGACCAATGCTGAGTGACTCTTTGCGCGCCTCATAGATACGTCCAGGTTCTTTGCCTTCCTCAACACGGACGTAGCCGACGCTCTGCTGAGCAGGTGCCATACCTCCCATGCCCGCCATACCCGCGCCAGGGCCAACAGGTCCACTACTGCGCAAGACTGTTTTGTCGCCATCACTACCCATGGCTGGAGCCTGACCAAAGCCACCACCCTGTTGCCAGGATGGGAAACTCTGCCCTCCCATACTCGGTGCTGGTTGGGGAACGGCGGGAGCTGCTGCCCACGGTTCGGCAGCTTGCTGTTGCCCGTTCCATGCCTGCCCTGATACATTATTATTGGCAAACATGCCCCCTTGAGCCTGAGGATTTGCCGCTCCTGGCATATTACCCCACGCCGGCTGAGCAGTTTGTCCCTGCTGCGGTGGCTGCCCCCAGGGTTCTTGTGTAGAAGCCGCTTGTTGTTGCTCCCATGGGTTAGCCGTTTGAGCCGGATTGCTCCACGCATTCTGTGGTTG
>DAOUDD010000120.1:0-5799 GCA_034431765.1 Ktedonobacteraceae bacterium | reverse complement strand
TGCCGCGTACGCCTGCGCTTGCCGGGCTAAAAGTATCTGGACAGAGACCGAAGCCTAAGACGAAACGGGTGCAACACATGCTCCTGGTACTGATTGCCCTCGCAGTTGTTGTCGTCAGTGTTTACTTTATGTTGCTTGCCACACGTTCCGGCCAGCGCATTCACCTGCAACAGGGTGCAAATAGAGCGCTCAGTATGACAACAACTCCGACTCGACAGACTTCCAATGTGCCGACAACAACACAGATCCTTGCGAGGGAGACAGCTTCTCCTACTCTAACACAGGAGCCTACAACAGTGCAGCCAGCATCTACGCCTTACCCACCAGCAACACCAGTTCGCAAGTCATCTCCAGTGGTAGCCCCTCCAGCTACCCAACAGCCTGCACCACCAAAGCAAGAGCCACCAGCTCCACAACCATCTCCGACACCAGCCGCACCACAAGTTCCGGTTCGTCCTGTCCTTGATTGTATTATTCCTCAAGATGGTAATAGCTTCATCGCGAAGTTTGGCTATATGAACCCCAATACATTTCCCGCCTCCATTCCTATTGGCAATAGAAATATGCTCTATCCCTCTTCGCTAAACGGTGCGCAACCAACAGTCTTCTCACCTGGCTATCAGAAAGATGCATTTCAAATTAGTAGCACTGGCGGCTCTATCATCTGGATTCTTGATGGTGGTGTCGCGACAGCAGGGATGCAGGACAGAGTGTGTCCATAAACGAGCCTCTCTTCGCTCTATAAGTTGGTGAAACGCCTGCACCTCTTGAAAATAGACTGATTTTCAGTCTAGACATTCAACATTTGCACTGTATTTCCCTCCCCTTGATATGTTCCCATTGACAATTGAACGCTGTTCAATTGTACTTAACATTGTTCAAACGTAGTACACCAATTAGTAAGAGGTGTCATTTGTAGTTTTTGACCTCATATCATTTGTATGATGGTATGAGCTGATAGCATGTACACAGGTGATCTTAGATCATGCACAGGACATATAGGTCAAGAGCTGATGGATTCAGCACAAACGCTTGAACGACAGGAAGTTAGAGAGTTCGTGAGAGCACGCGTTAAAGAAGTACAATTTTATGCAGACACACACGAATAGGAAACAACTCTACGCTTCTTATAACTGGTACAAGCAGATGCGCGAGACGCAGCCATTCTACTATGATGCAAATCAGGGGGCCTGGCAGGTCTTTCACTACGCCGATGTTGCACGCGTTCTCAGTGATCACACGACGTTTTCTTCTAATGAGAGCCAATATGTGCCATCCGCGTCTCCCGACACCAGCCCAATCAGTGCAAGTATTCCACGTATGGACCCGCCGCGTCATCTGAGAAAACCAATATGTGCCCAATTGACCGGGGAAGAGGCTCTATGGTAGGATGGAGGACGTAGCCGAGTTTGCTGAAAATGCGAGATTGCTCTTATGTTCAGACGTTCCAACGCCACAAAACCTGAACCACTCGATCCTGGCCTGGTTGTACGCGCCTATGCGCAGGGTATTTTTCCTATGGCAGACGAGCGTGGGAAAATCTCCTGGTATGCACCCGATCCACGTGCAATTCTGGAGCACGAGGATTTTCGGATCTCGCGCTCGCTGCGTGCCACAATTCGTAAGGGGATCTACACGATTCGCATGGATAGCGCGTTTGAAGAGGTGATGCGCTGTTGTGCACAGCGCAAGGAGACGTGGATCAACGAAGAGTTTATTCGCACATATACCTATCTGCACACACATGGTCTGGCACATAGCGTTGAGGCCTGGCAGGGTGAGCATCTGGTTGGGGGACTATACGGCATAGCGCTGGGAGGAGCCTTTATGGGTGAGAGCATGTTTTCGCATGCAACGGATGCTTCCAAAGTCTGCCTCGCCGCTCTTGTTGAGCACTTGCGCAGGCGAGGCTACTCTCTCCACGACACGCAATTCCTCACAGAGCACCTCGCCTCCCTCGGTGGCAGTGAAATTCCGCGCCGCGTCTATGAGCAACGTCTGCGTGAAGTGTTGAGCTATAATTGTAGATGGAGTGGCTAGCAGAAGCATCTCAAACCTCAAGATCTCATCGTTGAGGATAGCGAGGAGGGAGCACATATGTCGAGCATCCACTTTGAAACGAAACTTTTTACCATCGACTCATGGACGATTCTCAGACTACCTGAAAGCGCAAGCGCGGAACTCTCATCACGAGGCATGATCATGGTACAGGGAACCATCAATGACGTTCCTTTTAAAACCGTGCTCGAACCAGACGGGAGATATGCACCGGGACAGAGATCGAGCCACTGGTTTGCCCCCGACAAAAAGGTGCTTGATGACGCCTCCGCAAAGGCAGGCGATACGGTACGCGTTTCGCTTGAACCGACAAAAGAATGGATAGAACCAGAGGTTCCAGAAGATTTACAAAAAGCGCTTGCAACGTCGCCCACAGCCGCCGCTTTATGGAAGGATATTACCCCGATGGCCCGTTGGGATTGGACGCGCTGGATTCGAGCTGTCAAAACGCCAGAAACGCGTCAAAAGCATATTGAAGTGGCACTGTCAAAACTAGACAAAGGGATGCGCAGACCTTGCTGTTTTAACCGCAATCTCTGTAGCGAACCGCACGTATCGCAGAATTGGGTGCTGCGCGAGTCATCGCAGACGACGGAGTAGAACCGTTTGAAGTCGGTCCACTGCAACGAAGGCTGTCAGCTCCTAGCGATTGATAGATGGTGTATTATTCAGTACAGCTTCATCGTCTTCATCGTCTTCTTCTAGAAGTTCTTGCTGACGGCGCTCGTCGGCAAGGCGTGTTTTGTGCTCGATCTGGCCGAGCCAGCGCACGAAGAGCGGCGACATGACAGCGAGATCGACCAGACCTGGAATCAACAATAACGCACCCCCGACTGCCTGATCCGCGAAGGGCGACCAGCCAAGCTGTGGAGGAATAAGGTAGTGCGCGTAGAGGGGAACGCCACTGAAAACCAGGATGAAGGCAAAGATATCCACCGGCTGCCCGTCAAAGAAGGCATAGAGCATCTGCATGGGATAGCTCATACGGCGCAATTCGGGCAGCGATCCGATCAACGGCCACCAGTTCAGTAGAGAGAGCAGGAAGATACTGAGCATCATCGTATGATACAAGGCAGGACTCGCCATCGCCGCGTTATAGATGCGCGGTGCATGCCAGAGCAGAAACGTTCCATTGAAGAGCACTGATGCCACGAGCGGCGAGAGGAAAAAGCCAGCCACGGAGCTTACGACAGGTGTGTGGGCAAGAGGGCGCAGCACAGACGCTGGACAGCCAAGAAAGAGGAGCGGCGCACAGACTGTTGTCAATACCACCGCCTGCGCCATATGGACAGAGAAAAGCTGTGTACGAGCAGCTGTATTGATCGGTGAGAGGAGCAGGAATCCAGCTAGCAGGAGGCCGAGGAAAAATGCTGCAACTCTGTAGGCATGGAGAGGCTTATCCTGCGCCTGTAAAGTGGTACGAGTGCGCACACGCTTCAGTGCCAGGAGATAGAAGACGGCCAGCGCCAGGAGTACAGCCAGGACACCCCAACTCCAGGAGCCGGTAAGAGAGAGACCATTGAACATTCTAAAACTCCAGATTGTTTTTCGCTATCCAGCCACCGCTACACACACGATGTGATTCCTTTATCTCACTTAGTATAGGACAACTTGACACTCCACCCGCATAAATGCGGGGGATTCTTCCTTCACCCACCTGACGTGCTCGTCTGTCCCTCACGAGACAGAGAGTAGCGGTCCTGTGTCCAGAAGCGTTCATGCACTCAGAGGCGCATCCGTTCCCGTATGCCCTACGGTACGGTCTTGTTGCTCTTGTTGCGCTCGCTCTGCCACCGCCTTTGCTAGAATGGTGCGAGCGGCGTTCTCGTCCCGATCCATCACGAGTCCACACGTCGGACACACATGCGTGCGCACGCTCAAGCTCTTTTTGACGAGCGTGCCACATCCGCTACACTTCTGGCTGGTGAAATGAGGTGCAACCGTGAGAATGGGGATGTCATGGAGCGCCCCGTAGTAATTGACCCACACGAGGAAGTGGCCCCATCCGGCGTCGCTGATCGATTTGGCGAGACGGCGATTGCGTTTCATGGTGCTGATCTTCAAGTCTTCATAGGCAATGAGATCGTGAGATGTCACTAACGCGTTTGCCTCTTTGCGGGCAAAATCTTCGCGCTGCCTCTGGACTTTGAGGTGGGCTTTCGCCAGGACCTTTCTGGCTTTCTGACGGTTCTTGCTGCCTTTGGACTTTTTCGAGAGACGACGGTGCAAGCGCTTGAGGCGTTTTTCTGCTTTGCGGTAATGGCGCGGGTTCTCAACGGTGGTGCCGTTGGAGTCGGTGTAGCAGGCTTTGAGTCCGACATCAATGCCTGTGATTGCTCCCGTCTCCTCATGGTCGATGACCCGATCTGCCTGCACGGCAAACTGGCAATAGTAGCCATCAGCCCGACGCAAGAGGCGTACCCGTTTGATCTGCTTGAGAGGGAAGGTTTCGATGGTACGAGTACCTATAAGGCGGAGCCGCCCGATTCCACACCCATCGGTGAAGGTGATGTGCCGTCCATCGGATGCCAATTTCCACCCACTCGTCTTGTACTCGACCGAGCGGTTGTCATGCTGAAAGCGCGGGTAGCCTTTCTTGCCTGGTTTGTGCTGTTTGCAGTTGTCGTAGAAACGAGAGATAGCGCACCACGCTCGATCCGCAGCCGCCTGTCGTGCCATCGAATTGAGCTTGTTTGCAAAAGGGTAGTCCTTAGCAAGGAGAGCACACGAGGCTTGCAGGTCGTTGCGGCCCACACCACGCCCATCCATCCATTGGCGGATACACGTGTTCCTGATGAACTGCACCGTGCGAATGGCATCTTCAATGGCGGTGTATTGTGCCGGTGAGCCATCAAGCTTGTATTCGTAGATGAGCATAACCTCGTGTCCCTCCTTCCTGCTAGGATGTGGATTGACGGGCAATGGAGGTGTCAATACGTTCTTGACTCACATGCCCGGCAGGTGAATAGAATGGTGAACGCGTCCACAGCGACGGCATCCGTTTCAGGTGCGCAAACTCTTCGCGCACCTGTTTTGATGAGCATCCTTTGATGAGACGCGCCACATCCGTTGGCGTCGTGGAGGGATTCGTCTGGATGAACAGGTGGACAGGATCGGGCTGAATGGCTAAACGCGCAATCCGCCATTGATTCTCTGCGGCAACCTGTTCGATTTTTGCTTTTAAGCGGTCATACACCGGACCAACCAGCACCTTACGCCGTCGCTTCGGGCAAAAGATGATGTGGTACAAAATGGGGTGGACTGCATGTTGTTCATGGATAGAGACATCACTCATGGAGACGAGTATGGTCGATGTCGCCTGATTTGTCAACAGGGTGCCACTCCACCCTCACCCCAAACAAGGAACGGCGATTCATCCCCTGTATGAATGACAGGGGCTTTCTCGCTCACTTTGTGTAAAAGCTATGTGATCCAGAAATATTTACTGTCAAGAGAATGAGCTGCCAAAAGTTACGATGTGACAATGGTACAAGGAGATTGTTATGCGTGTAGTTGTTGCTCCGCAGGCGCTCAAAGGGAGCCTGAGCGCAGTTGAGGCGGCTCAGGCTATTGCCAGGGGAGTGAATGATGTTTTTCCTGAGGCAGAAGTGCAAGTCATTCCGATTGCAGATGGCGGTGAAGGGACTGTGCACGCGCTCGTTGCTGCGCGTGGGGGCAAGATTGTAGAGCAGACGGTGAAAGGGCCGCGAGGGGAACCCGTGGAGGCTTTTTATGGTTTGC
>DAOUDD010000119.1:0-13253 GCA_034431765.1 Ktedonobacteraceae bacterium | reverse complement strand
TTAGTAGTATAAAGGTTTGGGGAAGTAAGTGTCAAGGAAAGAGGGAAGATAGGACTTTGGTTATTGAGCATAAGCTTTTCTTTCGTCACACGATATTTATAGCAGAGAACAAAAAGTGAAGTGAGGCCTGGAAATGATGGTATTGCAAAATCTCTGTATCCCTGGAGTCATCATCTGTTTACAGGAAGTAAAAAAAATTAATGGATGATCAAGAAATGATTGCATGGCTCTATCGAAGCCATGCGCATACGCTCTTCAAATACATCTACTCTTCTCTTTCCGTGCGAGAAGAGGCAGAGGATATTCTAGTAGAAGTGTTTCTTGCCGCACTCAAGTATCGGGACCTGGCATATATGAATGAGCAACAACAATTTGCGTGGCTACTAACTGTTGCACGTAATAAGATGGTGGATTTGCATCGGCGCAGAAGCCGTCTGTCTCAGACATCGCTGGAGCAAGTACTTCCATTTGTTGAGCAGAATTGTGCTGAGCCTGAAGAGCCTGAAGCGGTTGCTCTCAAACGGGAAGAATACGCTTTGCTCCAGCGACATATCTCGCAACTGCCAGAGCTGCAGCAAGAGGTGCTGCGCTTACGGTTTATTATGGAAATGCGCCACGCTGAGATTGGTAAACTTCTTGGCAAAACGGAAGGAGCGATACAGGGTATCTTTTGGCGTGCTATCCACACCTTACGTTCATTCTATCAGCAAGAAGCAGCTGCACATTCTCAAAAGAAGTGAGAAGTAGAGAGAAGAGAGAATTATGAATAATCAAGACAAACACTTCTGGTCTCAATTTCCAGAAGAGGAATTGAGAGATCCAGGCACCAGGCAGGTGTTGGCTGCTTTAGGCTCTCTCTATCAGAGTGATGTTAATGATCAGCAATCGGTCCAGCGAGCATGGGAACGTATTTGTCTGGATATAGAGCATGAAAAACAAAGGAAGCTCTTTACTCGCTCTAATACTTCTGGTAGACTATCTAGAAATCTATTGCGTATCAGAGCTGGAGACAAATCTCATGTGCAGAAGATACGTTTCAATACATTGCTTGCGGCGACCGTTGCTTTATTTATGATTGCTAGCATGATAGCGGTAACCACATACTTTCAGAGTATGAAAACTACCGCTACGGGGGCACCCTTGCCTGCTACGGGCACTCGTCCACCTGCTACAGGCACGCTCCCACCGGGGACAGAAGTTTATTCTCCAGTACCTCTCGGTACCAGCCTGGGACAACTGCACCTTGGCATAACGCTAGAAGAGCTTATGAAAAGGTACAGTAACATCGGAAAGAATTCCAGCCCTAAAGCTTCTGACACCTATCTCTGTTTCAGTTGTGGTTTCCGTATTGTGGGTCCAGAGGGAGCAACTCAATTGACCGTCTGGGGTCCTTTTCATGGAACGACTGATGAAGGCCTTGGGCTGAATATGTCTTTTAAGCAATTTCGAACGCTCTATCAGTTCTATCAACTCAAAGCAGAGTCGAAGAGCTTCAATTTTCAGATTGAACCCGGTATAATTATCCACTATGACTTTAGAGCCATTGTGAAAGATGCAAACGGTATCTATCTCATTGTGCTTTTCAGGCAACAAAAGGTAGTAACAATTATGTTGCAGCACGGACCCGGATACTCAGGAAACTAGCGGATATTCTTCCTATAAAGATAAGAGAGGCGAGTTATGAATCTTGTACGCATTTTGCATCATATAAATCCCATCCTTCCTATTGCTAAAATTATTATTGGCAGTATGAGTGCAATCGCTTTTCTGCTAGCTATTAGCTTGTTGCTCGCTCAGCGGAATGGCAAAGGAGAGAAGAAGAGAGCGTACCGTGCGTTCATAGGTGGTGTACTTGCATTGATACTCTTCATAGGTCTATTCGCGGTACCACACATTCTTTCCAACTGGATGCCCAATAGTCCATACATAGCGGTAGCAAAAGCAGACGCGCAGGTGGCTGGAATAGATCCAGACATTTTTGTACGGCAGATTAACCAGGAAAGCGGCTTTGATCCTCAAGCTCGCAGTGCTTCGGGTGCTGAAGGGATAGCGCAATTTATGCCTAGTACCGCTCATGACCTGGGGATTAATCCGTGGGACCCTGAACAATCATTGAGAGCAGCCGCAAGCTACATGGCGTCATTATTGAAAGACTACAACCAGGATTACGCAAAGGCATTAGCAGCCTACAATGCTGGCCCAGGACCAGTCGCGCTAGACGATCCTAACTGGTTTTCCTATCTACCCGCTGAGACCCAGGACTATGTGAATGCAATTTTGGAAAGAGGGTAGGGGTGGTAAGGACGAAATAGCAGGAAACATACCGTGTAACGTATCTTGCGCAGCCTGAAAATGCCCGTGTTTATTAGCATGACCGGATGACAGAACATATTACTCCCTCTGTGAAACCTCTTATGAGAAACAGGGCATCTCTGAATGTGAGCTTACGTTATTGCATGCCGTGTAACAACTTTGAAACAATTGTGTGACATTCCTGCAACGCATCTACGCTAGACTATCCGTGTAGTCAAAACAGAGTACCGTCTCTATTCCAATAACCTACATGCAGAAAGGAATCCGCCCTTATGGCTGATTCAACATCGATGATTGTTGATTTGAAATCTCAAGACGTCTCAACCCAGAAGAGAGATAGGGTAATGGTGCCGCAGTCTCAAGAGCTAGACGGCTTTCACTATAAGTCAACGGCAGGGGTAAAAAGGAAAAAAAGATTCTGGATATACCTTGTACTTGCTTTTTTGATTATTATTCGTGTGCTGGCATCCATTAGCACATTTGCCATTTCCGTCTACTATGAGCAGCAGTTGCCGATGGTAGATTTTTATATGCAGCAAAGCATCCCACAGAATTCGCGTATCTATGATCGAAATAACGTGTTGCTCTATGATAGTTATGATCATAACGCTGGTGGCAGGCGGGTTCCAGTGAAACTACAAGATGTGCCCAAAGTCATGCAAGATGCGATGGTTGCAATCGAGGATAAAACCTTCTGGAAGAATGGAGGTATTGATATATTGGGTATTCTGCGTGCGGCTCTCAGCAGCAATGGTGGAGCGAGTACGCTCACGCAGCAAGTAGTCAAAAATCTCTCCCATAATGATCAACATACCCTCGCACGCAAGTTTCAGGAAGCATTGCTCGCTGTTGGGCTAACGCAAAAAAAACCAAAGGCACAGATCCTCGAAACGTACTTCAATATTGCCTCGTTTGGTTCCTTTGACGTTGGGGTAGAGTCTGCTGCAGAGATATACTTTCATCTCCAAAGTACCTGTACGGAAAACGGAACGTGTGTTCCTGGTATTGCCAGGCTAGAATATAACGATAAAGGGCAACGTGATCCTGTTCTTGGTCTGGCCCGTGCCTCCTTGTTGGCAAGTATGCCCAATGCTCCAGGACTTATTGATCCGACGCTGAGTGCAAAAGCCAAAAAGCTAGCTCTGGACCGTCAAAAGGTTGTTCTGGAGGCGATGATCGCACAGCATCTGAGAGTAGATGGGCAGCTCATTACGCCCGCCATGGCGGGACAAGCAGAAGGCTTGATGGCGCAGACAGATTTCACGCCAGCACCATCCATAAAGCGCTCTCCCCATTTTGTTGATTGGATTGTCAATCAACTTGCGCTACAACTGGGAAAGGGGGATTATGCTACAGGCTTACAGATGTTTGAGCAGGGTGGTTTTCTCGTGCGTACAACGATTGACGTGAATCTGGAAGAGTATGTTGAGCGGGCCATTGATCAGCATTTAAACAAGCCTGACTACCAGTATTATCCATTACAATTGCGCGGCGAGCAGATTTTGAGCCAGGCGCTCAATATTCATAGTGGTGCCGTCGTTGTTCTGGATGCAAAAACTGGTGAGATCTTAGCGATGGATGGAGGCGCAGACTATACTTCATCGGACCCGCTGATAGGCGGAGCGTACAATATGGCTGCACCACCTCCTGGAAGTCCCCAACATCCTTCTGGCCGTCCTCCAGGTGCAACCATGCTACCCATTGATTATCTTGTAGGGTATGATAATGGATTAGCGCCAAGCACCATTGTGCCGAACTCTCAGACCGGAGAAAGCTTTGATGTGGCGTTATCTAATGCATCAATCCCAGCAGGTTTGCAAGCGGCTAAATATGGTGGTTGGTCGGGACTGGGAAATCTGGCTAGGCGTCTAGGTATAAGCGTTCCAGCCGACAGTGACGCAAACTTTGCGCGTGGTTCAGAGAATGTATCGCTTCTACAAATGACAGGTGCGTATCAGGCTCTAGCGGATAATGGAAAACACGTGCAGCCCGTAGGTATTCTGGATATGTATGATCGTAACGGGCAACACATCTATCACTATAATGCTGCGCAGCCGCCGGCGACAGAGGTAGCTTCAGCTCAAGCTACCCATGAAGTTACAAGCGACCTGGTCAATGAGCCAAAGCGGGCGAACAGATTTGGGGAAGATCATCGGCTTTCCTTTGCGGACCAGGATGCGGATTGTGCGATCAATCCCATCTGTCAATACCAGGTAGCAGCGGAAAGTAGTAATACGGATGAAGCGGAAGATGGTAATACCGTCATTGGTTATACACCTGATGTGGTTGTGGGAGTCTGGGTGGGCAATGTCAATGGGGCAAGGATGAGCAACGACGTGATTGGCTCGACCGGGGCGGTACCGATCTGGCATAGCGTGATCGAGCGAGCGTTGGGATGGTGTGGAACAGAACCTACGAGCAGCCCCCATTTCCGTTCCGATAACATCCCGTGTGGCCCGTCACCTCAGCTCAGGTTTTCAGCAAACCCAACGAGGAATCTTTTAGATGGATCGGACGAGAAGTGGTAGAAGTGCAGATTGACATAGAAGAGAATAGACAGAGAGGGTGTGAAGCTTCACGTTTCACACCCTCTCTGTCTATTCTCTTCGCTATGCTTTCTTGAAAGTGGCGGTCACTTTGCCGAAGAGCAGGGTATCGCCGTCCTGGATGGGCATGGCTTTGTCGGGTTCCAGGCGCTTGCCGTTGATGCGCGTAGCGTTGGTGCTGTTGAGGTCGGTGAGCATGTAAGTGCTGCCGACCGGCTCGATCATAGCGTGGACACGTGAGACAGTATCGGCACCGGGCATCTGCGCGAGATCAACCTGGGGTTCAATGCCACCGAGATCGTGATCGTAACGTCCGACGACTGCACTCTCTCCCTTGAGCTGGACCTGCTGTCCATCACTGAAGAGGAGCGTGCCCCAGACCGCGTTTAGATCCTGTTGCGGGGCTTGAGAGACTGGCTGCGCCTTGATCACTGGCGCACTCTGTGCGCTCTGCCCCGCCTGAGTCTGAGTGGCGGCATTAAGCGCTTCGCTAGCCGCTTGATTGCTTGGAATGTAGTACTGCTTCTGCGGTTGCTTCCTCTGTGGTGGCGGAGGCTCCTGGTGAGGAGTACCTGGGACGATGGTTACCTTCGGTTGTGCCTTGATCGTCGGCTCCTGCGTCACCGGTGGCACGTAATATGGTTCCGTTGGCTGTGCTGACGGTGGAGGAGTCACGGTTAGAGCGCTATCGGCAGTCTGTCCACTTGGAATGTAGTAGACGGTCGGCTGCGGTGGAATGACCGGAGCCGAGGTCACGGGCGGCACATAAGGCGGTGGCTCTGGCTTTGCTGGGGCCGGTGGCGGTGTATAGACAGGTGTTTCGGGCCGAGGCTGCACCGGTGGTGGTGCCGAGGCGGTTGACGGCGTGTAATAGGGAATCTCTGGCTTCGGTTGCGCCGGTGGCGTATAGAGCGGTGCCGACTGAACAGTGGGTGCAGGCGGTGGCGAGGCAGGTGTGTACGTCACGGTCGGAGCTGGTATCGTTGGTGCAGGGCGTGGCTGCGCTTGTTGAGTAGCGGAGACTGTCGAGAAGGTCGAGGCCCCGCACTTAGGGCAGAATGAGACCCCTGGCTTGATCTCTGTATTACAATTTTGACAATACAATCTGGGTGCTGAAAGTGGACGACCACAGCCGGTACAGAAGGTATCGCCCGGTTCGTAGGGCGTGTTACAGTTTGTACAGCGTAGTTGGCCTGGAGCTGAATATGTTGCCGGTGCAGGTGCTACCGGTGCGGGATCAGCTCGTCGTGCTGGAGGTGTATAGTATGGCACATCAGCGGGAGGTGTTCCCATCCCCTGCTGCACCTGTGGCATCAAGTACGATGGAACGGGACCGACGTTGATTCCTGGTTTTTGCTGGCGTACCAGTCCATCAACCATATTGAGCACCTGGTTGCCCAGGCTAGCCTGGCGCAGTGCGCCCACCCCGGCAGTGATTGCTAAGGGCCAGAGAATTGGCATCGCCACGATACCAACAGCACCCACGGCGGCTTTGTCCACCCAGCGCTGCTGACCGATCATCGCCAGCACTCCTCCAGAAGTGCGTTGGAGGGTGAGCGAGAGTACCGCTTGCATGCCAATAATGGCCTGGAAGTCGCCACCGCGTTTGATCTGCACAAGCACCTGGTCGCGGCTCCCTACCTGCTGAGCCAGATAGCCCTGAGCCAGGTAAGCGCTGACCAGATCGCTTGCTAATCGTTCAATATCTATATCATCCGAGTTATAAAAGCGGGCATCCATCCTATATCCTCCGACTCGCTTTCCTTCTCTTTACTGTTCTTTTGTTACACTGTTGCTAAAGTATATCATACGTTGTCTTACTAGCATCGCAGATATGTCAGGTCGAATTTTCTGATGTGAGGAGAACCAGTGCGTAGAGGTAGGCTCGTCTCTCACGTTCAGAAATCACGCATTTCGTTTACTACGTTTGGTAGGAGCGAGGCAAGCGTGCTCCCTACGCAGCGGTCGTTTCAGTCTTTTTTGAACATGTGGCCTTACGTGAAATGTATCAGGGCTTGTTCCCCTCTCGTTCAAGAGCGAGGCAAGGATCCCTTTTGGGGTAAGCGCACGCCCTACACGGCGGTCGTTCTAGCGCTCTTTGAACATTTCGGCGAAGGCCAGATGTATCGGAGACAAGTGCTTACAAGCACTCAAGCATTAGCGAAAATTTCTAAAAGCTCATCCCGAAAGGTGAGGCCGGGGCGGGACCAGCCTGAACGTTGGGGTAGTGCTGACGGATCAACCCATCGACCATGCTGAGCACTTCGTTGCCCAGGTTAGCCTGGCGCAGAATGCCGAAGCCTGCGAAAAAGGTCAAAGGCCACAAAACAGGAATAATAAGGCTTGCTGCACCCACCGCTGCTTTATCAATCCACTTCTGCTGACCGATGGCTACCATCACGCCGTTCTCTGTGCGCTGTAAGGTCAGGGAGAGCGCGGCCTGCAAGCCAATGAGGGCCTCTAAATCGCCACCTTTCTTAATCTGAACCATCGTCTGTTCGTCGTTGCCAAGTTGCTGAGCCTGGTAGCCCATTGCCGCGTACATTCTTACCAGGTCACGTGCAATCAGCTCAATGTTCATATCTTTTGCATTGTAGAAACGAGCATCCATAATGTATCTAATCCTCCACAGTTTTTTAAGTGTCATTCCATTTTATAGTAAGGAATAGGTAAGGCAAGATTCGTGCCTGCTCATAGATAAACAGGTATACACAAGTATGTACGTAGATTCGGGTGCAAAGTTCAATATCTTGATGAAACCTCCGTTTGCGATCACTTTCCCTCCAGAAACCATGTGTCATGCTCATGTTGAGCGAATGTCTCAGTGCTGTCTCATAAATGGTCTTCGTTTCAAGCTCAATTTCCACTATGCTTTTCGCAGATGTTGTGAGGGTACAGGGCGAGACATGAGAGAAAGAAAACAGTGCTCTATTTCGGGATAGTGAAGCCCGACCAGTACTGCTCTGTGTATCAGCATCTTGTTGAGAGATCTTCATATGCATCCAGAAGCGGAACTTTTGTTCCCCGATTGAAGCATCTTTTATGAACATCTTCTCAAAGCATATCAAGAAAAGAATCGGTATTAAAAAAGGGAAGCGGTACAATGAAACCTCTGCATGAGGGATGTGCCTCCCACAAGAAAGGAAATGAGATGGGACATTTTTGGAAAGCATCACCTGCCGTGCGGCGTATGTATGCATTTGGATTATTGGTTGCAGTTGCACTCGTTGGTGCATTTGCCTTTACAACGCTGAAGCCTGCTAGTGCGACCTCTGCTGTTACCATGGACACGCGCGAGGTACAGAGAGATCTTGCGGGACTTGACTACCTGCCATTGAGTGGCGTTGATGGTGTGATGGGTCCACAGACAAAGGAAGCGATTATTGCGTTTCAGAGCGACAATAATCTCAAGCAGATAGACGGTGTGGCAGGCCCGGAGACAGATAATGCTCTATCTAATAAAGTGAAGCAAGTGCAGAAGGTTGCGGGTACTGATCAGGATGGTGATTATGGTCCCATAACACTCGACGCAGTCAAAAAGTTCCAGAGCGCACACCATCTTGCCGTTGACGGTATTGCAGGGTCAGACACAATGAAGGCAATGAATATTGTGCGTGTAGTTGGTGGAGATACACATTCTGGCAATGGCAGAGACAAGATTGTCAACGCAGCACGCAACGAACTGCGCAAAGGAATTCATGAGATTCCTGATGGCTCCAACTGTAACCCATATGGGCCGTGCGAACCCTGGTGTGCACTCTTCGCCAGTTGGACATGGAGGCAGGCGGGTGTTGACTTCCACACAGCATTCAGCGGTGATTTCTACTACTATGGGCAGCGGCACCACACGCTCCACAAGGGCCTCTCGAATCCGCAGCCAGGCGATGCGATTCTCTTTGGCACCGGCCCACAGAATGGTGACACCAGTGTTCATGTTGGTATTATCGTCAAGGTACTACCGAATGGGCAGGTAATCAGTATCGAGGGTAATTATGGGAACAGGGTTGCACAGGTAGGTCCGTATTCTCCAGCTTCGCGTCAAGCATACGCTATTGTCTCACCCAGCTTCTAATACATCACTTCCTGAGAGAGAGTTGCTCCAGTCATGATATGGCTGGAGCAACTTTTGCGTTTGGAAAAGAGAGAGTAGAGTATTGCTCTGCCAATGTTGATTGCATCCCGTGCTATGAGAAATGATGGACGCGTCGTTTGGTTCTGCTTTTTGAACGTACAATCAATATTAACAGAGCAATATGTGTATATATACATAGATGTAGCCATTTTGTCGCGCAAGCTACCAACCTATTGCAGCAACGTTTATTATAGAGGGAAATATCGATTCAAAAGACAATAGTATGTATACATCCGTAACAAAAAGCGGTTGAGCAAGAGTGAAAACGTACATGAAGTCAGCAAAAGCGAAGCTGTTCTTCAGCCTATATTCTCGCATGAAAGGAGCAATAGCGCATTCTTTCAGAGTAGAGTAGAAACTCTTTTAGCGCTACAGTAAAGCGATGACACAGGAAAAATCGACTACTGCCAATACATTATTGAAGCAAGAGCGAGAGCTACGGGGCTGGTCGCAGGGATACCTGGCTGAACAGATAGGGGCACCTGCCTCCTCGTATATAAGCCGTTGGGAGCGAGGAGAAGTCCTTCCCAGCCCATATTATCGTGAGAAACTTTGTAAACTTTTTGACAAAAATGCACAGGATCTGGGGCTCCTATCTTACGCGGAAATGTCTGCAGACGAGGCAGTCGGAGCGATCACTGACATCCCGCAAGAGATATCAGAGCAAGAGACAACAGATATAGTAACGGATAGGTCAGATAGGTCATCCTCTTCTGTCATCTTCTCTCCTCGCACATCAATATTTCATAGGATTTTTAGAAGTCGTTCACGTATTATAGCGCTGTCCTGTGTGCTTATCGTTCTTTTTGGTGGAACAGCATCCTTCTGGTTGCTCTCGCGCCACCCCCAACGGAACTGGCCCGCATACAACCAGGGGACAGAAGGGCTGACGGCGCTTACATTGCAACTCCTATTGCGCTCCCATGGGTATTCTTTAGGGGATGCGGGTGTTGATGGTTTTTTCGGACCGTTGACAAAGAACGCCGTTGAACAGTTCCAACGTGATCATAACATCAATGCAAATGGAATTGTCGAAGCAGCGACATGGGAAGCGTTAGTGACTCCCCCTCCTTCTGGCGAAACACCAGATAGTATACTGGCATTACAGATGCAGCTTGGGCTGAACTTAGCGAATGCAGACCTACAAACCAATGGTGACCTTGACCACAACACGCGTCAGGCGTTACGAACATTTCAACAAGCGCACGGCCTTCCTGTCAATGGACTGATCAACACAGATGTATGGTACCAGCTTATTCATGAAACGGATATCACATCTACGCTCACGAGGAGAGATAACTGTGGAACACTGGCACAAAACTCTGGTTACACTGCCTCAACCTGTCTGCGTACCGAGGCGCGACCAGAAGGGTTGCAGGCGAGAATAATCGTTATGTGTACAACACAGATAGAAGTTGTCCCGTGTCAAATGGTTGTAGGATCGCTGACGCTACAAAGCGAGGGGCAGCCGCTGAAAAAGGTAACAGGAACAGGACGCAAAGAAGGGATCTATGTATTGCGTACCGATATCTGGTGTGGAGCCTCACCAGAGATAGCGAGCTATGCGCAAGACATTGTTATCCGTTTCCCGAATGGTCATAGTACTGGAAAACGAGCTATGCAGGGGAGTTCGATGGAGGCCTCTTGCACGGCAAAGTAGTGTGTAGCGCCACGATACTGAAAAGGGTTGCAAAGTATATGCATTTTGTCGATCTGCGAGTATAATAAAGAGGGAACACAGTGAAGATTAGCAGAACTGTTGGAGTATATTCTTTTCTATATTTTTATGAATGAAAGGAAAAGGATTGACGAGAGAGAACAAGAGTATAAAGAGGTGTCTTTGGCTGAGCCTCGGAGCGTGTGCTTTCCTGGTGCTTGCCCTTTTCGTCGAGCTTGCCCTTCCTATTTCTTCGGCTTCAGCGTCTCAGGCTCGCTTCTGGCCCGTTTATCGCTCTGGCAAGCGAGACGAGAATGTGCGCAGCATTCAGTATATGTTGCGCCAGCAGGGAGACACGCTGGATGCCAATGGGCAATTCAGTGATCAGACTGCTTCCAGCGTCAAAAGCTTTCAGGAGCAGAACGATCTGAACGCCGACGGCGTAGTGAACGCTGTTACCTGGGTCAAGCTGATCGTACAGACGCAGCAGGGGAGCAATGGCGATGCCGTCGTTGCACTGCAGCGCCAACTGAACGCTCATAGTGCGCATCTGAACGTCAACGGGCAGTTCGACGCTCAAACGCTTGCCGCTGTAAAAAGCTTTCAGAGTAGGAGCAGGATCGCTACCAATGGCGTTGCAGACCTGGATACCTGGAATCGCCTGGTTGGTGGGTACGTCGGTGAAAGGAAAGGGAATGCGGATGGCTATGCCCTGTTGCATGCGCCAACTGTAACTGCTGCCTTTATCAACCGCGTCCTGGATGCATATGATTCGCCGGCTCAAGGCAAGGGGCAAGCGCTTTATGACACTACTGTGCGCTACGGTATTGATCCAGTCTACGCGCTGGCCTTTTTCCAGCACGAGAGCACATTTGGCAAGTACGGTATTGCCAGCGTGACCAACTCGCTTGGCAATATTCGCTGTACACCTGATTACGCGTGCGCTGACGGTTTCCGTATGTACTCAAGCTGGGAGGCGAGCTTTGTAGATTGGTGTGAGCTGATTCGCCAGACCTATATTGAGGGCTGGCACTTAAGCACCGTCGATCAGATCATCCCGCGTTACGCCCCTGCAAGCGAGAACGATGTGCAAGGTTACATCCAGGCAGTTAAACAGTCTGTTAATGCCTGGCGAGCGGGAAGAGTGAATGTGTAGGGTGTAGCAACGTGGCAAAAACCACAAAAAATGAGGGAGGAAGACAGCACGTCTTCCTCCCTATATATTTACACGTTGGGGACTGGTTCATCCTGAGAATCTTGCACTACCTGTGACCATGATTGTCCTCCATCTCCAGTCTGTAACAGGATGGAGCGTCCGTTTGTAGCGCTGCAGAGTGCCCAGCCCTGCGTGTCGGAGATGAAGTTGAGCTGTAAGACCGTTTTGATGTTGTCTACCAATTTAGAACTGACAACCGACCAGCTTTTACCGCCATCGCTTGTGGCATAGATATTGGTAGCGTTGCCGACCGCCCAGCCGTGCTGCGCATCGCTAAAAAAGATGCTTTCCATGCCAGAGGTGAAAGCGCTGGAGATCCCTGAAACCGGCGTAGTGGCGCTCCAATTCTGCCCACCATTTCTTGTCGTGTATACAATCAGCGTAGCGTCAGTTCCGTTTGTGGTGGAGAGAAGTACGGGAAGGAAGCCGTTAGTGTCATTCTGGAAGATAGGAGACTGTGTGGTGATAGAGTCTTCTCCATTTGCCGACGATACTTTCAGATCTTGCTGCTGCCACGTCTGACCGCCGTCACGTGTCATCTGAAGAGGGAAGTGCTGCGTATCTGTGCTCTGACCGGTGAGCCAGCCGGTTCGTGCATCTTTAAAGGTGATGGCTGTTTCTGCCGCGTTTAATGGTAGTCGCTTCTGCTGAGAGTTGTTTGTCGCGGGGGTGGAGGATGCAATTGTGAGCCAGGTCTGTCCACCGTTGCTACTGCTGAGGAGTTCGACTGTTTTCCCGTCTGCATTTGCTGCATCCCTTTGGAAGAGGAGCCAGCCGTAAGTAGAGTTTACGAAGTGAATTTGCTGAATGGCCTTGCCAGGTCCGAGCAGGAACGTTTGCAGCCAGATGTTGCCACCATCCACTGTGTAGAGAACGGAGAAGCTACCATGTATCTTCATGCCAATCCAGGCATAGCGAGCGTCCAGAAAGTTTGCAGCTTCAAGAGTATCAGGCGTGCCGAATTGGGATGGGGTTACATTCTGCCATTGCTGAGGTCCATTAGTGGTGTGCAGGATGTGTTTATCCTCTGTCAGTGCCCACCCATTCTTCTGGTCAAACATGTGTATCTCTCGCAGCGCAACGGAGCCGAGAGGGACAGGCGTAGGAGTAGCTGTCTCCTGATCCGCAGGAGGTGGAGTTGGTGGAGGATTTAATTCGTCAATGAGTGTGCCGGTGCCGCAGCCACTGAACAGCAGCAAGCAGAAGAGGAGCAGCACGGCACGGCTGATCTTTGCACTTTTAATAAAGGGCTTTCTAAGTTGTTTCCATTGTGAAGAATGATTTGTGCGCATGCATAATTCCTTTGTATTTCCATGAGAATGATATTAAGCCACATTCAGAAACGACGCTACGCGTCTAGCATTCGCTCATCTGACTGAGCAGAAGTGG
>DAOUDD010000118.1:0-9552 GCA_034431765.1 Ktedonobacteraceae bacterium | reverse complement strand
GAGAACGCGCTCGACTTCGTCAGCGAGGAAGTGAGGAGAGTGCCCATTCATGCCAGCGCCCCCAACTGACGCAGTATTTGCTCAGCATCCCACTCGCCGCAGCGCTCGGTGATGAGGCCGTCGTCGATATGGAGAGTTTCGATGCCATGGAAGCTGATGCGCTTGCCGGTTGGCTCGACGTTGAAGAACGGGCCGCGTTGCGTTCCCATTGCGTGCCAGCGTATCGCTACCTTCCCAGTATCGACATCGATGATCAGATCGTCAATGACGGCGTGAAAGTCGGGGAAGGCGGCGAAGAGTTTGACGATGCCCTGTATGTTGTCGTCACGGGTGCCGCGCTCTTTGTCCGGATTGCTGAGATCAACGAAATTGGGCGCGTACATCGAGCGCACCTCTGCGGCGTTTCCTCTCTGCCAGCCTTCAATAATCCATTGGCGGGCGATTGCTTCTAGATGATCGCGTGAAAGTTTCATGATGATGTACTCCTACGTAATCATGGATTTTCCTGATGGGTCTCGGACAACCCATTATATAACGTTTGAATGCTCATCCGCACCATCTGTTCGACGACTTCGTCGTTGTTCTCCGCTTCGGGAATCTGGTGTTCGACGAGTAGCATTGCCAGGCCGTGTACGAGTGACCAGGCAACCAGGGTGAGCTGGATCGAGTCTCCTTTCGCGATCTTCCCCTGCTCCTGACCGTGCTGGATTGTCTCGATTGTGAATGTGAAGGCTACTTTTGACGCTTTATAGAGATCTGGATAGGCTGCACGATTGATTGTTAAGCCGCTAAACATTTCGCGCATCAGGGCAGAATGCTCTCGTGCGAATTGGGTGTAGGCACGCGCCAGCACTGTCAGGCGTTCCTGGAGATCAGCGCCTGCATGCTGTAATTCTCTCTCGATCTGACCATTCAACTGGTGAAAGCCATTCTCTGCAATCGCAGCAAGCAAAGCCTGTTTGTCGGCAAAGTGGCGGTAGGGAGCGGAATGGCTGACGCCAGCTCGCCGTGCGACTTTGCGCAGGTCGAGTCCGCTCACCCCCTCCTCTACCAGGAGAGCCTGCCCGGCAGCCAGTAATGCCTCGCGTAGCTGCCCATGATGATATGGCTTCGAGATGGACTTTTGACCACTCATTTTTTCTGACATATTCTTATGTTGACAAGGAACACAATGTTGACATTGTACACATTTATCGATTACAATACTGGTACGTTCAGTATAGCTAGCAGAGCTGATCGGTGCAAGGGGAGGAGTGCGTGCCAGGGTTGAGGAGAAAGAATTTCATTGTCAGAATTGCATAATTTCAGGAGGTTATTAATGAATGAACGTGCAAAGAAGAGTGTGATCGTCACAGGGGGCAACACAGGGTTGGGATATCAATGTGCAAAGAGGCTGGCGAGTTCGGGTGCTCACTGGCATGTTGTGATTGCTAGCCGTGATATGGAAAAGGCGATGAGGGCGGTTGAAGGGCTGCGCTCCGAAACGGGGCATGAGCAGATTGAGGCGATGCGGCTTGATCTTGGCTCTCTTACCTCTGTACGAGGATTTGCGAGAGATTTTGCAGATCGGAATTTGCCACCTTTACATGCCATTGTTTGTAATGCGGGATTAGGCGCTCAACAATCAATTACCTATACAGAAGATGGGTTTGAGACACTTTTTGGAGTCAATCATCTGGGACATTTCTTGCTGGTTAATCTCTTGCTACGTTCTCTGGTTGCGCCCGCACGGATCGTTTTTGTGAGCAGTGGTACACATGATCCAGATACGCTGGATGGTCGTTTTAATCCTCCTCTCTATCGGGATGCGAAGAGCCTGGCATGGCCGGAAAAAACAGGGGCGCGTCCTTTATCTGGTATACGGCGCTATTCCAGCTCAAAGCTCTGCAACCTCTTCTGTGCTTATGAACTCTCGCGCAGGTTACGGGCTGAAGGACTTAGTACGCTGGAGCGACCAATTACCGTGAATGCTTATGATCCTGGGGCAACTCCTAGCACGCAGCTTATTCGGGAGCAACCATCATTTGTCCAACAATTATGGACATCACCTATTCTCCACGCTATTGTACGTTTATTAGGTACAGATATCTCTACTGTTAAGGCTTCTGGAAATGCGATGGCGCGCCTTGTACTCGATCCTGCATTAGAAGGGATAACGGGGAAATATTTCCACATTTTGAAAGAGACCTACTCGTCCAAAGAATCGTATGATCAGGAGAAGGCGGCAGAGTTGTGGGAGGCGAGTGCGGAGTTTGTGAAGCTAATGCCGGATGAGACGTTGCTGCGCGTACGGGGATTTGTTGTGTAAGTTGTTTAGATGAATGTATTGTGTGTTGGGGATTCAAATGCATTTCCATCTGCATCAAGATAGAAATTGCGTAGTGGGGGTCTTTGCGCTCGCTATACTTCACATAAGGGTAAAAGAGCGGGAGCGGGGCAAGCCCCAATACAATTCACGTAAGGCCGCTCTAAGATGGTCGGAAGAACGCTGAACCAAACGGCGCGTGGGGAACGGGCTTGCCTCGCTCCTCTTCGTTCTTGAGCGAGGCAAGCCCGCTACGCGTCCAACATTCGCACGAACTGAATTGTACCGCAAGCCCGCTCCCTATGCGCCGAATGTTTCTGCTCTCTTTGAGCAGTTATCTTAGGTGAAATGTAATAACCCTTGCACCCTCCCGACATACTTGTGTGATATTTGTTATAACCGTTCCGGGTGTTTTTTGCGCCAGTAGCGCATTAAGCCTTGCACGCACATGGCGTGGTTGGCGGCGAGATCGTAGCGGCGCAGATCGTGCTCGTTTCCACCACGGCTCTGCAATTCTTTGTTGCCCTGTTGCGTGAGCATGCGTATGATCTCCTGCTCCTCCTTGCCGTCGCGCATGGCTGAGAGGACGAAGTCACCCCATGAGATGAGCTTCTCACGGAGGCGTTCAAGATACGCGGTTGGATTACGCACACCAGCGTAGTGCGCCAGGTAGAGCACATCCGGCCGCAATTGCTTCAGTTTAGTGATTGTCTCATACCAGGTCTCAAGATCTATGTCAGGAGGCGGGGTGGGAGGGCGCAGGCAGTCGATGTTTTGCAAGCGCACGCCAGCAGCGTCACCAGTAAAGAGTTCACCGGTATGCACATCGTAGAAGACCACGTGGTGGATGGCGTGACCCGGCGTGTAGTGAATCTCCAGACGGCGATCCGCAACAGTGAAGATGTCACCATCATCAAGCACCCGAACACGCCTTTCCGGGACAGGGACAATCTCGCCCCACAACTCTTGCATGCGCTCTCCATAGATGCGCGATGCGCTGGCGATAAACTTTGTCGGATCAATAAGGTGAGGAGCGCCCTTGCTATGCACGTAAACAGTCGCTTTGGGCATTGCGCGCAGCAACATACCCGCTGCGCCACCATGATCGAGGTGAATATGTGTTAGCAACAGATGGGTGACGTTGCGCGGATCAAAGCCTGCGTCACGCAATCTCGTTAAGAGCGCTTCGGCAGTCGAACTTGGTCCTGGATCAATGATTGCCAATTCCTCTTTACCAGCCAGCACATAGGCACCGATAATCTCCTCCTCGCCGAGAAATGGTAGAGAGATATGCCAGGTTGCGGGGTTTGCCTCTGCACTCAATTTTACAATGCCAGTCATCAGGCACTCCTTCTTCCGGGTTATTATTTCTTGGCGGAAATCGTCTTGGCCTGGGTGAAGAGCAGCAGGTAGTCTTTACCGCCGGCCTTTGAGTCTGTGCCAGACATGTTGAAGCCGCCAAAGGGATGTGCGCCTACCATAGCGCCTGTACATTTGCGATTGAAGTACAGGTTGCCCACATGGTAGTCAACTTTTGCACGCTCGATACGTTCGGGGTCTTTGGAGTAGAGCGCGCCGGTCAAGCCATACTCGGTATCGTTGGCGATGTGCAGAGCATCGTCAAAATCGCGTGCCTTGATCACCGCGAGCACCGGTCCAAATATCTCTTCCTGAGCAATGCGAGCAGTTGGTGGCACGTCGGCAAAGATCGTTGGCTCAATAAAGTAGCCGGGTCCCTCGTGTTTGCCCCCCTGGACAAGGCGGCCTTCCTGCTTGCCGATCTCGATGTAATCGAGAATCTTTTTCATCGCATTCTCGTCGATCACCGCACCCATATAGGTGCCGGGCTGAGTGACATCGCCAAAGGAGAGGTTTTTAGACTTTTCGAGCACCTTCTGTAGCACCTTATCATAGACCGATTCTACGATAATGGCGCGGGAGCCGGCAGAACATTTCTGGCCCTGGAAACCGAAGGCCGAAGCCACGATCCCTGCGGCTGCGGAATCCAGATCGGCAGTCTCATCGACCACAACGGCATCTTTCCCGCCCATCTCCAGGATCGTGCGTTTGAGCCAGCGCTGACCGGGTTGATGCTTTGCCGCACGCTCGTAGATGCGCAGGCCAACATCGCGAGAACCGGTGAAGGCGATAAAACGTGTCTGAGGATTGTCAATCAGAGCGTCACCAACGACCGAACCGGAGCCGGTGAGATAGTTTACCACGCCCGCAGGCAGGCCAACCTCTTCAAGAATTTGTATGAACTGGTATGCGACGGCTGGTGCAGTACTGGCGGGTTTAAGCACAACAGTGTTGCCTGCGACGAACGCAGCGCTGGTCATACCGACCATGATGGCACAGGCGAAGTTCCAGGGTGGTATTACGGCACCGACACCCAGTGAGATGTAGACAAGCTGATTGTCCTCGCCATCCATGGGCACGATTGGCTGCTTCTCTGACAGGCGAACTGCTTCGCGAGCATAGAACTCCAGAAAATCAATTGCCTCTGCCGTATCAGCATCAGCCTCAATCCAGCTCTTGCCGACCTCGTAGATCATCCAGGCATTCATGAGAAAGCGACGCTGGCGCAGCAGATCAACGGCGGCAAAAAGATAACCCGCGCGTTCCTGGGCCGAGACTTTCTTCCAACTCTCGAACGTCTCGGCGGCCACACGTACCGCGTCATTGGCCTGCTCTACCGTTGCACGCACAAAACGCCCGACCACCTGGTCCGGCTGTCCCGGATTGATCGAGGCAAAGGTATCCTCGCCCTTTATCTTCTTGCCGCCGATGACCAGCGGGTAGGTACGACCAAGTTCGCTCTTCACCTTTTCCAGTGCCTCGGTCTGGTCCTGTCTATCTTGCTCGCGTGAAAAATCGAGCACGGGTTCATTCTTAAACGGTTTTTGAGCACGAGATACAACATTTTCAATTACTGTAGCCATAGCAATCGCTCTCTCCTTCTAACACGACGTTGTGTACAGAAAAAATTTGTTCCCCTCTCATTGTATCTCATGAGCACGAGTGAGGGGTAGGGGGAGGAGTGGGGGCGAGTTTTTCCGTGATTCGGTGTCTTTGCATGTAAGAAGTTAGCTCCTTCTAACTTCACATGGGTGAAGAACGTTCCTTCTAGCTCTGCATCGACGAAGATAGCTCCTTCTAACTCTGCACCAAAGAAGTCAGCTCTTTCTAGCCGTGCATTGGTGAAGTTAGCTCTTTTCAGGGGTAAGCTCCGAAGTTGTACCCGATTGAGTACAACTCCTTCTAAATTTAATGTATTCTGCTCAGGAAGAAGGTGTATGAGCCATTCAAGATCTGCGCGATTCAAATGCATCTGTTTAAATGGATGTTTTAATTCATTATCAGCATACTGGATGTGCAGTTGATCCGTTAAAATTTGCTGTCGTGACACGTCAATCTCTGCTTCCGTTCGCCAGAGTTCTCCTTGTGCTGCCCAATATGTTTTCCACGTTTGTCCCATCTTTAGCACTGACGGTTGAGCTGTTTGTTGTTGTGGTTTCCATGACTTTGGCATTGTAGCGCCAAAGTCTGTTTGTTTCCATTGTTGGTCTTTGACGTGCATCTCGCATTGCTCCTTTTGTCTTTCTGTATTTTTGAACGTAAGAGAGGTGGTAAGTTAAAGTTGCTTTTGTATGGAATAGGCTTATGATGAAATAGTGAATGGGGGTGTTAAAAGGAGGTTGAAAGATAGGTGATGCGATGAAAATAAGTATGACACGCAAAATTTTCTACCGAGTAAAACGTCTTCAAGGCGCAGGTATGTGTCATGGTAAACCGAATACATCTCTGCGCATGGAGAATCTGGACCGAATCGGTGTAGCACTCACACAGTTATGGTTTGAAGGAAAGCCGATACACGGGTTCGTCGCTTAAGGTAGCTCCTGTGGGTTGAAATCCAAGGCTGGTGTAGAGGCGCTGGGCATGTTCATTTTCTGGATGGGTGGTGAGCTGAATTGCCTGGCAATGCGGATGGTGGTCTCGGACCAATTGAATAATGAGGCGGAGCGCCTCTTTTCCATAGCCTCTCCCCTGGACGTGGTGGTCAATAAAGAAGTGAAAGATCCAATAGTTGTCTGCGCTCTCTGGCTCATATGCGAGTTCGATAAAGCCCACCATTTCAGTATTGGCGTAAAAGGCGTAAGGGACCCAAGTAAGTCCCGCAGGGCGAATATATGCTTTTGCCAGCGCGATGGCCGCAATAGGAGTATAATCTGCGATAAAGCGTTGCTGTTCAGGAAAAACGGCCAGGCTTAGTGTGGCGCGCCAGTTCTCTCGTGTGACTTCTCGGAGTGAAAGCTCACTCATCTCTTTCTCCTATCGAGAAGTGCTCTGTTTCCTTAGAAGCTGAAGGATTCTTCTCCAATTCTTCTTTAAGTACCCCAAAGCACGCGTTGTCGAAGCAGAGGAAGCCTGACTTGACCGTATATACTCTGTTTAATGAGCTTCAGCCAATTCACATGGCTTTCCAGAGGATTTTGTTCTGCTTTTAGTATACCACACTATCATCATCGAGACTGCGGAAGAACCTGTTTCTTTTCCGCTTCTCTATGGAAGCTAAACCGCTCTCCTGCTAAATGTGTTGTCACAAGACTAGCTTCGTAGAGACTTACGGAGCTAGTCTTGTGCATACGCAAGCGATACAGGTTTTGAATTATGGTGTACGTTCTACACAGCTCGTCTATGGGAGGAGAGGTAGCTGCCTCCGCCCATGAGTAGGCCGAAGATGACCATCAAGAGGCCCCACCAGAGGTTGATGTTGATACCCTGGCTGCGGCTATAGTCGGCGTGGCCTAGGAGACCGTAGAGCAGAATTACTAGCCCGATTACCCCGATGGTTGCGCCAATCGTTGCGGAGATGGAGAGGCGGTGGGTCTCCCCTGAATCCTCCATGCCCTGCGTACCCTTCTTCTCGTTGTCCTGTATCTGTTCCTGGCTCATATATTTCTCCTTCTTGCTGTTAATTGAAAACAATGAATATTGCGATAGCGATGGCTGCCAGCACGACGTGGCGTTTGTACCAGACGGTGGGGGCGCTTTTACCTTTGGCGTCAGGCTATAGACCAGCCCCTTCAACTCCCCTTCTGGCTTTGGTTTTGTGACAAGGGAGACGGCGATGGTAACGACGAAAGCGACACTCCAGGCAATCAAGGCGCGCCACATGCTCGATCCTTGCGAACTGCCTAAGGAGAACAGATAATATAGCGTTGAACGTCAGACGCTACATCAGATCGCTCTCTTCATTCATACAGAAGCGGATCATCCAGAAATTGGATGGTCCGTGTGTTTTTCTGCGTGCGTTTTCACGTCTATCGTAGTATAATCAGGCGCACGAGGAAGGTAACCGATGGCAGAAGCACGGCAGGAATTTCCTATTGAACAGAAACTGCGCCAGGACATCAAGGAGGCGCAGAGGGCGCGTGATCAGGTACGCCTGGATACACTGCGCATGGCTCTGGGCGCTATACATAACGTTGAAGTGGCTCGGACAGACCGTAAAAGTCTTGATTATGGCAAACCATTGACTGAGACTGATGCGCTAAAAGCTCTGGAGCAGGAAGTTAAGAAGCGCAACCAGGCTATTCCACTTTATAAACAGGGTGGACGTATTGAGCTTGCCGAGAAGGAACAGCACGAGATGGATATTCTCCAGGCGTACCTGCAAAGCTCGCAGATGAGCGATGACGAACTGCGCACAATTATTCAAGGTCTGATAGACACACAGGGGCGCGAGTTCCGTAAAGTGATGCCTCTAGCGGCTAAAGAGACTAAAGGTCGTGCTGATGGAGGTCGAGTGCAACGCATGGTTAAAGAGCTGACACAGTAGAAAAGGCATACTTCGTCACTAGTCTCTCAGGTACAACAATTCGCCAGGAAATCAAGGGTAATCGAGATCGTGGGAAGGCTAAGGCCTGTGCTATCACGGTTTGGAAAAGCAATCTTGATGTAGTGAAAAAAGGACGCAGAATATTTATGAAAATGACAAACTTCATAGTGATGTAATTGCTCTTTCGATCTTTTTTCATAAACACAGCCAATAGCGTCTCTTCTTGTAGCGTCCCAGGCCGATTTGATGAAGAGTAAAGCGTGTTTATGATTGGAGTTCGAGAAAGGAGACACCTCTGCTTTCCCCTAAGAAAAGCAGAGGGAGGATAGCTATGAGTTCAGCACGTTATCTTGTAACTGGAGGAGCCGGTTTTATTGGTTCACATATTACCGAGGCGTTATTACGCAAAGGGGAGACGGTACGTATCTTTGATAATTGCGCGACGGGCCGTCAGGACAACATTGATTTTCTGAAAACACTGTCAGGAAAGCTAGAGGTTTTTTCAGGCAACCTCAGAGATAGAGATGCTGTAGCAGAAGCGGTGCAAGGAGTTGAGGTCATCTTTCACCAGGCGGCGCTTGCCTCTGTCCCTCGCTCAATTGCTAACCCGGCCCTTTCACTTGAAACAAATATTAATGGAACGCAAAATGTTCTGCTAGCAGCAAGGGATGCAGGTATACGGCGTGTCGTTTATGCAAGCTCGTCATCTGTTTATGGCAATACGCCCACATTGCCTAAGCACGAAGAGATGGCGTTAGAACCCTTATCATTCTATGCGGTCCACAAACTTACCGGTGAGCTGCTGTGTGGTGTTTTCACACGAATTTATGGATTGGAGACGGTGGCATTGCGCTACTTCAACGTCTTTGGACCGCGACAAGATCCACACTCAGAGTATGCCGCCGTTATTCCACGTTTCCTTACAGCGCTTCTGAGCGGACAACGTCCTATTGTCTACGGAGATGGGGAACAGACGCGAGACTTCACCTATGTTGGGAATGTCGTCCAGGCCAATCTGCTGGCAGCAACGGCGATAGAGGCAAACGGTCAGGCGATCAACATCGGCTGTGGAGAGAGAGTCTCGCTCAACAAAGTGTTGGAGATTGCACGAAAGCTGTTGCATAGCGATACCGAGGCAGAGTATCGAACTGCGCGTCCAGGAGACGTGCACGACAGCCTGGCAGACATTCGCAAGGCGAAACGGCTGCTCGGCTATGAGCCATCGGTGCACTTTGCAGAGGGACTTGAACACACGGTAGAGGCGATGTACGCACCTGTAGCATAAAAAGCGGAGAGAATCGAGAAGGTATGCTTTTCTCGGTTCTCTCGACTGAAACAGCTTAGATGCGCTAGCGAGCGGCTGTAGCGGCTGTAGCGACCTCGCCACGTTCCTGCCGTTCGAGCG
>DAOUDD010000117.1:0-8693 GCA_034431765.1 Ktedonobacteraceae bacterium | reverse complement strand
GTCTGCTGGCTTGGACCACCTTCTCCTGCGACGCGTTTCCTCACGAGCGTCAGCTCGTCCCCCCAATTCATTGGGCGAAGAGAGGGACGCCGTGAACGGGGTCCGTCTCGCCATTCATGGCGACGCACAAAACTGTCAGGGAGAGAGGGCTAACATCCACACTAACTGAAATGTACTGGCACCTGCCTCGCTCCTACCTTCCGTCTTCAACAAAGCTCTTGATCTAACTCACATCAAACGTTTAAATAGAATAGCCCATTAGTACTATAGACATAGATGTTCATCATTATAAAAGTGGATAATGAGATGGAGAGGTTCTACGTTTTTAGAGAATCAGAAGTACAACATCGCTCGCTTGCTCATCTACTGTGTCTCTTTTCTGAGGAACCTTCGGTCTCTTGTATGTCCTTAAATCAGGTTAATTTTAGAGCGGTCACAAACAAAAGGAGTCTTTTTTATGAGACAACTGAAGCCAATGCGCGTTCTACATCTTGTAACACTACTTATCCTCGTTGGTGTGATTCTCACAAGCGTCTCACTTAGCATCAATTCGCTCTCCCACGTGGGGATTAAAGGAAAAGGGGACACAATTGCGCTGCTGAACTCCTCACAAAGTCCTACCATTGGGCAAAACCTCAAGGAGACGACCTGGACTCAGGTCAGCG
The DNA here is from genome assembly GCA_034431765.1 of Ktedonobacteraceae bacterium. Taxonomy (GTDB): domain Bacteria; phylum Chloroflexota; class Ktedonobacteria; order Ktedonobacterales; family Ktedonobacteraceae; genus DASYAN01. The sequence goes on along the minus strand of DAOUDD010000117.1, from coordinate 8,028 downwards.
TCAACCCGAATAACGGCGCAGGTGGTGCTGACTTCAGTACCTCAATTTCTGAGCCGACCTATCAAAATGCTAGCCCTGCCATCGATACACACGGTAGTGTTCCCAATGTAGCGCACAACGCTGATTCTCCCATCGCTCTCGTCGTTGACTGTAACACCTGTATACAAGGCTAACACGCGTTTAGAAGTAAGCATCAACACAATATTCCGCACACATGGAGAGACTAGCACACGTACACCTCAATAGACAGACATCATTGCATGAGGTGGTCAGCTTGTCAGCATCGTCTTGCCTTTCTCAACCCGGCCCTGTATCTCAAGGAAGAGTACCTCTTGACACGTATGTAAAAATAGGTATACGTTCTATTCAGAATAGCTCTTCACAAGAATGCTTCTGAACGCAGAGAGTAGGTAGATTTGCTACTCTCTGCGTTTTCTGTTCATCATTCAATGTACTGCTTATTCGAAAACCTGAGTGCGCAGCACTAGCCGCGCTCAAGTGGCGTTGGTTTTCGTATAAGATTGTGGTGTGAGCCTCGTGGAATAGATTGGAAAATTTGTGGTTGTGGCGAGATCGCACTGCGCTTCTTGTTCTGTGCCCTTCTTTCTTCTCACCATCCCGGCAGCAGCGAGACTAGAAGGAGAGGAGACCCAGGGGAGCTTTATACCCTGGCGGACTGGGCGGGTCCCTGACTATCAGTAGATCCCAGGTGTCCCCGCTCATCTCCTCACCCTTCTCACCGCCTCACTGCGGCAGTAGCAAAAAAGAGAATGGAATAGTCCTGCAAAAGGTCCTACTGCTCTTGACTAGAACAAATTTTCTGTTTATACTAGCGAGGTACTGATAAAGAACTTTTGTTCTAAAATGATTTTTACGATCAAGAAGGAGGACCGTGATGGGAGTTACTCAGACGCGCAAACCGCAGCCTGTCTACTACGATGTCGCGGACGACGATGATTTCTACCAGGCGCGCATGCCAAGCAGCACGCGCCGCTACGCTGCCCCGGATACTATGGACGATCCCGCTGTTCAGGGGGGAACCCTTATTCAGAGACGACGAGCCAGTCGTCAGCCACAGGGCCTTGCCTCGACTGCAATTGCGCCATCACGGCCAGAGGTGCATACCGCTGCACTACCACGTACACACGCTGTGCGCCGCTTTCCCCTGGCAATATTACTCATCGGCATGGTTGGCACGGTGCTGCTGCTGATGGTGTTGGGATCACTCTCCTCATGGTGGCAAACCTACCAGGATGACTTACATTATGGTCGCCCTCGTACATCACAACTCGATGCCGTTGTCGGCCATTCCGACAGTGCGGCAAACCCGACCCATTTTATCTTTCTTAACTTGCATGGCCATATCGAAATCCTTGAAATGCCCGGCGGGGATGCTGCACATGCACACATTTATACCGGCCCCACTCTCTTCGGTGAAGGCCAGGATCTCATACCCGTCACCGGCGAAATACGCAACGATAACGGACATCAAAATCTTATTGTACATATTCAGAATCAGCAAATTGTCTTTGTAAACGACGGTACAACCTTTCACGCCCAATCTCAGTAACCACTCGTTTTCATTCGCTATCATCCTATAACTCATTCTGGATGTACTACTGTTTACATAGGACTTTCTAGAAGATGCTAACCCTCCCACCCGTTCACCCCCACGGGGAGGGCTAGCATCTCCAAAACGCTCACTCTCCTCAATGTGAGCAGCGGTGCGCATGCTAGTCATGTAGAGGGTGTACTTAACCCCACTTATACCAACAAACTAGACATCTGCTCCATACGGACATAACGACCACTCTGAGGAGAAAACACAACGTCGTCACGATGGCAGAAATACAATCGATCCCACTTTTCCATAGCACGTTGCCAATATGGAGTCTCAGTTTCAATCATGCTCCTCTTTTTGTGACTCGCCCTTATCATCATCAAGAGGAAAATTACTGCCATCCCCCCAAATAAACCTACTGGAATCAATAGGATAAATTTAAAAGCACTTGCAATTGAGTTCCCCAACAAAAGCAAAAAACATCCTCCAAAAATAATTGTGAATATCAGGCAGGGCACAAATAAGGCGGGCCATGCACTTCCATCGTTCATATGCCTTTGGACCGGCGAGAGTGGAGGAGCTAATCTTTGACTTATTAACGTTTGCTGCGTCCCTGTAAGATGTGTACTACTACCTGTCACTACTAACCTTCCCCCCGCTGAACCAACTCCTATCGATGTACCAGCATAATTTCCCATCGAAAAACCCGCATTGTATACTGACGTTACCTTTTCCACTCGATCCAATTGCCCACACAGGGGACAATTCAATGGATGTGAAGATATTGCCATCTTTACCTCTGCTACGTCCCTATAACGAGGGAATAAAGTATCACGTACAAAAAATTAATAGTGCCTACGAGCCTCTTACATCACCATCTTAATTGGAAAAACCATATGTTGCAATTATCTGGTATTTTTGGGTTCCCCACTTACTATGAGCATTAACCAGATCTCCAGTACATTGATTAACCCAACTACAATCATAAGGGAATTAACAAACTACCTTGCCAATCTCTCTCTCCACTTGTTTTCTTACAAAAATGTGAAAAAAACGCGCAGTTCACAGCAAATAGATTACAAATAGAAGCATTGTGAAGAGAACATTATCTACGACAACTTTTTAAGGCTCAGTGAAACTGGTGAAAGAAGTGCTGTATCTTGAAGACTATTATGCTACACTGTCCTCTGGGAGAGACATCCAATTATCGTTATCGTATAAATAGCTCAACGTAGGAAAAAGAGTACTGCCCATATGTAGTCGCGGAAATTCCATTGAGGGGTCTGGAGGGTCAGCCACATGACTATATACATTGAGCGCGCAATTTGTCGAGATCTCAACGAAACGATAGCACGTGAATGGCTTGTAACTAATAATAAGGGAGGATATGCAGCCGGGACTGTGGCAGGTGTGCTTACACGCAAGGAGCACGGCCTGCTCGTGGCACAAACACCCGATGCTGAGATACCTCGGCTTCTACTCACAAAAATAGACGAGGAGGTTCTATTCGATCAACGCACGTATTATCTGGGCGCGAACGAACACTGCAATGGCACTATCAGTCCATCCGGCTTCGTGCATCTAGAGTCTTTCCATCTGGAAAATGGCTCTCCTATTTTTACATACCGTTTGGGCGGCAGAGAAGGACTCCTACTCCAGAAGTGCATCTGGATGGTCCTCGAACAAAACACTACATATATACAATATCGTCTCCTCCCAGGCAAAGCTACACAGGAAAAGAGCTATCGACGGGATAAGGCCAGCGGAACACTCAGTCCCACTCCAGACGCGTCAGCTTCAAGACAGCATATCCCGGTCGAAATTACATTGCTTCCTTTCACTGCCTACCGCTCGTATAACGCACACCAGTACGGTAGCCTTGAGCAATCCTACCGTGTAAAGGTATACACTCAAACCCACGCTCAACGGCTCGCAGAAGCGGATATATCTGATTTCAAGCTTCCCGCAGATATGCTTGGTTGTAGCATTACTCCCTCAGAGGAGCAAGCACCCTATCACATCTTGCTGCACGCTCAGCAAGAAAGCCATGCTACATTCATACCCACAGGTGTCTGGTACTGGCACTTCCTGCATCGCCACGACACGGTAGCCGGCCAGACCGTGAAGGACGATCTCTATCTCCCCGGCGTCATCCGTGCAACACTCTGGCCTGACAAGGCGTCTGTCCTGACAATTATCGCCAGTGCTGAACCTCTTACGCGCCTGCTCGCTTCACACGAATACCATGTCCGCTCAGATCGCGCCTGGATCTACAACTCTTGCACGTCACACAAACAGCAATCTACTTCTTTTGTTGACGCCTTCCAACCATTTATGCGCGAGCTTGCAGGAAACACGTGACAGGGGCACAAAGCCCCATACGGTAATACATATACTATTTGACAAGCTCACGAAAGTGGAGCTATCATGCAATAGAATGAGATGTTCATAGACGTGCTAAGATCTTCCCGTCGTGGAGGAAGATGGTTTCAATGCGACAGACAGTGTCGCTGTGGGAGGAGCAGAATAATGACAGAGAGCACAGCCAACGGCACTGTGTTTCGTACCCATACACTGAGCAACGGGTTACAGATCGTCGGACAGCCAATGCCTGATTTTGAATCTGTGGCCGTTGCCTACTACGTTCGTACAGGCTCACGCGATGAGTATGATACGAGCATCGCCGGCGTCTCACATTTCCTTGAGCATATGGTCTTCAAGGGCACTAAAACGTTAGACTGGCAGCAAATCACGCTGGAGTTTAACAAAATCGGCGCTGAGCTGAACGCTTTTACCTCCCACGAATCCACTGTGTTCTACGCACGTGTCCTGGGAGAGTACCTGGATCGCGCTATCGCCTTGTTAAGTGACATGATGTATCCCCGCCTCGATGAAAGCGATTTCACAACCGAGAAAGAAGTGATCGTCAATGAAATCGCACGTTCTGAGGACCAGCCATACAATCTGACCTATCGCCGCATGATGCAGACCTACTTCGGCAAACATCCCCTTGGACACGATGTATTAGGATCACGCGAGAGTATTCGCGCTATGCGTATCGAACAAATGCGCGACTACTGGCAGCGCCGCTATGCAGCCAACAATCTGATCCTCACGGTCGCCGGCAATTTCGACTGGGAGCACGTCCTCGCTCTCGCCGAACAGCACTGCGCTCACTGGCGTGTCGGCGACAGCGGCCGCGATGTGGCCCACTACGAGCCAGAGCACTCGTTCAACGAGATTATGATCGACAAAAATCTGAAGCAACAGATCATGATCCTTGCTATGCCGGCCGTGGATATCAAAGACCCTGATTACTACGCAGCTGCCCTCGGTGGCAGCATCCTCGGCGATAGCGATGGATCCCGGCTCTACTGGAACATCTTCCAGCGCGGCCTCGCAGAATCTGCCAGTGCCGGACTATGGGCCATGGAGGGAACTGGTATCATGCTCCTGGAAGCAAATTCTACGCCAGATGAAGCCCCCCGTGTCCTCAAACTGCTCCGCTCAGAATTAACCAATCTGCTAGAACAAGGTATCTACGAGGACGAACTGCGCCGCGCAAAGGATAAATGGATCAGCAGCATCGTCCTCAGCAGTGAATCAACCTTCTCACGCATGCGCTCTCTCGCCAACGACTGGGTCACCGAAGGACGCCTGGTCAGCGTGGAAGAAGAGATCGAACGCATTGAGAAGATCACCGCCGAAGACGTCATGCGCGCCTTCCACCGCTTCCCAATCACCGAAAAGCAGGTCCTGACCACTCTCGGCCCTCTCAGCGAAGCCGAACTACTGGCATAACATTTCTCTCACTATAACCCACAAACCGAAAGATAAGAAGAGAAGTATCTAGCTTGATGCTCAATACTTCTCTTCTTATCTTTCGGTTTTCCCCTAAGAAGGGGAGAAAAAGCTTTTTCTACCCCTGGCGCACCTCTAGTTCCAGGAACGATGGCTCACTTCCTCCCATGAAAATCGTATTTCGCGCCGGATAGAGCGTCGGTTCATAGGGGAAAAAGACGAAACCATCAAAGACTGTGGCCTTGAGCAGATCGGGACGACTCCCTATATCTAATCTCAGGCGGTGTCCTCGCTTAAAAAGGTTCGCAGTCGGGGTAAGACTGAAATCAAGCGAGACGGGCGTTCCTGGAACGAGGGCTTCGAGGCTGCGATGCTCTTGAAGAATTTCATCTGCTCGTGAACGCGTTCTATCCCTCTTACGATGAGAGGCTTGCAGCCAGCCAAAGGAGAGCATCCGTACGTTTCCCTGCGGGGAGACATCACTTACACGAGCGATTATATGCGTATCAAGAGCGGTCGATGCAAATTTGAGATGGAGTGCGAGCGGTCCCACTATCTCTGTGTCTTCTTCCCACGGGTCGGTCTGGAAAGTGAGCCATTGTGCCTCGTACCTGTCGAGCTCTTTGGGATACACCATGCCGCGTGGAAGAGCAGCAAAACTTCGCGCTGCCTCTTGTTGTGATGGCTGATGTTGAAGGTGCGCAATCTTGCTCGTCTTGTCTGCTCCTTCTGCCAGATAGAAGGATCTCTTGATGGCTCCTGGGATTGGCCAATCGGCAGCGTCCTTCCAACACTCGGCCCCTTGCAGCCAATAGCGAACTGCCGGAAGATCTGTAACTCCTGTCTCAATCCCTTTCAAGTAGTAATCATACCATGCAAGAAGTTCTTCTTGATAGTTCTCCCAGGGCCACCTGGGATCAGGGGGACCGATAAAGAGCTTTTTGGGTGCGGAAATGCTATGCCAGGCCTCAAATGCTCCCCTCATATGAAGACCAACATTACCCCAATTGGTTCCAAGACAGACTGGCACCCCAATACGCTCTAGGACCGGCCATGCCGACTTTTCCCAATAAAACGGACCATCGAATGGTTCGTCAAAGAGGAATTGCGCGTACTGCCGCATCCACAACTCCTCTGGATGCAACTGCTGCGGCAACTTCTCTTCATTTCGGAAGAAGAATCCTGTAATTTTCTTTTGAATCCACTCTCGATCAAGAAGATAACTGAGCAGGTGGCGGAGGAGTGGGGGAAGAGAGACACGTTGCGTGGCACCCACAAAGGTGTAATATGGTGCAAAGAAGCCCGAATGAAAGGCTCCCCCATGATATGCAGCCTGGCGATACAAATCGGTAAATCCTAGATAGGGAAAGATGGCCTTGAGATGTGGAGGCTGTTGAGCCGCGGCAAGATATTGGATTGCTGCGAAGTAGGACATCCCCACCATCCCCACCTGCCCATCACACCAGGGCTGCCCCGCTATCCATTCAATCACCTCTGCCACATCTCGCTGCTCCGTTAGAGAAAACATCGGCTCACGCGTTCCCTCTGATTTGTCTGTTCCTCGCGCGTTGACTGTGAGGTGACAATAACCACGTGAGACGATATAGCTCACAACCCCATTTTCATTAATCGGCAATGGCAGTCCTGTTTGCTGAAACGCTCGCGGGTAGGAGGACCAGGCGACGAGTGCTGGAAAGGTCCCCTCGGCTGCCGGTCGGTAGAGGTCTCCACGTAAGACGGTTCCATCCGATAAACGAACAGCGACATTTGGTTGACAGCTAACCTCGTATGCAACTGGTGATTGCGCCTTTGGAGTCCAACCAGCGAGTTGTTCCCCGTGAAAATGCTGTTTTGGCGGGATCAGTAGCCCTTTTCGTTTCTGTCTGCTCATGTATCGCTCCTCATGTACGTCTCTCTTCGAGCGGTCGTTGGCTGCATCTTTCTGTCGGCGTAAGCGTGTTACTGCTCATGCTCTGTTTTTGCAGGAGATGGGCCCCTCTAATGAGAGTCTCCTTCACGAAGAAGCGATCTACTTCTCACACGAACCTCATCTCTAATCGGCCGCATCTAACATTGCCTGCCGTGTGCGTGCATGACGCCGTTCACGTGTACGTTCAGTCTTCATAACACCAAATGCTATTCTTTTTCCGAGCATTGTACGAATTCAGTATACCGAGTGGAAAAGAGACCTGTCAAGGGCAATTCTCTTTCCTCCCCGCTTTTGACACTACCTCGTTTTCGAGGTGCAATTCATTTTTTTGCAACGTAAGCTGAGCGACGTGCTTACAGAAAAGCCGTTTGGGCAAGCCTGCACAATTTTGAACTGCATCCTCTCTTTCCTCCTCGCTTTTGACACTACCTCGAAAACGCCATCTCTTCACTTCTGTCCCTGTAAATGCTATACTGACAGGGCGTGTAAGTCGTAGTAAGGTGTACTGTAAAAACTATTAAATGCTCTTTTAGAAAGTATCCCAATCATCCAGAAGCAATTCATTGCTCGGTACTGGGACCCGATTTCATCGCGTCCGCCGCGATTCATCGCTCGTGAAATAGGGACCCGATTTATCGCGTCCACCGCGATTCATCGCTCGGTACCAGGGACCCGATTATGCCCTTTCACAAATTATCACGGTCATCCACAAGCAATTTCATTGCTCGTCAAATAG
>DAOUDD010000116.1:0-34536 GCA_034431765.1 Ktedonobacteraceae bacterium | reverse complement strand
GATAGAACGCTCCAGCACAATCGTCGAGTCCAGGTGGGCAAAGGTCGTCGATGGCGCGGGATCAGTGTAGTCGTCAGCGGGCACGTAGACGGCCTGCATCGATGTAATCGAGCCGGTCTTGGTCGAGGTGATACGCTCCTGCAAGTCACCCATCTCTTCTGCCAGGTTAGGCTGGTAACCTACAGCAGATGGCATACGACCAAGCAGCGCGGAGACTTCGGCACCGGCCTGCGTGAAGCGGAAGATGTTGTCAATGAAGAGCAACACGTCCTTCCCTTCGTCGCGGAAGTATTCCGCGATAGCCAGTCCGGTCAGAGCCACACGCAGGCGCGAGCCGGGAGGTTCATTCATCTGCCCGAAGACCATTGCCAGCTTGTCGATAACGTTGGCTTCCTGCATTTCATGATACAGGTCGTTTCCTTCACGTGTACGTTCGCCGACGCCTGCGAAGACGCTATAACCACCGTGACCTTTTGCGATATTGTTGATGAGTTCCTGAATGACCACGGTCTTGCCGACGCCGGCACCACCAAAGGCTCCAACCTTACCACCTTTCATGAACGGGCAGATCAGGTCGATGACTTTGATACCAGTCTCAAACACCTCAATGTTGGATGCCTGCTCCTCCAGCGAGGGAGCGTGGCGGTGGATGGGGTAGCGAGGAGAATCCTCAACGTCCGGCTTGTTGTCGATAGCACGACCCAGCACGTTGAAGATACGTCCCAGCGTCTTCTCACCAACCGGTACGCTGATTGCTGCACCCGTGTCAAAGACATCCGCGCCACGTTTGAGGCCATCGGTTGCACCCATAGCCACACAACGCACCCAGTTGTTGCCAAGATGCTGCTCAACTTCAAGGGCGAGATCTTGATCAGCACCCCCGATACGAGTTGTTAACGCATTATAAATTTCTGGAAGTTGATCTGTGGGAAATTCAACGTCTACCACAGCTCCCAACACCTGCACGACGGTTCCCTTCGTGCCTACCTTTGGAGCCGAGGGTACGGCTCCTATATTTGGTGCTGCCATGTTGTTTCTCCATTGCAAGGGCCTGTAATCATGCCCTGATAAACTAGCTAGAGCGCTTCTGCACCCGCTACCACCTCAAGAATCTGCATCGTGATGGCAGCCTGACGGGCTTTGTTATACGTAAGAGTAAGATCCCCAATCAATTCATTCGCGTTATCGGTCGCATTCTTCATCGCTATCATCTGTGCAGAGAGCTGGCTAGAGATGGCTTCAAGCATCGCCTGGTAGACCTGCACATCAACATAGCGCGGCAGAAGTGCTCTGAAGATCTCGCGCGGATTAGGTTCGTAGATATATTCGATATGCTCTCGATGCTCTTCTTCCTCTTCAGAGGGCGGCGGCTGCACTGGCAGCAGTTGTACTGCGACCGGCTGCTGCGTCACCGTGTTGACGAAGCTAGCATAGACCAGGTAGACGGCGTCAACTTCGCGTTTCGTAAAGGCGTCAACGGCTACCTGCGCAATTGCTGTAGCATCAGAGAGAGAGGGACGATCCCCATAGTTGGTAAACTCAGCGATCAAGTTTTGCTGTGTGCGAATAATAAAATCGCGTCCCTTGCGCCCAACACCAACGTAGCTGATCTCTGCCGACCGACCATTGCTCGTTGCTGTACGCTGGATCTCCTCAGCAGTCCTGGAGGCCATACGATTGATATTCGAGGGCAGAGCACCGCTTAGACCACGGTCAGGCGTGATCAGAATGATAGCAACGTTGCGTATCGGGCGCTGTTGCAGCAGCGTCAGGTCCTCGCTCAAATCACTATCGCTGATACGGGCGAGGCGTGAGACAAGTTCGCGCAACTGCTCGGCATAGGGGCGCGCCTGTTGCACGCGCTCCTGCGCTCGACGCATTTTGCTGGTTGCTACCATCTGCATCGCCTTGGTAATCTTCGCGGTATTTTTCACGGAGCGTATGCGCTGCCGAATTTCTCGGATTGATGGCATCTGCCCGCCTCCTAACGCTGTTGATTATCCTGGCGAGGAGCTGCTGTCTTTTTGTAATCGTCGATAGCAGCACCCAGCTTTTTCAGCAGATTGGCGTCCATTTTGCTCTTGCCTACAATGGACTTCTCAGTCATCTCATCGATAACGTCGCGATGATTGGCATCCATGAAGCGATAGAGGCCCTGCTCCCACTGCGAGACCAGTTCGACAGGCACATCATCCAGGTAACCATTAGTCGCGGCGTAGATGATCGTGACCTGATTTTCGAGCGCAACCGGCTGATACTGTGGCTGCTTGAGCACCTCTTGCAGGCGGCGACCACGGTCGAGCCGTGCACGCGTCTCTTTATCCAGGTCGGAGGCGAACTGCGAAAAGGCTTCCAGGTCACGGAACTGTGCCAGGTCCAGGCGCAGCGTTCCAGCCACCTGGCTCATCGCCTTACGCTGTGCGCTACTACCCACGCGCGAGACCGAGTTACCGGTGTTGACGGCGGGGCGCTGACCAGCATTGAACAGGTCGGTTTCCAGGAAGATCTGGCCGTCGGTGATCGAGATCACGTTTGTCGGAATGTAGGCCGAGATGTCGTTAGCCTTAGTCTCAATGAGTGGGAGCGCGGTCAAGGAACCGCCACCGTAGTCCTCGTTCAAGCGTGCTGCACGTTCCAGCAGGCGCGAGTGCAGGTAGAACACGTCACCAGGGAAGGCTTCGCGTCCAGGAGGGCGGCGAATAATCAGTGAGATGTTGCGATATGCTTCTGCATGCTTGGTCAGGTCGTCATAAATGATCAGAGCGTCGCGGCCCGATTCCATGAACTCCTCACCCATCGCACACCCCGAATAGGGAGCGAGATATTTCAGAGGGGCCGGATCGGAGGCGCTTGCCACGACCATGATTGTGTACTCCATCGCGCCGTACTCTTCCAGAATAGCCTGTGTGCGTGCAACAGTCGAGTTCTTCTGACCAATTGCGACATAGATGCACAACAGATTTTTGCCCTTCTGGTTGATAATAGTGTCGATGGCGATAGCGGTCTTACCGGTCTGGCGGTCACCAATGATCAGCTCACGCTGTCCACGTCCAATCGGAATCATGCTATCAATAGCTTTGATACCGGTCTGAACAGGGGTGTCCACCGACTTACGGGTGATAACGCCGGGCGCAACACGCTCAACCGCGCGGAACTTGTCGGTGTTGATAGGACCACGATCATCAATGGGTTGACCCAACGGATCAACGACACGTCCGAGCAGGGCATCCCCAACGGGTACCTGCACGATACGACCGGTGGTACGCACCTCGTCGTCTTCGCGAATTTGTGTATAGTCACCCAGAATCGGGCAGCTCACCGTCTCCTCTTCGAGGTTAAAGGCCAGCCCATATAGCCCGGTACGGGGAAATTCTACCAGTTCGAGATAGCTCACATCTTGCAGGCCATAAATGCGTGCCACACCATCTTGAACCGCGATCACAGTTCCCACGCTTGCTGTGGTGGTTGTGTTCGCGCCAAAGCCTGTGATGTTTTGCTCGATGATGGCACTGATTTCATCAGCCCAAGTTGCCATCTTTACCTCCTAGTGCTTCCTGTGGCTTATCTACTACGATGGCGAGCGAGGAAAGCATTATGGGAAATCCCATACCTCCACCTCCAATACTTCGCACACCGGATTCTTCTCTAATTGATACTCTTGTTCTGTTTTCAGATAGAAGCTGTTGTGGACTTTCTACGAGGAAATCTATACGTTTTTGACTCTCTTCTCGCTCTCTTTAGACCTGAGCCTGAGATCGAGAAGGAGTCTGCGCAGGAACAGAGTTAATATTCGCGGTGATGTCGTCCACTTGCACGAGTTCCTCTGATGAAACATCAGTGCTGACAGCCGCGACACCTGACAGCAATTGCTGCTGCAAGGCGTGCAGACGGTAGCGTACACTGCCGTCGATGATTTGATCACCCACCCGAGCTACCACACCACCAAGAATGCTCGGATCTGTCTGCGTGTGCATCAGAATTGTTTTGCCGGTTCTTTGTTCGAGCGCTCTTTTGAGGTGAGTGCTTTGCACTTCGTCCATTGGCGCTGCAGTTGTGACCTCGGCCACTGCCTGGTTGCGATAATTGAGAACAAATGCCTCCAGCTCTCGCGCAAGGTTTGGCATTGCCTCGACAAGTTCGCGTTGGACCAGAAGCAGTGCAAGGTTGAGCGAAGTCGGCAACACCCTGGAAGTTAGCGCCTCGCGTAAGGCTGCCTCTTTGCGCCGGGTGGGAATCTTTGGCTCGGTTAGCAGATAGTTCATCTTGCGCAAGGCAAAAACCTGCGCGATGCCCTTTATATCTTCGAGGGTGCGGTCAATCGTATTTTGTTTTCGCGCAATATCGAAGATCGCTTCTGCATAACGCCGTGCAATCGCTCCTTTAAGCATCAGTTGTTCCTCGCGTGGTCACTTGTCGTTACAAATTCTTCGACCAGGCGACGATTGTCATTGCTATCGACCGAGCGTTCAATGACTCTGCCGGCGGCGGCGATAGAGAGGTTGACAACTTCGCGGCTCAGATCCATACGTGCACGCGCGATTTCTTGCTGAACGCGCGCGATTTCGCGCTGGCTCGTCTGCTCTGCACGCGCACGTGCCTCTTCCTCAATCTGCCGCGCAACCTGCTCAGCATTCTTGCTGGCACGCTCAATACTCTCCTGCCCCTGGCGACGGGCATCAACGAGAATCTGTTCGGCTCGCTGATTGGCCTCGGTCAAGTCTCTGCGCGCTTTCTCTGCGTTCTCAAGACCCTCACGGATAGTCGCCTGCCGCTTCTCCAACGTACGCTGGAAGACGGGTAACACAAAGCGCCAGAGAATGAAGAGGACGATGAGAAATGTGACAAGCTGCGAGAAAAAAGCCCAGCCATTGATACCTAACGCGTCTAAACCCGAACCGCTTGCTGGTTCTGCTGCAAGAATTAAGTGTGGCTCCATGATGAACGCTCCTTCACTATGAGGTGCTACAGTTCACCTCTCTTACGTAACACGGAGACGTGGCATGCTTGTTTCTGAAGAACAATCTACATACAAGAAACGGACACGCTACGTCTCCACTCTACGCAAGAACAGGAATATGAGTGCAATTAAGCGACGAACTTAATCAGTAGAGCAACCACCAGAGCATAAATAGCTATAGCTTCAGCAAACACGATAGCCAGGATCATATTTGTCTGGATCACAGGTGCAGCTTCGGGATTGCGACCAATCGCATTCATTGCCTGACTGGCAAGAATACCGATGGCGAGACCCGGTCCGATAGCTCCAATACCAATAGCGAGTGCGGCAGCAAGTTGTTGCATGATGAAAATCCTCCTTAAGGACGAATCAATTGTGTATTAAGTGATGAATATTTATGCAATCGCAGAACAAAGACTGCGAGTAGCAAACAGGTCAAGTACTTTTTGTCGTCTCTAACGACAGGAAGGGGAAGCGCGAATATCTCACCACTTCCCACCGAAGTTCTATAGCCAGGCCTTGTTTCGCTCTCTTAATGAGCAATAGCTGGCTCAACTCCTTTGCGCTCTTCGTATTCTTCAACCTGGTGTTCGCCGGGTTCATGCGCATGGCTGGTCGTGCCAAGCTCCAGGAAGAGCAGGGTCAGGAAGGAGAAGACGAACGCCTGGATAGCTGCTACAAACAGCTCAAAGGGCAGGAAGATGATATTTGCCACTACGGGAAGCAGGAAGGCAAACACCGCCAGGAGCACGCTACCGGCGAAGATATTGCCAAAGAGACGGAAGGAAAATGAGATCAGCCGTCCCACTTCACTCACGATCTCCAGCAGGCCGACAATAAACTCGACGATTCCTAACGGGCCATGAGAGATCAGCGCTTTGAAGTTGAAGTACTTGCTTAGTTGTCCATTTGCTCCAAGTGCGGCAAAACCATACACCTGCGTGATAACCACTGAGACCAGGGCCATTGCCAGTGTCAGATTGAGATCAGTCGTTGCCGGGCGAATCCATGGGACGATTTTGTTCGATTCTGCTCCAAACAATAGGCCCGCGTGTGTAGCTCCATGAGTAACACCCACTGTATCAACACCAGGAATCAGGTCGAGCAGGTTCGCCATAAAGATGAAGAGGAAAAACGAGGCAACGATGGGGAAAAACTTCCGCCCTTTCTCTTTGCCCGAGACACTCTCAACCAATCCAAGCAGAATTTCAATAAACCACTCTATGACGTTTTGCAAACCCGACGGAACTCCATCTCGACGGGGCATACCCAGGAAAAGTACTCCTAACAGTAATAGTGCCGCTATCCAGGCACAGAGGAGCGTGTTGGTGACCGGAAAACCAAATATATCAAAGATTTTTTCCGGTGCAATTCTAATTTCTGGTAGTTTCCACAGTTGCACTCGGCATCCTCCTGTATCGCCGAGCTCTGCCTGTCTGGATGGATCTTACTGGACTCCGTCTAGCTTTCTAGCTTTTGAAAATAGCTTTAAATAAACGGTATGCACCAAGAATACCCGCTATCAGGCCAAGCAGCAGCCCGAGTAGTATAAACAATGCGCCGGTATGAAAGAGACCGTCAAGGTAGTGCCCTAGAAGGGCTCCGGCGACCATGGGAATTGCTATAGTGAAGCCCATGCCACTCAAGCCCATGAGGGTACCCGCGACAGAAGGGGGGGTGGGTTTCTCTTTCATTTCGATAATCCCATCTGTTTTCTCTTCTATGTACCTTTCAGATTATAGCACAACGCGCAATTTTATTGCAACAACAGCTATATTTCCTGCGCGTCTAAATTAATTTATGCTTCCGTGCCAGATTTGCTGCTTGAGTTCGATTCTCTGCATGAAGCTTGCCCAGAATGTTGGAGACGTGATTTTTGACCGTACCTTCGGCCAGCACCAGCTTATCTGCAATCTCACGATTACTGGCTCCTCCTGCAAGCAGGTTGAGCACGTCGAGTTCACGAGCGCTTAAATCTTCAGACGGCTGAAACCCTTGAGTGGTGGAGGGCGAGCGTTCTTTTCGCCCAAATTCGACCAGCAATCTACTCGCCATCTTCGGTTGGATACAAGGCTCTCCAGTGCGCACTCTACGAATTGTCGCGGCCAACTCGTCGGCTGGAACGTCTTTGAGCAGGTAGCCCATAGCTCCAGCCTTTACCGCCTCAAAGACGTATTCATCATAATCAAAGGTGCTGAGAACGATGATGCGTGCCTGTGGATCAAGCGTAACAATCGCTGCCGTTGCCTCGATACCATTCCTGCGCGGCATTTGTACATCCATCAGTACGATATCGGGTCTGTTTCCCCGCTGTTGTAATTCTGTGTAACGCTGGACAGCCTCTTCGCCGTCAGCAGCCTCTCCCACGACAGCAAAACCTGGCTCTAACTCCAGCACCGTACGCAGACCCATACGCATCAACACCTGATCCTCGCAGAGGAGAATATGCAGTATTTCAGACATGCTCGACTATTTCCTCATATACATCTTCACTAGCGACTGATTGTGTGTTCGTAGGGGGCGTAGTAACCGCGTAAAGAACGAGGTAAGCGACCTGTTATATGAACCCCGTCGGCTTCGTGCTCCTCCTGCTCAACGGAACCACGGCGATGAAACAGCTCCAGCAGTTCTCCCTTTGCAAAGGGTATAAGCACATCTACGCTTTCCATTGTATTGGCAAGCACCTGAGCAATCTTCTCACACAGCGTGTCCAAGCCACGACCCTCCAGGGCAGAGACCGGAACTGCGTTTGGATAAAGCTGCAAATCCAGCTCGTCAGGGTCCGCCAACAGGTCGATTTTGTTCAATGCTGTGACACGTGGCTTGCCACTTGCTCCCAGTTCGTCCAGAATCTCATTAACTGTTTCGCTCTGTTCAATCGCGTTCTCATGGCTACTATCCACCACTTCCAGCAGCAGATCGGCCTCGATTACTTCCTCAAGTGTAGCACGAAACGCTGCGATGAGTTTTGTCGGCAACTTCTGGATAAAGCCGACGGTATCAGTGAGCAAAATCTCTGCATTACTGGGTAGCACAAGGTGACGCGTTACGGGATCGAGCGTAGCAAAGAGCTTATTTTCAGCCAGAACTTCTGAGGAGGTGAGCGCATTGAAGAGGGTAGATTTACCTGCATTCGTATACCCAACGACGCCAACCACAGGAATAGCCTGTTCTACTCGATGCTGGCGATACAGCGAACGTTGTCTACGCACACTTTCGATCTCAGCCTTTAACTCTGAGATGCGGCTACGAATACGCCGCCGATCCATTTCAAGCCTTGTCTCACCAGGTCCACGAACACCAATTGCGCCACCCGCACCTCCTGCTCCCGCGCTACGAGAACCACCGGTCTGGCGCGAAAGATTGCGCGCTTCTCCAATCAGGCGTGGCAGACGATACTCTAATTGAGCAAGCTCGACCTGAAGCCGCCCTTCGTGCGTTCGTGCATGTTGAGCAAATATGTCTAGAATAAGGGAAGTACGATCTACAACACGTGCAGCCAGGATTTTCTCCAGATTTCGCTGCTGGCTTGGAGTCAGCTCATCATCAAAAATTACCAGGTCGATCTGAAGCTGCTTCTCCAGATCACGCAACTCCTGCACGCGTCCTTTTCCTATATATGTCAACCCGTCAGGATGCTGAAGACGTTGTGTCAGCTTGCCAACAACGGTTGCACCAGCAGTACGAGCCAGTGCCTCAAGCTCGCTCAACGAATCCTCGACACTCCACATCGTGTCCTCTTCATCAGCCTCTACCGCAACAAGATAAGCCCGCTCAGGGCCACGATTCACCCCCGTATCAATAAGATGATTTTTGCCCGTATGCTACCTCCGCTTCTTGCTGAATATGCCATGCCACTACAGAATGAGAGCGCGTTAAGGATGCGCATTCCTCCTCTCCAAAGGAGTACGCCTTTTCTTTTCAACGTCCCCACTTCCGTGAGAGACTGTCCACTCTCATTGTACGTACTACGTTATGAAAGGCGCAAGCTTCACAGCCAGATTGGATGAAAGCACGAGTGCTAAAAAGAATAACGTATTTTTTCGATACATTATTGAAGTGGTTGTGGTGCGGTAATACCGGGCAGTACTTTAATAAAGAATCCGTTCACTTGAGCAAAGAGACTGTGCGTCACCGCATCGTTATAGAAATCATGCCAGGCTCGAAACTGATCAAGATTAATTGCAAGATTGACACCCTGCACAATATGCGATCCCTGAGTGAGCGCAGTCTGCACGTTCGTTAGAAATCCACCCAGCACAGCAAGAAGTAATAACCAGATCAACCAGGCTTCTACAAAACCGATCAAGCCGCCTAATAGGGCATCACCCTGCCCAATCAAGGGGATACGTCTGACGACTGCACGAATCACATTTCCAAGAATATGTACGATTAGGACAGTACCAAAGAAGAGTACCAGGTACGAGATAAGCGGCGTCGCCTGAAGTCCATTGGCCGCAAGAAATGCAGTAAAGGTTGGACCAAACAGGTACGCAACGGCCAGGCCAAGAGGTAATCCCAATAGATTAACCAGACTAAAAACAAAGCCATTGCGCAAACCGTTCAAGACCAGTAGCACAACCGTAACCAGAAAGAGAATATCAATTAAGCTGAGCGACATTTGCTTCTTCCTCCAGACCCTCGGTGTCTCCAACCTATAGTTGAGGCTAGTATATATGATGTAGAGACGAGAGGAAAAAGATCTCTGTAACATTACGTCTGTGAACTAGCTCACTTTGAGGAGTGAATTAGCCAGACAGGCTAAAGATACCGAAGCAGGCAACCTGTTTCACGACTTGCCCACCTTTTCGGTCAAATTCTGATCTTTTTGTATCCGTAAAGCCCTTGTATTTCGCTATAAAGGTACATAGAACGCTCTTATTCCGCTTGATAACGCTACGCTGTGGCTAGCTCCACTCAGTCAAACGGATAGGTAATACTTTCTTATTCTGATGGACAACCCTGCGCTGTGGCTAGCTCCGCTCAGTCCATCGGATAGGTAGTTCTAAGCAAAAGCCGAGGGAGGGATTGCTCGATGTTTTGCCCGGCATGTGGTCAACGTGTCAAGGAGAGTGCTCATTTCTGTGATAACTGTGGTAGTGCACTTCAAGATCCATTTGGTGTGGCATACGAAGCACCAGTGCACGAGGTACGCACTGTACGTAGTCGGAGTAGGAACAGGGACCCCTACAAAGATCAGATTACACAGCTCAAGCTTCAGCTCAAACAGCTCAAACTCTATCTCAAGCGCATCACTACAGATATGGCAAATACACGTGCTCAGTATCACGAAACATCTGCCTTTATTCCACATGGACTGCTTAAACATAGCTACAAGCTGATCGAAGACTTTCGACTTCTGGGTCCACAACAGCAGAAGCAGCATTTACAGGACCAGATTTTACAACTGGAGCAAGAACTATTGGGCCTGGAGCAGGCCCGTGCACAATGGAAGATACAGGAAGATTTGTGAGAGACAAGAAATGCCAGCTTCCTCACAACCCCAAAAGGAAACTGGCATTTCTTGCAGATTTGCCGTTTAACCCCCCGCTGCATTAAACGGCTAGACAAAAATGAAGTAATCAAACCCAATTTCAATAGCGACCACAACCGCATCAAAACAAAACCTCCGACACACCCTATCCGTATGTATGCTAAGAGGCAGGGCGGTGAGGGCAAACATACTCTACAAAGGGATAGGAGAAAGGTGAAGAGGATAAGATGCTATACGATCTACTGAAGGTATGTGTGAGCATATTTTTCAATATAATGAATAAGCTGATGGGAGGCAAGCTGCCACCGTTTGGTAGTGCAGCAGTGATTGTCGAGCAAGAGGAACGCTTTCTGGTTGTCGAATTACCACGTGGTCGCATTGCTTTCCCCGGTGGCTTTATGAA
The DNA here is from genome assembly GCA_034431765.1 of Ktedonobacteraceae bacterium. Classification (GTDB taxonomy): domain Bacteria; phylum Chloroflexota; class Ktedonobacteria; order Ktedonobacterales; family Ktedonobacteraceae; genus DASYAN01. The sequence goes on along the minus strand of DAOUDD010000116.1, from coordinate 23,682 downwards.
CTGGCATGAGACTCCGCAACAGGCCGCACAACGCGAGGGAAAAGAGGAGACCGGACTTGACCTGTGCATCGACGAACTACTCAACGTCTATAACGGAGCTAGCACAAGCTGGACACACATGAGCACGATCAGCTTTGTTTTCATAGGTCATGTCGTTGGAGGAAAATTGCAAAAGAACATCGAGGGTACTCCTCACTGGCTCACCGAGGCAGAGTTGCGCAAACGTATGGGGAGAGGCGCACAGCGCATTCTTGATGAGTACCTGCAAAGAGGAAAACAGGAGAGCATAGTCATAGCTAATAGAAAGCCTTCATATACACTGTCATAACTCACACTCTTCGTAGTCAAAACGTATCTCTACCAGAATTAGAGGCTGCATTTTTGTAGTGCAGCCCTTTTCTTTGCGCTTTCGTTAACCCAGCCAGGTGAGACGGAAACGGGCAAGCAGGCGACGAATCGGACCAAGTTCTTCAAGCTTGAGGATATGGGCGGCACGCAAGTAGACAAAGATGCCAACAAACAGTTCGATAGCTAGCTTGATGATTGTTACAAGTGGTGCAAATGGAACATGGGTACGTCCTGAGTCGCTCGTATTGAGAAAAAGATCCAGGAGAATACGCGTGATCAATACACTCACTCCCATTATACCTGTTGCAATTGCTAGACGCACCATAAAGACGCCTAGAGAACGCTGTAACATATCACCAAGGCGTTGCTCCAGGAGAAAAAAGAGTACAACAGCCTCAGCAACACTGGCAATAGAGGTTGAAAATGCCAGCGCACCCATACCCCAGGAAACTCCTCCGAACGCGGTAAAAGGATTCAACAGAATTAAGCCTAGAGCCACTTTCAGGGCAAATTGTCCAATACTGATGATGACGGGCGTACGACTATCGCGCATGGCATAGAAGGAGCGCGTTAAAATCTCAATTGCGGCTAATCCGCCCAGACCCACAGCGAAAAAGGCCAGTGGGATAGCAGTTGATTTTGCATTATCCAGCGTGTAGTGTCCATGCGCCAGTAATGTCTGAATTATTGGCAGAGCTAACACAATCAAGCCGATACTTGAAGGGACTGAGAGGAAAAGGATACTACGTAGGGTATCCAGAATAATCTCGCGCACACGATCCAACCGACCACGCGCGAAGTACTCGGCAAGCGTTGGAAAAGCTGCCGTCGTCATTGCCATACCAAAGACACCGAGTGGAAGCAACATTAGTTGATATGCTTGATAGTACTGTGTGGTTAAACCTTCAACTACCTTTGCTGTTGCCACAACAGCTAGCAAACCAATCAAAAAGCGATCCAGAATCGCCGTAAATGAGAAGACCGAGGCATTGAAGATGCGCGGTACCATCTGCCGACCGATCTGAATTACGCCTGGATGCCGCCAGTCAAACGCTGGTTTGTAATGCATTCCAACCTTTTTGAGGCCCCTCACCTGCACGCCAATTTGCAATGCAGCACCCAACACGACACCAAAGCTTGCGCAGAAAACGGCCAGCATATAATTAGGCCGTCCTATCAATGCCAGAAAGAAACCGGGCACCAGACCAGCGATATTGCCAACGTTGTAGAGCACAGTCCCAATCGCTGGCAATTGAAAATTCTGCTGCGCATTGAGCACTGCGTTGACAATCACTCCCCCTCCCAGAATAATGGCCTGGATAAACATGATACGCATCAGGTTAGCGATGAGCGCGATCTGGTTTGGATCGTTACGGTAGTTTGGAGTAATCAAAGCTACCAGGGGGTTTGCGAAGATTGTGCCAATAAGCGCAAGCATGACCATAATCAGGGTTGCCAGCGTTAAAGAAGTATCAGCGATGTGCCAGGCTGTCTTCTCATCGTGCTCTGTCTTATACTTTGTAAAAATGGGAATAAACGCTGAACTTAGTGCGCCACCTGCAACAATATTAAAAATGGTATCGGGCAGCAGTGAAGCCTGGACAAACGCATCCGAGGTCTGACCTGTTCCAAAGGTTGTAGCGAATAAGGCCGTTCGTACCAATCCCAGAACACGGCTAGCGACGAACGCTAGAGTGAGCAACATCGCAGCTCGCCCCATATTGACCTTGCGCATCATCGTCGTGTCCTGAGCAGGTTCGGCTGCCGGAGCAAGATCAGGTGCAACATCAAGGTTAGAGCCAGAAGGCGTTCCCACATAGTCCGGAGATGAGGACATAGACGGATTGGGCTGTTGTCCCGGTAATGGCAATGGCGAAGCCCCTGGAGCTGGTGGGCCAGACGGTGGTGTAAGCGGAACTTCCAACGAATTGAGCTGAGAGTTTGTCGTTCCTTTACGCCGCTTGATCAACGTCGTTAAATCAGCTCGAACATGCTGACGCTCAAGGCGCATCCGCTCCTGCCGCAATTGCTGCAAGCGCTCCATGCGTAGTTGCGGCATTGGTTGCGAGGGCTGTGGCACATCAAAATATTGATATTCCATCCCCTGCCCATATCCCAGCGACGTTCCCATATCCTGCAATGGTTGATTATATGGTGGTAGCGGCGATTGAGGCGGTCTACTCCCCTCGTTTCCCTGAGACTGATATGGTGGAAAACCTGAAGGAGTGGGAGAAGCGGGCGGCGGATAGGGTGGTCCCTGGTGAAATCCAGGTGCGACCGGAGGGCGCGACGGATGCGGCCCCTGTGGTGGAATCTGTTGCGCCTGCTCATATTGCCACTGTTGTTGCCCCTCAGGATTCACAGGGCGTTGCGGCGGAAATGCCGGTTGTTGACGTTCGCTTTCCATTATTCCATTTCTTAGTATAAGAAAGTACTACCGATCCGATTGACTGACGCGTAGCGTAGAAGCAAAGCTTCGTTGTCAGGCGGAACAAGAGAGTACTACCGATCCGATTGACCGGCTCCGCTCAGTCCATCGAAACAAGAGAGTATCGTTGCTTCTTCGAGAAACCAGACACCAGATGCTTAATGCAAGAGTGGCGCAGAGGTCTACATAAGATCTAAGCAATTCTCAACTGATATCTCAAATATTATATTTCTCTCCACCCTTTGGGCATACCAACCCTACCAGACCCTTCCGTTTGTCAAAGCATAGCATATTTCTGATCTTCTGGCTAGTTTGCCGCAATCAGGCTAGCTAAACTTAACACCCCTTCTCTTTCAAATCGTCAATCCTTACACAGTACTTACCCTCCATTTTTACTCTTAAATACAAGAATACGCAAATCAATTCTACTCTCTCCATATACAATGAATTATTTTATTTGCCCTGATTTCAGACGATAGAGAAGGATAGAGTTCTGGTTCAATTCAGCATGAGATTCTTGAAGGGAGAATGCAAGCTTGAAAAAAAGCCTTCTTATCAATATTGGGATTGCTCTACTCGCCCTTTTTGCACACCTATCGTTTGGAAGTAGTAGTGTTGCAGCAGTCGATCATAGCCCTTACCTCCTCCATCCCTCCTCTATCAATCAGAGCAGCCTCACGAGCAGAACACGCCCACTCGAACTGGCTTCACAACCATACCATGCATGTAAACAAAGCCTACAGACAAGCAAACAAGCGTTCTGTCATGCAGAAGTGCTGCGTCCGGTCATTTCTCCATTAGCACTAGCTCCTGGTGGTATAGCACCTTACACGCCAGCAAATCTCCACAGTGCGTACAATTTGCCCTCTACCACAGCGGCTTCGGGAAACCAGACTATCGCTATCGTTGCTGCTTTTGATGATCCAAAAGCGGAAGCTGATCTGGCGGTCTATCGCAGAATCTTTGACCTACCGGTCTGCACAAGCGCGAACGGATGTTTCCGCAAGGTAAACCAGTACGGCTCCAGTACCCAGTTGCCAGCGCCTAACACGGGTTGGGCACAGGAGATATCACTCGACCTTGATGTCGTCAGTGCCATCTGTACTAATTGCCATATCCTGCTGGTTGAAAGCAATGGAGAGAACGTCAACGATCTGGGGATCGCGGTTAATACGGCTGTGCGCCTGGGAGCAACTGTGGTAAGCAATAGTTATGGTGCTGCTGAGTTTAGCGTTGAACAGATGTACTGCAATGCCTACTACACTCACCCGAAAGTTGCCATTACAGTGAGTACTGGAGACAGTGGACCTGCGGTGAATTATCCTGCCGTCTGTCCCAACGTCATCGCAGTGGGCGGTACTTCACTACAAGCTGATGGTACTGAGACTGCATGGAGCGGTTCTGGAGGGGGCTGCAGTCGCTATATCTCCAAACCTACGTGGCAAACCTTTATCGCTACGAACTGCCCCAATCGTACCGTAGCAGATGTGGCGGCAGTAGCAGATCCCTACACTGGTATCTATGTCTATGACACCTATAATGCTGGTGGCTGGTACCAAATGGGAGGAACGAGCCTCTCGGCTCCACTTATCGCGGGTGTTTATGGTCTCGCGGGAAATGCATCAAGTATTGGCGTTCCCCAGGCATTTCCATGGATGCGTGAAAATGAAAACATTGAATGCCTCAATGATGTACCTGGACCAGAAACTGTCGAGTATGCCTACCAGACCGGCCTCGGCACGCCCGATGGTACGCTCTGCTTCTAAACGGAAAAAGCGTATCTGCGCGATGTGATGTATGCATAGCATCACGCAGATACGCTGTTGTTCTTTCTTCTCTTACGCTACCACCTGTGGCTCTGGTTCCACACCGCTGAATTGCTCACGGTACAGCCGCGCGTACACGCCGTTGAGGGCCAGCAGCTCGGCATGCGTGCCACGCTCCACAATCTCCCCCTTGTCCACAACCAGAATCACGTCCGCCGACAGAATCGTTGAGAGACGATGGGCGATAGCAAGCGTGGTGCGATGCTTCATCAATGGTTCTAACGCTGCTTGAATCAGGCGCTCAGAATGCGTGTCGAGCGCGCTTGTAGCCTCATCGAGAATCAGGATACGCGGATTCTTCAGAATGACGCGCGCAATCGCGATACGCTGCTTCTCACCACCTGAGAGCTTATAGCCACGTTCACCGACAACCGTGTCGTAGCCGTTGTCCAGTTCCATAATACGGTCATGAATCGCTGCCACCTTTGCCGCAGCAATCATCTCCTCCTCCGTCGCATCCTCGCATGCATAGAGCAGATTCTCGCGCACCGAAGCATGGAACAGGTAGGTCTCCTGCGTCACCATTCCGATCAATTCGCCCAGCGAGCCAAGCGTTATATCCTTCACATTGTGGCCGTCGATCTCAACCGCGCCACTATCAACCTCGTACAGACGCGGCACCATATACGTGATCGTCGTTTTACCAGCGCCACTCGGCCCTACCAGTGCTGCGAGCTGCCCTGGCTCAATTTCAAACGAAACCGCGTGCAAGGTTGGACGCCCTTCTTCCTCAATAGCATGCCCGGCCTTCTCTGTACCGGTTGTCAGGGTGCGAGCAGGAGTCGTCGCATACTCTTTCCCGCGGGAGTTGCCATTCAAAAACGGCAGATGTCGCTTTCTCTGCTCACCGTTTTGTGGCTGCCCATCTTTGCCCTCTGTCTCTTCTGCCTTCTCCGCCTCATCACGTTTATACTTGAATGTCACATCCTTGAACGTCACACGCCCCTCTACCTGCTCAGGTGTAAGGCGGCGCGCGTTCGCACTATCTTGAATGTCGATAGGCATATCCAGATACTCAAAGATGCGATCAAACAGCGCCAGAGCACCCTGCACCTCAACCTGGATGCTCAGCAACTGCGCTATCGGGAAGAAGATTCTGCTCTGCAACGTCGTAAACGCGACTATTACACCAAAAGTCATAAAAGAATTGGCACTTGTGATAATTTGCCACCCTGCAACCAGGTAGACAACCGCCGGAATGATCGAGAAGAAGATGTTGATCAGCATGAAGAACCAGCGACCAATCATCTGCTGCCGGATCTCCAACAGCGTCAGGTTCTGGTTTTCTCGCTCAAACAAATCTTGCGCATATTTTTGCCGCCCGAATGTCTTCATAAGCAGAATACCGCTGACCGACAGCGTCTCCTGCATCATCGCCGTTAGAGAAGCCATGCTCTGCTGCGTCTCTTTACTTACTTTACGGCGCACATTTCCCACCACCAGCGTGATCCAGATGAAAACCGGCGTTATACCAAGCGAGATCAGTGTCAGTAACCGACTGAGTACCAGCATTGCGATGACAGTAGAGATCACTATCGAGATATTCGACACAATACTCGTGGCAGTATTTGTGACTACCCCCTGCACGCCATTCACATCATTCGAGAGGCGTGACTGGATTTCACCGGTGCGTGTACCGGTGAAAAAGCGCAACGACATGCTCTGCAGGTGCATATAGAGCCGGTTGCGAAAATCGCGCATCACGTTCTGCCCGATCATATTATTCAGGTAGGTCTGCCAGACGCCGATAAAACCAGTCACTATCGGCGTGACAATCATAATTGAGACATAGATGATCAGCAACGACAGGTTACGCTTGGCGATTGCATCATCAAAGATGCGCACAATCAATAATGGATTGACCAGGCCCAGCCCGGTCGTGAGCAGAATCGCGATCAGCACAAGGAATACCTGAAAGCGATACGGCTTAAACGCCTCAACAACACGCCTGACAGTGCGGACATCGGTCTTACGTCCGCGTTTCTTCTGCTCTTCCAGATAGGCGGACACACCACCGCCGCCCATCCCATGAAATGCCATACACGTGGCTCCTTACTCTCTCTTAAACGAGTATATACACAATCTCTGATTGTTTTGCTTATAATATCCGATATGTGCTGGATAAATAACGTAATCTCTTCACGCCAGAAATCAACACACTCTTTCTCTTCCTATTACCTTCTTAAAACACCGGGGCACTCAATTTCCTTCCCAAATTGACACCCAATACCAGCATACGATATATCGTTATAAATTGCATAGGCATACCTTCGGTCAAAAAACCTTAACCTGGAATCTACTGGATCGCAACCGCGACATGATATACTGCGAGTACACAACGTGGAAATAACTACTATACCCTGCCACGTTGTAACATCGTGCTCTATCAAACTTCACCCTGACCATCAAAAGGCACCGTAGCGAGCAAGCTTGCGGTACATTTCGGGTGAAACCACTGTCCAATAAGGGCAGAATCGAACGCCGCGTAGGGAGCAGGCCTGCCTCGCTCCTACACGAAATTGCTTCAATGAACCTTGACAGAGCAACCACAGAAAAATCGTCGTGTTTCGTAGCGCATGGGCCGGGCTAAAGGAGGAAGCACCGGTTGACGAGGAGGAGGCCGTTCGGATCTTTCAGCGGGGAGCCTCCAGGGTTGCCTCACACCCCTGAAAAGGGAACGCACAAACTTCAGCGGTAACGCTGAAACAAAACGTTTCCAGTGAGAGTGAGCAAGTGTACAAAAGAGTACAGAACAGCACACAATAGTACACCAGCACACGACAGAAAGGATACCCAACTCCATGTGCGGTATCATTGGCTACGTCGGTTCTGAGCGAACCGATGTTACTTCCATATTGCTTGAAGGCCTGAACAAACTTGAGTATCGCGGCTACGATTCAGCCGGCATCGCTGTCCTTACTCCCGCTGGAGACCTCGAACTGCACCGCCGCGCAGGCAAGATTGCCAACCTGGCTGCAACTGTCGCCAGTGGCACACATAGCGGACCGAGTACTCTCGGCCTCGGCCACACACGCTGGGCAACGCACGGGCGACCAAACGACGAGAACGCCCATCCTCACCCCGATTGCACCGGCAGCTTGACCGTTGTCCACAATGGCATCATCGAGAACTACGTCGAGCTGCGCCAGGAGCTACTGGGCATGGGCCATGCTTTCTCCTCCGAGACCGATAGCGAGGTGCTGGCCCACTTGGTCGAGCAGGCATACTTCGGCGAGGCCGAGCACGATCTCACGCAGGCTGTCCGTCTCGCTCTGCAACGCATTCGCGGCTCCTACTCTATCGGCGTTGTCAGCAACGAGCACCCGGATCTGCTGGTCGGGGCGCGCTGTGCCGGCCCCTTGATCGTTGGACTCGGTGAGCACAAACAATTCCTGGCCTCCGATATCCCGGCCATCCTCAAACACACACGCAGGATACTCATTCTAGAAGAGGGCGAGATCGTCACGCTGCGGCCCGAGAGCGTAAGCATCACCTCTCTCAGTGGCGAAGTTATTGAGCGCGACCCCCTGACTATCGAATGGGATGTGGAGGCAGCGGAAAAAGGTGGCTATCCGCACTTCATGCTCAAGGAAATTCACGAACAGCCGGACGCCCTACGCCGTGCCATGACCGGCAGAGTTCGCAACGGTCAACTCTCTCTACCCGAGCTGGAACGCATGCAGCAGGCAGGCTTACTCGACAATATTCAGCGCATCCTGATTGTAGCCTGCGGTTCATCCTATAACGCCGCCTTACTTGCTAAATACAGCATTGAGCGCTGGGCACGTATTCCCGTCGAGGCAATTACCGCCGCTGAGTTCCGTTACTGCGATCCCATCGTCGGCCCCGAGACGCTCTGTATCGCCGTCACTCAATCAGGCGAGACCGCCGACACGCTGGTGGGTATTCGCCAGGCGCGCGAGAAGGGCGCACCGGTCATCTCCATCACCAACGTCGTTGCCAGCGCGATCACACGCCTCTCCGACGCCGTCCTCTACCTGCAGGCGGGACCAGAGATCTGCGTCGTTGCCACCAAATCGTTCGTCAGCTCGGTGGCCGTCCTCTCAATGCTCGGACTCTACCTGGGCAAGATGCGCGGGCGAATCAGCGCGGAACACATGCACATCTACCTTGACGCGCTCGAACAGCTTCCTGAACAGGTGCAGCAGATTCTCGACCCCACGAACAAAGCTGACAACCCGATTGAATCACTGGCGAAACGCATGGCAAAAGTCTCCAGCATCATGTTCATCGGGCGCGGCATCGGCTACCCCACCGCATTAGAGGGTGCGCTCAAGCTCAAAGAGATCTCCTACATCCACGCCGAAGGCTTCCCGGCCGGCGAGCTCAAGCACGGCTCCATCGCCCTGCTCGATCCCGACACCCCCCTGGTAGCCGTCGCCACCGCCTCGCACGTCTACGAAAAAGTGGTAAGCAACATCGAGGAGGTTCGTGCCCGTGACGCCCACGTCATCGCCGTCGCCACCGAGGGAGATGAGCAGATCCGCCAGCACACCGACGACGTGCTCTACGTCCCCGCTACCCGCGAAGAATTCAGCTCCATGCTTGCCAGCATTCCCCTGCAACTCTTCGCCTACCACGTCGCCGTCGCACGCGGCTGCAACGTCGATCAACCCCGAAATCTCGCCAAGTCAGTTACAGTAGAGTAAGGATGTAGGCGTACCACAATAACTGTCCACGAACAATAAAGTTGCGGACTGGATGGCTTGCTGATAAGCCATCCAGTTTTTGAACTCACTTACTCTGGTGAGTAGCCAACTATCCAATCAATCGACAGATCACTCGCTGAGAAGGATATGCCCGTATAGGAATGGAAAGCTCTATAATCCTGGTCGCTGATAAAAGCGAAGGAAATTCCTTTGACAGATAAGCTAACATCTTCCTAAAAGTGTTTATCACGATCTAATTCGTTTAAGAAGATCTGCTCTCTGTTTATTAAGTTCAAGTTTGTCAGATGCCCAAATCTCTTCGCTTAAAGCTTGATCATAGAATTCCAGGGCTTCCTCGTAATGTTCCACACGCTTAAGGAAATCTATCTTTTCTTGAAAGAGGTCACCTTTTTTAATCGCAGAATCTTCATCGGCCAATGCCTGATCATAGATAGCCAGGATCTTTTCCTCTTCGTTGGTAAGCTTTTTAGGAATAACTGAGTATGCCGCACGTGAAGAGAGAGTATCGAGATTGTATGTCCCTTTCTTTCCCTGAAAGGTCGCATTGCTCTTCTGTGAGAATGGAGGATGCTGTTTTTCAAAAGACTCAGATGTTTATCAAGTTCCTTACGTAGGCCATCATCCTCGTGAGCATAGGAAACAAAAACTATTTTTCCCTCTTCACTTTTCTCTTTCATGCCTAAATCCTAGCTGTGCATTCAGCCTCATAATTTCTGCTCTCTACTAGTGTTAGTAGAAATGCTTATTGCTGATTTTTCAGTTATTAGCAGATATATATCCTATGTTTCGTACTTACGCTTGCATTGTTGATACCCTACTCAAGTATCTTAGCAGAATTGCCTGGAAATGTATAGATGATTTGGCGAGTCAGTGATTCCGAGGATCAATAACGAGTAGCATACTGCTACTTAATGACAGCTTACCACTAACATCCTCCTCACTTTATAAAAAGCTACCCCTCTATCTTCCCACTCTCTTTCCCCATACGATACTTGATATCATAACTAATAATGAAATCGAACTCTTCTTCCGTAAATTCGTAATATTCTGCCAGTAGAGCATCGATCTGATCGAGCAAGGGTTTTGAAAGTCCCATTCTGTACTCCTCGATCTCAATTCTGCCACCTGCTTTATCCCCTTGAGGTCGAGTATTTCTTGTACTCTTTGTAGCATTTCGTTTCATTTCCACATCTAAACGTGTTGCGAGCTGCAATAGCTCTGGCATGTGACACAATTGCTCGCTAAGAGGAAACTCCTTGACAAGGGCATGCGCAAGATGGAAACCATCTGAATATGTGGCAAACCATAGATAAAAGAGCGAGCTATTCATGATCGCCATGATGCTTTGCGCAATAGATGCGTCGCTAAAGAAAAGAAAACGTCCATGCGCTGGAACGGTAATCACACCATTTTTCCTGTAGAAGGGCACGTGATATGTGGCTTTCATCCAGTAGTTCGTAGCCTCTTGATAGTAGACAAAGCAATCTGTTTTATGCGCGGAGAGCATGCTACCTATACTATTGCCTCTGGACTTTCCCACAACTTTGAGCAAGATGGTCTCTTGCAAGGGTGCCGCAAGCTTTGGAAAAACACTCTTCTTTACTGTGTTCTGCACAGCAGTGTAGGAGATAAGATTCATTAAATGGGGACGTTCAATAGTATACCAGCGTTGAATATTGGTAACATATGTATGATGTGGATCTAGTAGCAAGACATCAGTCTCTGCAGTATGTCTGGTTATCATGATAGAGAGCCGTTGGAAGCCCTGGTCAAATAAGCGGCAAGGAAAAATTTCAAAATTAGCAAGCCAGAGCGCTCTGCTATTGTCGAGCACAGCTTTGCGCAACAGTTCAAAGCGCTCTCCTCCACATATGCTCAAGGGAACAATAAGACCTACATATCCCTGTTCTCGACATAGAGCAAAGGAACGTGCCACAACTGCCGCATAGAGATTTCCACAATTTCCCGCTCCAAAGCTCTGTACGATGTATCTCTTTTTAATCTTACTATATTCGATATAGGGAGGATTTCCAATAATGATGTCGAATCCTCCTTGCATCATGACCTCACGGAACGTTACGAACCAGTGAAAAGGTTTGTCGCCAGTATGGCTGAAATCAAATTTTCCTTGTACCCCTCCCAGCGCAGCCTCTTTTGCTTCGTTATATGTGGCAAAACCAAGGAGACTATTTCCTGCATAAACATTGAAATGAATCTCCGCCAGGGGTTCTAAATCTTTCACATCGTCAACTAGAGCGACAAGTTTAAGAAAGAGGCGTAGCTTACAAATTTCTACCACCTCTTGTTTGATGTCTACTCCATAAAGATTATTGGTAATAATCAGCTTATTGACAAAAAAATCCCGATTATGCTGGCTGGCTGCCTGATCGATCACAGCCTGGAAGTACTCAATCGTCTCTAATTGCAGCCCTTCATCAGCAGAGCTAGCTGTTCGCCTGTGCTGTCTGACGCCCTCTTCCATTCGCGCAAGACATATATTGTAGAGCGGTTTGAGGATATTGAGTGCGACAAGCAAGAATGCGCCCGCTCCACAGGTAGGATCAAGTATCTTTAATCTGGACAGAGTTATGTAGAAATGGCGTATAAGCTCATAATCCTGACTCTGCTCAAGAACATCCTGTATAAAGGTATATACATCCAGGTTATGGGTAACAAAATCGTCAATAGAGATGAATTTTCCGTCTAACAGCTTATGCTGAAGCTCTGCATATCTTCTGCGCCTTTGTATAACATTTCGCCAGGTTTCGCCAGGGAGTGCATATTCTTCTGGAGCAACTTTGTTTAATAGGCTATGTTGAGAGCTACTTTGTAATTCTTTCACCACTCTCTCTGGAAGAGCTTTTTCTACATTGTACCTTACTGAATTGTAGATATACCTGTTGGGATTGCCCTGGAGTAATTCACGTAAAGCTGTATTCTTTCCAAAAAGCTCATGGTAACACTTTTGTATAGTATTAAAGATGTGAGGAATAATGGTATTCTTTGCTATATATTCTGTAACGTCTTCTTTTGTATAGTACGCGCCCGTCTCTTTCTGGTTTGTAAATTTCTCAAAAATATAGCCCAGAATATCGGGGGTGATTCTGCTATCATCCTGCCCTTCTCGCTCGTCGAAGTCCCAGCACCACGCATTGAAGAACTGGAATATACCGACGAAAGCTCTGTTCGCAATTCTGATATCTGGATATGCATGCTCTAATTTGTGCTCCTCAAACAACCTTCCATTTATATATGGGATAAGAGCGAACTCTTTTGCTGATTCCGTCGAGCATTCTGAATTGTCTGAACCTGCATAGAACAAACGTAAAAGCAAGCGTTGGTAAAAGGGGAAGAAATTATTGTCATCGGCCTGATCACGCATTTTTTCCAGGTGATTGGACAAGTAATCCTCATCACCATCTAAAAAGCCCTTCTTCTGAAGAAAATAAACAAGCATTAGCCTGCTCAACAGAAGAGAAGCGTACCACTCCCGATCCTCTTGAACAGAGATTCCTTCTATATATGCAAGAAACTTCCGATGTTCAATACGAAAACCTTTATAAAATTCTCGGACAATGTACTTCATACCCTCCTTTAATTAAGCAGGCAGCAAAAAGGACAACCTAAAACACTCTTTCTTTAAAATACCCTATACACTACTCATACCATTTATAAACAAAGTATAATATGGACTTCCTAAAAATACCAGCCATTGTAGTGCTGTACCAGCGTCCACTACGACCAGTAGAAACACAGATGAACATTGGCAAGAAAGCAGAACTTCGTAAGAGTGGGGGTATCGGCACCGGGACAAATGCGCATGATATCCTGGTAGTCTAACTTAGGCGTTCGTTCTCAGTTCCATTTAGAGATACTCTGTCCAATTAAACAGAATATGCACGGCAAGTAGTACTCCGATTTTTAGAAATCTGGCGAAGTTAAGAAATTGCTGTAGCCTACTTCTACTCGATAAGAACTTTTGTTATACTTGCTTTATACATCATAACGACCTATTTTGCAGTATAGATAAGGAATTTTTATGTCCAATCAAAGCACTATTTTATCCTCTGTAGAAGCGGAGGTGCGGCGGCGTTTTGGAGAGAGTCAGGATCTAGCGCATGGGTGGGATCATGTAGATCGCGTGCAGCAGTTGGCGCTCTCTATTGGGGAACGTGAGGGGGCAAATCTATTTGTTGTACGTATGGCGGCGCTGCTACACGATCTGGGGCAGACGGTGCAGGCGCATGAGAAGGGTGGGCAACATGAGCACCATGCTGATCTTTCGTTGCGGCTGGCAAACGAGTTGTTGCGAGAGTATAAGATAGCGGAGGATGTGCAGCAAGCGATTGGGCATGCCATTCTTGCACATAGCTTTAGTCGTGGTGTCTCTCCTACAACACTGGAGGCGCGCGTGATGCGCGATGCGGATCGTTTGGACGCGCTCGGCGCAATTGGAATCATGCGCTGGGCAATCACGGGAGCGCAACGTAGGGTTGCACAGACAGTCCCATATTGCCTGGATGATCCCTTTGCGGAAGGGCGTGTACCCGATGATCATGCATACATGCTTGACCATTTCTTTGCAAAGTTGCTCACGTTGTCCTCTGCTATGTTGACAAGGACGGGACGTGTGCTAGCTGAGCAACGGACGGCTTTTATGCGTAGTTACCTTGATGAGTTCAGGCGTGAGATCGAATTACTAGAGTAGGGAATAGTTGTCTATGAGCTATTCCCATTTCTGTGAAAAAGTGTCAGGCAGAGAGGTTGCGGATCGAGAGGATTTCATCGCAGTGGGTGGCTACGTGCATGTTCCTTGCAATAAAACATGGTGTGTAGGAAGAGTCCTATACTTCTGCTAAGAAAACGATTTGAAGGGGCAGAAACTGCCCCTTCAAAATCCGTGATGTTCACATTGTGTATCGAGGTGCTTAATCGCGTTGTGCAATGTATGAGCGATATCCCAGCCGACCGCGCGTCACAGCGATGAGGATGAGAGCGAGAGTGCCGAAGCCCATCATCACAGGTAAGGGTGTGGCTGCCAGGGGATGGCTGAACAGTAACGACGCACCAAAGGCATCAATGGCCCCATGCATCAGGATGGCAATGAGCAGGCTACCCCGCGTGTGATTGAAGACCCAGGTGAAGATTACAGCCAGAGCAACAGTACTGCCAAAGAAGGAGGCAATAGTGAAGGCACTGTTGCCTGCGGCCCAGCCGGTAACGAACAAGGGCAGATGCCAGACACCCCACAGCACACCCAGAAGCAGTGTACCCAGCACAGGACCGAGCTTCTGCTGCATGCGGGGCAGGGCAAAGCCACGCCAGCCGGGTTCCTCAGCCAGTCCGCTCACCAGGATGGTCAGAGGCAGGTACATGACGTAGATCAAGGGCGCTCCCTGTAAGGAGCCAGGAAGGTAGGTGGATAATACGTTGTCTATGCCTAGTAAGCCCACGACTCTAAGCACCGGAATAGCGAGAAAGATGAACAGATACCAGTACCATTTGACGCGCCACAACAGGAAGCGGCGCAGAAACTGCCGGATGCCACTGCGTCCATCCATGATGGCTGTCATTAGGAAGCCAGAAAGTAACGGGCCGAGATAGGCACCGGGGGCGACAATCAAGGAAGACGAATGAAATGGGAGCAGGCCCAGCCCATCAAGGGAAAGGATATAGGGCAGCCAGCCAAGCCAGCTAAAGCCATAGGCCATCACAAAGAAGGATACCAGGGGATGAAGCCGGATAAGGTGGAGCAGGCCGTGGGACTGACGATAGGACGTCTGCTCATCCGTGCCAAAGCTACTTGTGTGTAATGTCGTATTCTCTTTCATGTTCTCTTTCCTTTCTGGAATGAAATGACTCATATGGTGAGACGTATGTCTCTCTTAGTTTTTACTGTTCACGAAAATGGTGATGTATTTCGGTCTCAAAGCAAGCGCGTAGTTCGTCTTCAGTGAAACCCAGACCCACAGCATCGCGTATCAGCATACTCAAGCGAGTAGCGGTTGCCTCGATCTGTTGTCGCAGCAGCGTCGCTCCTGCTTTCCCAGTGACGATGGTGCCCTTACCGGGGCGACTCTCAATTAATTCCAGGCGCTGGAGTTCGGTATAGGCCTTGACAATGGTATTGGGAGCAATGGTCAGTCCGCTTGCCAGTTCCCGAACGGGTGGAAGTGAATCACCGGGCTGGAGGCTTCCAATCTCCAGAGCGTGTTTGACCTGCTCGATCAACTGCATATACATCGGCACTCCATTGCGAGGGTCAATGTGTAACCGGATCGACACATTCTCATCTCCTTGTATTATTGTATTATTATTATGACACAATGATACAAGAAAAAAAGAGGGTTGTCAAGACTTTTCTGAGATAATTTTGAAATCTGTATAAAAATCACTTCTTCTGATAAATTTTTACAGGGCAGGGGAGTGAGCAATGTGCGCTGTGAGGATCGTGGAGGCAATGAATTGCTAGTGGGAGAGGGAGGAAAACTGCCTGGAACTGAGGCTCCAGGATCTGCTTTCCTCCCTCTTCTTTAGAATATGCGATAGCAGAGGTGACGTAAAAAAGCGCGTAGCGAGTGAGTTACGAGACCTGGATGTCAACATCCACTTCGTCGATCTTATCGCCCTTCTGGAATTGCAACGTGTACTTTCCATTCGGGTCCTGGGGAACCAGGAAGACAGCGGTACCTTGAGTATTACTTGTGTTTGGTCTGATGATATCAAGGTCGTACAGGTTCGAGTCTAATTCTGGAGAAAGAATCGAGTCACCTGTCTTTAAACGCAAGAAATCGCTCAAGTAGACCGTGAGATCATCTCTTTTATTGTCAGCGCTGAGTTGCACAACGAGATAGACTTTGCCAGATTTGGCCTGTTTGCCATCGTTGTACAAGCTTTGCTGAATGCCTGTCACTGTCCAGTCTATACCAGCATACTGAAATTGTTTGTTGGGTGAAGATTGCTTAGGCTGATATTTGCTGAGATCAGCTCCAGTTTTTAGCGGGATAGTCATCTGCTGCTCATCATCAGCGCCCAGAATAAGTGTCAGATTTGCCAGATCGACCTTCTCGGTTGTGCCAAAGTCAATCCAACTGTCACGCTGTACACCGGATTCAGGGGCCGAATAGTCTGAAGCTTTGGTTGCCTTCACCGTATCCCCTGCTGGCAACTTTAAACGAAAGGCACTGGTATACGAGAAGTAGGAACCATTTTTAGCCGTTTGTTTTTCCTTAAAATTGACGCGCACATAATTCTTGCTACCGGTATAAGTGAAATTAGTGTAGTCGTCATCCTTGAACTTGGCAGCCTGCTGGATCTTGTTGAAAGTGATTTCGTCACTTGAGTAAGTGGTTGTCAGATTAATTGTATTCGTATCACTGAAGTTGCCGTTTCCAGTGTCACTGGTGTTTCCATTAATTCCGTTATTTCCACCCGTAGCTGTATGAGTATTATTCCTTAGAAACGCAAAGTAGCCACCGGTGCCAAGGAGGGCGACTAGCAGGACGCCAAGCAAGATGACGAGAGGCAAGTTCATGCCTTTCTTGCCTTTTGGAGCGGGAGGAGGTGGAGCATAGTACGGACCCTGTGCTGCTTGTGCTGAGTATGGATCAGATGGTGCGGGCGGTGGTGTTACCGGTGTCGAGTTATACATTGGATAGGGTGTCTGATCAGTGCTTGCTGGTGCAGTCGGAGTTGGGTACGTCGGATAACTCGGATTTGACGGTGTATTTGCTATGGACAGATAATTAGGAGCCGAAGGTGAGCTTGCATATGGATTGTAGTTGGAATTCGCCTCGGAAGGTGAAGGGGGCGACGGTGCTGCAGCCACAGTTGGGTCAGGTGGCTGAGCAAGAGGTGTGCCACAATTGGGACAGAAACGGTTCCCTTGCTCAACACGTGTACTACACTGTGGACATACCTGATTAGGGGTCTGTGACAAAGCTTTTCTCCTCGCAAGATACTATAGGCTAAAAATGTCTTCTGTCTTTAGCCGTCACAAAACAAATGATTTCGCAACTATTATAATGGTGTTAGTGACGTTTGTCGATAGACAGTGTATTGATATTGTAGCGTTTTAGTGCTTTTTCAAAGGGATTGTTAAGAGTGGACCTGTAATACACTCTTTAAGTACGATTGATCTGCTTACTCATTTGAGCCGTACGCAGAAGCGAGGCAAGCACGCTCTCTACGCGTCCTGATTTCGTGTGCCATATCCATAGAGAAAGTAAGTGGCAGTTTCACGGATGTTGAGCGAGCAATGCTGCTGTGCAAATTGAGCGGTAAGCACGGTGGGATTATAGAAGTTCTTGACGATGGTAAAGGCCTGGCCGTCATTCAGTTTGCGTATCATCGTCTGACTGCCCTCCTGTGGTAAAGTATGATCGTGGGCCGTGCTTGTCGGTTCGCGGCGTCCATCAACAAAAAAGAGCTTGCCACCTGGACGCACTGCCGCCGCGATCGTCTGCAAAAACCCGTCTAGCCGCTCAGTTGGAACGTGTGAGATCCAGAAGCCGAAGAAAACGGCGTCGTAGCTCTGTCGCGGCTGCCATGTGAACAGGTCGGCCTGCACATAGGAGACGCGTTCTGCCGCCACCCTGGCACGGTTGATCGCGATCATTTCGGAGGAGGCGTCAACGGCAGTGATAGAGTTGGCCTTGCGAAGGAGGCGTTCGGTCCAGATGCCTGTTCCTGGAGCAAGTTCGAGGATATCACCTTCCAGAGCGAAGGTGTCGAGTGCAGTGAAGACCTCATTCACCTCGCGAAACCATTGGGCATTGCTTTCAGGGCTATGATCATAGCGCCCGCGCCGGTAGAACCAGTCATCATACTCGGAGGCACGGACGCGATAGTACTCACGCATCTCGTCAAGCGTCTGTGTAGAAACCTGTTCGTCTTTCATGTGCGTTATCTCCTTTCCCTCGCATTATACCACAGCTATTCCATTCTTAACTGTATGCTTGCACCCACACACTCGTAGTTATGAGATATCCCAAATTTTAAAGCGTCATGCGCTGTTGGCGCACCACTCCTGATGAAGTAGACGCGACCTTAGAAGATACTGTTAGCGAATGTGACAGAATTTCCGCATTGCGAGCGCAGTAGAATCTGTCGTAGAATGCGAGCTTTGTTGATTGTAGCTTACGAAATTGACAGGATGCTTAGAGTAGGTATGGTAGAATATCGAGGAATTGCCTGCAAAACTATTTCCGTTTTTGAGAGAGGCGGGAAGATAGAGAGAGTAAGAGACACGAAAGCAAACGGCCGGGGGAGGTTCCGGTATGATTTGGGGGATTGTATGATTGACCTGAGTGATCCAACGCTCGACGAGCGTTTACGTCGTCGAACGGCGGAAGGGCGATATGAGATAACTGAAAGCGAGCTGGTGATCTCGATTCGTGCTTTAAAAACTGCGGGAAATGAAGTAGGGGTCCGTCGTCTCTGTGAAGTGTTGTTAGCGCGCTGTGCACCTCTGTTTCAACGGCACACGCAAGGGTTGCGCCATCGTCCACAACTGCGGGAAGAGGCGATTGCGAATATGGCAGAGCATCTGTTGCGCGAGGTGCAAGATCCCACAGAAGATTTTATAACACAAAACTTCATTCACTACTTGCGTTGTCTATGTGTTGATGAGTTTACTCGCGTGCTGCGTCAGGAGGGGTTGTACTATCGTCGTGATCAGGATGGTCACCCGGTGGGAAGGCCACAGCATATACCACGTTCGCTGGTTGAATCGCTGCAGCCATTGCGCGACGACGATGAGGGACAGTTGGGGGCAGATGTTGCCGATCCTCGTGATCAGTACGAGGAGCTGCATGCAGCGCAGGAAAGTAGCCGTATTCTGATGTATCTGAAAGATCCTCTGGATCGTAAGATCATGATACTACGTGCTATCGAGGGGATGAAGTGGGATGACATCGCTATTGTCTGTCAGCGTACCGAGCGGACTGTGCGCTTACGTTACGAAAAGGCTCGTAGCCATTTGCGTGATTGTGTTGGGCGTGAAGGGCTGCGGATCTATAACAGCGCGCTCCAGCAGCAGCAGTGATTTGAATGTAGTCAAGATAGAAAGGCATATACGTATGACCTCCGCGAATTTAAAAAGAGTAAAGATGGCGTGGCTAGCCGCGCGTGAAAGTGGCAATATGCAGGAACAGGTTCGTCTGCTGCGTGAGCTTAGCGACCGCCCTGAGGAGCAGGATGCACTGGTCGATTTTATCGCTGCGTACACCGCAACCGATAGCAATGATGGTGTTGCAGAAGAGGCTGAAATAGTCCTGCTCCCTTTAACCCAACGTGCGTTACGGACCGCCTTCACCCGTGTCTTTGCCGTGCAAGAGCAGGCTCAGCCTGTACTCACCTTTACCTCGCTGAGCGAGTTGCGCAAGAGCTTGCACTTGAAGAAATTGGAAGTGGCGCAGGGTTTGCGTCTGAGCATTGATGTGTGGAATAAGTTTGAGGATGGCGCTATTGAACTGGTCAGCCTCAGCTCTCACCAGCTCTCACGGCTGGCAAACTTTTTCCAGATAAGCACCGAGCAATTCGGCCTGCTACTGAACAACAGTCAGCCCACGTTTACGCAGAATCGTCGGCAAACTGCCGAAGCAGCGCAGAAGAAACAGGGGGCACAGAAGCAGAGCATGGCTAATGCAATTGCACGAAGTACAATGTCACGGGAAGACAAGCAGTTCTGGCTGGAGCAGTAGAAGCCGTGAATGTTCCTATTGCTCCCGGCCATACTCTTTTTAGCGCACTTTCATTGCGTATCCCATGTATGAGACGCCTTTAAACAGTCCAGGTCCCATGCTCAGACGACCTTTACGCAGTTGAGGCATAAAGCCGATAATTTCGCCCAGACGCAGTTCATTTTCCAGTAGAAGAGTCTGTAGTTCACGCGGTTTAATGAAGTCCTGATAGTTGTGCAATCCGGGCACCAGTCCATACCTCTTAAAGAAGCGCTCACCGATCCAGATCAGCGCCAGTCGTGCTATAAACGTGCGATTGATCGTGTCAAAAATAAGAACGCCGCCAGGAGCGAGCACGCGTGCCATCTCGCGCACCGTTATGGTCAGATCGCGTACGTGTTCCAACACATCCAGGCAAACGATTACTGAAAAGCTTCCATATGTGTAGGGAAGCGCCTCTGCGTATCCATGCTCGAAGAACGTGCTCTGCCCCAGGTTATTTTGCTGTGTGTGCTGGCGCGCGACCTGGAGCGCTTCCTGTGATGGATCAATACCAAAACTGACTGCCCCGCGTCGTGCCAGCTCCTCGCAGATCAGCCCACCGCCACAGCCAATCTCTAGCACCTCCTGTTGGCGCAGTGCATCTCGCCCGAACACGCTCTCGACGCACTGCTCAATGTAGTTGCAGCGATCAAACGTGAGCTGGTGTAGCAGGTTGGTTTTGTCCCACCAGTTATAGGTTGCGAAAATAGTGCTCTGTGTTTGTCGAGATGTTGTCATATTTAGAGCATACCACATCATCGCATACCATATCTTCTAAATAGCCCACAAGCCATGTAAGAATTGGATCAGGATAAAGACCGCAACCGGTGCTGAGAGGAAGAGGTAGCTCAGATGGAAGAAACGATTTTTCCCCAGGTTTGCCATAATCATGAAGATTGGAAAGAGTGCAACCAGATAACGTGCCATGGATGCAAGAGGATACGGATAGCCATCTGATATGGGAACGAGATTGATGAAAAGCCATATTACGGCCGTGTAAAGCACGTAGCTCCACTGCGTGCGGGAAAGCCGCCAGGGGCCGACGAAACCAAGGACAATTACACCCAGCGAACCCAGAACCGGGATGAGATTCATCAAATTACGCGACGTTACAAAGCTAAGTAGTTCACGATTGGTGAAAATAATACGGAATGTCTCATTAATACCGTACCATGGCACCTGTGTGACACGGCCCCAAATTACCTGTACGTGTGTGAAGGCCAGGGCATCTCCAAAACGGCTGTAACAATAAAAAGCGAAAAGTGCAGTTCCCAGAGGAATCAGCATAATACTAAGAATATCCAGGCGCAGGATGCTCTTCAGATTGGTGAAACGAAATGTATGTTGTCGCAAGTACTCATAGAGAAATGGAATGGCCAGGAACAGGCCGGCAGAACGCGTTAAACTCGCGAACAGACCAAAGAGTCCTGCTAACCACCAGTGTCCATGGCGAATATTATAGAAACTTAGAACTGCAAGACAGAGGAAGAGCGATTCACTATAAGCTGCAAGGAGAAAGCCGGCAGTGGGGAAGACAATTATGTAGAGTAGCATGCGATCTGCTCGCTCTGCATCCAGTTCTTCGCACATTAATTGATAGAGCACAACCAGCGCAATCAGTAGTGAAACAGCCGAGATAAGCAGTCCAACAATGAGAGGATTGTGTATCAGGTGTAGAAATAGAAAACCGCGTATTAATAGTGGATAGAGTGGAAAGAAAGCTGTCTCTTCAACCTGGGAATAAGGATTGAGCGCATTCTGTATAAAGTGGCCTGTATCCCATTTATTCCACTGTTGCCAGAGTGTAAATAGGTGAAATTGACGTGTGTCGTAATCGTTCTGTGTAATCAGAACTGCAAGGACACTGACCATCACCCCTGCCAGGATAACTCCTACATATAATGGAAGGACATGCCTTAATGCAGCAAGCCATTTGCGCTCTTTCTGCATGGAAGGTGCCGCTGTTAATGACGGAATTGCTTTCTGTTCTTCTATTGATGGAACACTATCTTTAGTTTCTGATGAATCAATAAGAGAAGATGCCGATTTTGGAGATAAAAAATTCATATACTGCTTATGCCTCACGAAAAAATTGTAAGAAAGTCGTATAACGTACTGGCTCCTATGATAGAACGCTAGATAGAAAGAAGTGGTAACTTCTACACTATTTCTAGCTGTTTTCACCCATCTTACAAGAGAGGGTAGTTTGGGAGCAGCTTCATCGGATGAGAACCGCAAAGGGAGCAGAAGAAAACAGCGGGTGAAGAGTACGTTTGCCTGGCATCCACTCGTGTCAGGACACGAGTGGATGGCGAGGAGACGAACGCTCTGGAGTGCCGTCCAATACGCATCAAGTTAAGGGGTTCGAGACCGCGTAGGGGAGGGTCTTGTACCCTCCTGTTCATCAAAGTGCAGGATCGTGGGCCATCGTGCACCCCCACCACGGGTGACTACGTGGGTCCCGCTCTTTACACCCGACGCGTGAGCGTACATGTTGTGAAGCGTACTTTGATGCTTATTGAATGCATTAAAGCATCTTTTCATATACAGATGGCGATCAATCGTGCGAAACAGATGTAGGTTCACACCATCCGTATATGAAAAGGTGCTTCTCGTGTAACGATATCTTCATTATAAATGTTTACGCGGGCTGCCCCTGACTGAAGGGAGCCAGGGATTGCGCGCTGGTAAGGAACTCTTCATAAGCTTCGCGTAAGCGTGGGTAGCGCAGCAGGAAGAAGCCAGCGTACTCCTGTGACAGTGGCCGTGGAGGTCGCAGCAGATGCATATTAACCTCTTTGAGCAAGCGGTTCCCCTTCTTGCCGTTGCAGCTTTTGCAGCAGGCGACGAGATTCTCCCAGGTGCTCTGTCCGCCGCGTGAGCGTGGAATAATGTGATCCAGCGTCAGATCGCGGCCACGTTTGCCACAATACTGACATGTATCATCATCACGAAGCAGGATATTGGTTCGTGTTGGCTGTAGGGCCACGCGTGGTACCCGTACATTGGCAAGTAGTTGCACAATGACCGGACGTTCCAGCTCAAGACGGCGGGCGCGGATACTCTCTTCGATCAAATCGCGAACATTCTCATCTACAAAGGTGACTTTGTGTTTCGAGAGTAGGACGATGAGACGACGCTCTGGAATGACCGAGAGAGGCTGTAGCGAGGAATTCAATACAAGAACAGGCATGAATAGCTTCCCTTCCTCTCTGTCAGAGCCGATACCCAAAGCAGACAGCGAGGACGAAATTGAGCATTAAAGGAGGTTGTCCTCCCTCAATCCTCAGTAGTTAGCGCCGCCTGCGATGACTAGATGGATAAGAGTGGAGGCATCTTACATGTCCAGGAGAGACAGGTATACTCGCAAGACCTCGATCCGACTGCCGACAAGGTGTTCTACGTGGCCTGTGCGGCAAGGGGTGCAGTGGCATCAGAAGCCAACAACTCTCTGGAGTTGCTGAAATTTCCTGATAGTCCCACATACAAGAGATCTCCTTTAATATATACCTAGTGATAGAACGAAAGCACATACTTTTGTGTCATACGGCTAACTCATTGTGAAGAAGAGAATACCGCCGTTTCCTCCCCTTCAAGAGCAGGGGAAAGTATGTGCCATCCTGGTCGGGGTGAGAGGACTTGAACCTCCGACCTCAGCGTCCCGA
>DAOUDD010000115.1:0-12928 GCA_034431765.1 Ktedonobacteraceae bacterium | reverse complement strand
TGCTCTCATCAAGAGAGGTGGAGGGAAACGGCCCTGTGAAGCCCGGCAACCCGTTTGCAATGCTGCAGACAGGGTGCCAATTCCGGCGAAAGATATACGTCTTTCGCGAGATGAGGGGAAGATGCAATGGTGCAGCCCCTTCTATAGAAGCGGGCTTTTTTGTTCCTCCTGTTTCCCCACAGATCTGTACGATGAGAGCCGCCAGGCAACCATTTGTAATACAAACTTGCCGTGTTGGGAACGACACGTCTTCTGAGAGACTACTTGTAATTACTCGCGCTCTACAAAGCGCCACGAACAAACATACTCTCAGCACATTTACATCAGATCATGAACACGTTGAAGAGGAAGAGTACGTACAAGGAACGGCTACAGAGAGTTGACGAGGATGAGAAGTCAGCGCCGTTTCTGTATCGAAGATGGCCTCTGAGTCGCAGGTTGAAATCCTTACAGGATGTAGACCGAGCCGTGGGCTTCGTTACAGCCAGAGTGCTGCTATGAGCATCGTTGCAGAAGAAGAGATGCCCATCCAGCACTTATAAAGGTTGTCGTCGTGAGATGACAACAAATCAGGGTGGTACCGCGAAGACGTTTACCCCTCGCCCCTGTAGGGTGAGGGTTTTTTTGTTCCCTTTTCCAGGAAGGAGCACGCTATGCTGGCAGCAGTGAAATGCTACAACAGGGGACCAGCAGTGTTAGAATACAGCAAGAGCACAGCTTGGTCTGAGACAATATCAACGAATCAGGCGAGAAATACAGAACAGACCTATACGTTTGACTCTCTCCCCCTGCACCATGGTGGGCAGTTGAACTCGGTCACTCTTGCCTATGAAACCTGGGGTACGCTTAACGCTCAGGGCGACAACGCGATTCTGATCACACATGCTTTGACTGGTAGCGCTCACGCCGCCGATGTCGAGCATCCCAATAACCCGAAGGCTGCCTGGTGGAATCCTCTGATCGGTCCTGGACGCGTCTTCGACACCTCGCGCTACTTCGTCATCTGCTCTAACATTCTCGGCAGTTGTTACGGTAGTACCGGACCATCCTCAATTGATAAGGAGACCGGCAGACCTTATGGTATACGCTTTCCTGTCGTGACCATTCACGATATGGTCCACGCGCAGCGTAAGCTGATTGAGCACCTGGGTGTGCGTGAACTGGCGATGGTTGCCGGTGGCTCGATTGGCGGCCAGCAAGCACTGCAATGGGCAGTGAGCTATCCCGAACTCGTGCGCAAGGTGATTGTCGTTGCCGCCACTGCTGCCGTTACTGCACAGGCGATAGCCTTTAACGAGGTGGCGCGGCAGGCGATTATGGCTGATCCGCGCTGGAGCTGTGGTGACTACCTCCCCGGACAGGGTCCCACAACAGGGCTGTCAATTGCACGCATGTTAGCAATGATCACTTACCAGAGCGAAGAGTCGATGGAGCAGCGCTTTGGTCGGAACTCCCCTCGCATGCCATCCGTTGCATCTCCGACCTTCTCACCAGACCTGGGTGGGCGCTTCGATGTCGAAAACTATCTATACCATCAGGGCGAAAGTCTCACCAGACGCTTTGATGCCAATAGTTACCTCTACATCAGTCGCGCGATGGATCTGTATGATGTAAGTGAGGGCTATGCAACGATGCATGACGCCCTGCGACGCATTCGTAGCCAGGCAGTATTCGTGGGTATTCGCTCTGATTTTCTCTTTCCGGCTGCTCACGTTCGCTTGCTCGCTGAGAACGTGCGTGCCTGTGGAGGGGACGCAACGTATCTGGAAATAGATTCTCCGCATGGTCACGACGCCTTCTTAAAAGAATGGCAGCAGTTGACTGATGCTTTTCATTCTATCGAGCAGTTCTAGAATCTTAAAGGAGCTTTTTCATGGCATTAAACGGTAATCGCAGCTATGGCTTTGAAACTCTTGCCCTACACGCGGGACAGGAGACCGCAGATAGCGCAACCGGAGCGCGTGCTGTTCCTATCTACCAGACATCTTCGTACGTATTTGACAGCCCTGAGCATGCGGCTAACCTGTTCGGACTCAAGCAGTTTGGCAACATCTATACGCGTATCATGAATCCTACCCAGGATGCCTTTGAGCGTCGCGTCGCCGCTCTCGAAGGTGGTGTCGGAGCACTCGCCCTCGCCTCAGGACAGGCGGCCGAATCACTTGCCATCTTCAACATAGCGGGGGCAGGTGATGAGATTGTGTCGTCAGCCAGCCTATACGGTGGTACATATAACCTCTTCCACTACACCTTTGAAAAACTGGGTATCAAAGTACGCTTTGTCGATAGCCGTACGCCTGAAAATTTCCGTAGCGCAATCAATGATCGTACCAAAGCGATCTACGCTGAGACGCTAGGCAATCCACGCCTGGACACGCTTGACATCAGCGCTGTAGCAGATATCGCGCATGAATATGGCTTACCCCTTATCATCGACAACACTGTACCGACGCCGTACCTGGTCCAGCCGCTCAAGCATGGTGCAGACATCGTTATCCACTCGACCACCAAGTTTATCGGCGGCCACGGCACCTCGATTGGCGGCATCATCGTCGATAGCGGCAAATTCGATTGGGCTGCAAGTGGGCGTTTCCCCGGTCTGGTTGAGCCTGATCCCTCATACCACGGCTTGCGTTATGTCGAGGCGCTGGGTCCGCTCGCCTATATCATCAAGGCGCGTGTGCAACTGCTGCGCGATCTCGGTCCTGCAACAACGCCGTTCAACTCCTGGCTCTTCCTGCAAGGTCTGGAAACGCTGCCGCTGCGCATGGAGCGTCATAGCCAGAACGCACTGCGCATCGCTGAGTTCCTGCAAGGCCATCCTGCCGTAAGCTGGGTAAACTATCCCGGACTACCAGGCCATACACAGTATGAACTGGCACAAAAATACTTCACCCACGGCTATGGTGCAATCGTCGGCTTTGGCATTAAAGGCGGCTTAGAGGCGGGCAAGCAATTGATCCGACACATCGAACTCTTCTCGCACCTGGCAAACATCGGCGACGCCAAGTCGTTAATTATTCATCCTGCCAGCACCACGCACTCACAGCTAACACCAGATGAGCAGGTTGAGACAGGTGTTACACCAGACTTTATCCGCCTCTCCGTTGGCTTAGAGACAGTTGATGACCTGATCGACGATCTCGACCAGGCCCTGCGTGCCGCCGTCGCTGACGTAGGCGAACCAGTTAATGCCTGAAACAGACCAACTGACGCGTAAGGAGCGAGCTTCCCTCGCGGCAGCATACTCTTCTCATCAATGTATCTGTAATGTGTTCTCATATGGATGGATACCTTCAAGGACGAAGGCATCCTCCCTCTCACACTCGGTGGTAATTCATGCAAAAAAGTGTTTCTGTCCTCAAGTTCGGTGGAACATCGGTCGGCAGTGGAGAGCGTATTCGTCGTGTTGCCGCGATTATCGCCAGTGCGGTCTCTCCTTTTTCCTACTCCTCTGTGCCTTCAAGAGCAGCCATACCAGCCGCGCGTAACGAAGGCGACCTCCCATTACAAATGATCCAACCACGCACTATAACCTCTGCCACTAGAGAACATTTTCCAGTCGTGGTGGTTTCAGCCATGTCAGGAGTAACAGACCTGCTCCTGCGTATCGCACGTCATGCCTGCCTATTTGAAGACGAGGCATGCCAGGCCGAACTTACAACGCTGCGGCAGAAGCACCTGTCAGCCGTGCAAGAGGTTACATCGGAGGGAGAGGATCGTGCACATCTGCTCCAGGAGAGTGAGAACGCTCTAAAAGCACTGGCCGAGGACGTAGCTCGACTGCGCCAGGTCGCCGAGGCAGGTCAGGAAGCCTATCTGCATACTGCCGCCGTCGCCGCATGGGGCGAGCGTCTTTCGGTCCTGCTCGTCGCGGCAGCTATACGTGACCTTGGACTACGCGCCCAGGCAATTCGTCAAGAGATTATTATAACGAGCCATCCCGCTCCTGATCAGAGTCAGCCCTTCGGTGTCGTTGTAGGCGCTCAGCCATTGGCTGACGAGACGCGCGCGAACGCTCATGCCCTCATTGATCCTCTGGTCGAGCAGTCGATTGTCCCGATTGCCTGTGGCTTCATTGGGCGCACCGTTGCAGGTTCAGTAACGACACTTGGACGCAATGGCTCCGACTACTCTGCCACCGTTATCGGAGCAGCGCTTGACTGTGTCGAGGTCTCGATCTATACTGATGTCGATGGCGTGCTCACAGCAGATCCGCGCCGTGTCGCCAATACCCGGTTGCTGCCTCATCTGTCATATGCTGAGGCCGCACGGCTCTCCTGGTTTGGCGCGAAAGTGCTACATCCACGCACACTCATACCAATCGCACCACGCAACATTCCCGTCCGCGTGCGCAACACTTTCCGTCCACACATCCGTGGCACTGTCATTGGGCCTGGAGAGCACAGTGGAGCCGGTGCAATTACTGTTCGCCGTCATCTTGCGTTGATTACCGTCGAGAGTACAGATCTCTTTGGCGCGCCGGAAAACGCCGGACAGGTCTTTGAACTTGCTGCACGCGCCGGTGCTGCCCCGGTTGCCATTTGCTCATCATCCGGTCATCACCTCTCGTTCGTTGTCGAAGAGCAAGCGGCTGACTCAGTCATCGCTCTACTTCAGCACGATATGGATACCTCGCTCTGGACAGTGCGTTGTGTGCGCGATCTCGCCGCCTGTGCCTGTATCGGCTCTGGCTTCATCGCCGATCCCATGAGTCCCGCCCGTGCTGTAACAGCCCTTGCAAGCGAGCGCATACCTGTCATTGCCCAGGGTTCTTCCTCGCTCGGTATCACTTTGATTGTAGCTGATCGTGCTAGCGAACGAGCATTGCGTTGCCTGCATCGCGACCTTATCGCACCTGTTATTCCACTCGTTCGGCACCCGGCTCCAGTACACGCATCAAGCAATGCCAGCGAAGAAGAGCAGCGCCGTGAGGCATAGTTGCAATACCTGTCTACGAGAATGGAAAACGTGTGAGGAAAACGCATGAACACAAGCAGAGAGAAGAAAATCCCTGTGGCCGTGCTGGGCGCGACTGGAATGGTTGGGCAACGCTTCATTGAACTTCTACAAGGCCATCCCTGGTTCCAACTGGTCGCAGTTGCAGCCTCGGAGCAACATGGAGGACGTCCGTACGCTGAGGCAACACGCTGGCGTTTGCCTGGAAGCACGATGCCTGCGGATATTGCCTCCCTCCCCGTTGTACCCTGCCGCCCAGAAGCGCTACCAGGTGTAAGCATCGTTTTCTCTGCACTCCCTGGCGAGGTCGCGGGTGAGATTGAAGAGGCATTTGCACACGCTGGCGTCGCCGTCTTCAGCAATGCTAAAAACCACCGTATGGACTCCGATGTCCCTCTGCTCATTCCAGAGGTTAACCCCGACCACATCGCCGCCATTGCACTACAGCGCAAGAAGCGTAAATGGTCAGGCTGTATCGTCACCAACGCTAACTGTAGCGCCACACCTCTTGTCATGGCGCTCAAACCGTTGCAGCAAAGATTCGGCGTCCGTAAAGTCCTTATAACAACCCTGCAAGCGATCTCAGGTGCAGGCTATCCCGGCCTCCCCTCCTTTGACATTCTTGACAACGTCATTCCCTACATCGGTGGTGAGGAGGAGAAGCTAGAGAGCGAGACCCTCAAGATGCTGGGAGACTGGCAGGAGGAACGTGGCTTTGAGAATGCACCCATGGTAGTTAGCGCCCACTGCAACCGTGTCGCCACCCGCGAAGGGCATCTGGAGTGCACAAGCATCGAACTGGGGCAGCAGGCCTCTTCCGAAGAGATCATCTCTGTCTGGGAGCAATACACGCCCGAACCACAGCAGCTCGCACTGCCCAGTGCACCGAAGCGAGCGCTGCTCTACCGCTATGAGCAGGATCGTCCCCAGACCTTGCTTGACCGTGACGCTAGCGGTGGTATGGCTGTCACGCTCGGTCGTTTGCGCTCCTGCCCCTTGCTCGGCTACAAATTTGTCATGCTCGGACACAATACCATCCGTGGTGCAGCCGGTGGCTCGATTCTCAATGCCGAACTCTGTGTAAGCAAGGGCGTGATTTGAGCGTTTTTGTTTCCTAACCTCTTAGGAAACTTTTCTTTAGCGATAAGCCATTGACCATCAGGCTCTTGTAATTCCTCAATAATGACATCGGGTGCTAGAAACTGGTAAGAAAGATGAAAGGCTTCATGTAAAATCTCACCTATATATAAATCAATAACAAGGCTCGTATCAACTACACAGGTCAAAAGAAACTTCTTCATCCCCTTCCACCCCTTCTCCCAATACTGTAGACAAAGGCGCTTTCAGCAACTCTGCCGCCCGTGCCTGTGAAATGATACTTTCACTCAATGCAAGCATCACAAGACGCTCAAAACGTTGTGGACGTTCGGTTGATAAAGTTTTTTCTGATTCACTATACTTCCGTCTTTGTTGACGAAACTGCTCAAGTAGACGACTGGCTGTTTCTTCTGAAAGGATAGATAAATCTTTCGCTCGGCAAATCCAGCTTTGTATACTAAGGCTGTATTTACGCCTGAGTAAATGAAGCTCATATGCGCTGATAGTATGTCGTTTCATTCCTAGCTCAAACTCAACAGTAGGACGTGGAGCGAGAAATGCTGTGGCGAAACGGTTGGCAGCTACCTCTTGATCAATATGTTCAGCAACTCTCATTACGAGATGTCCTAGTTGATGAGCTAGCCAGAAACGTTGAGCATCTCCTGCTAGGGCGTTTTGTAGTAAGATTGCAGGGGCAGTTTTCTGATTGCTGCTCGTATAGTAGAGCAGCAACGCTTCTGGAGATTCTCCACTAGTAAGAGGTCCTATTTTAATACCTTGATCTTCACAGGTTTCTACCAGGTTCCCAATAGGATCAAACCCAAGATGCCATATCTCTCGCAAACGCAGTGCTGCATTCTCTATATCATCGGAAGTATGAATGATGAAATGCCCTATCTCCTGAAATGTGAGAGATGTATTGAGAAGCTCCTCAATGTCGTTATATCGTTCAAGCCAATCCTGAGCATACTCACTTAGCATCTCTTCCTGGCTCCAGAGCAATTCCTGGCATTTGTGACGGGGCATAGGTAAAAGTGTGATTGTTGTGGGACGAAAAAAGTATTCTATTTTGACGTTTAACGCTTTTGCCATTCGTAACAGAACGCCTGACCTTGGAATATCCATGTTGCGTTCATACTTAGAGATCGCCATTGCGCTAACATCAGATTTGTCAGCTAACTGGTGCATACTCAATCCTGCCATGATGCGGGCACTTTTGATGCGTTCTCCTATGCTCATAATATCACCTCCTTCAGTCTACAGAATAATGCTAAAATGCTGTTTTGTAAACCGGAAAGAGGTAAATCACGTCCTCTTATCACTGGTTAAATGAACAGAAGAACAACGCAAGAGAGCGTCTGCCAGCAATTCGCAGACGCTCTCTTCGCTCTATTACCCTTGATGTGGATAGCTCTATTTCATTGCAGCGATTAAGTCGGGGATCAGATGCATAGCATTCGGGGTGCCAAGTCCAGTGATGGGGTCCCAGCCGGGAACGGCATCATAACCTTTGACCTGCGCCTGATTGTTCGTGTTATTGCCAGAGATAATATCATGGAAATCCTGTGCATAGGTACTGGAGGCGGCCAGCTTGTAGAGGCCAGGATTGATAAAACCGAGCGGACGCCCCGCCTGTTGATTGGCAATTGCAACCAGAGCTGCCCAGACCGGCGCACTGGCACTTGTGCCACCTGCCTGCGTCCATTGTCCGTTCAGGTAGATTGCCAGACCCGTATAGGGGTCAGCTACAGCCGCTACGTCAGGCACCCCGCGTCTTCCGTTGAACAGCTTCTGGGTCTGTGCAGGAAGCGTTTTCTGGTAGTCGGGCTGGGAGTAGAAACGGCTGAAGCCGCCTCCGCTGCCACTCCAGGCTGTCTCCTGTAACGTATTGCCACGCGTGCTTAGTGTGGTGCCGCCAACACTCGTCACCCATGGAGAGTCAGGGGCAAAGCTGGTCGTCTGCTCTTTAGCAAGTCGATGTTTGTCATCGGCATAATCGGTTGCTCCCTGATCACCAGAGGATGAAAGGTAGGTTATGCCCTGTTGCGTCGTCCCATTCTGAAACAGATCATTCCATTTCTGCAGTTCTTGTTTCCCCGCATCATCCTGCAAGGTGATCTCTGATGCGCCCCAGCTTTGCGAGACAATATTGCCCAGCTTGTGATCAATCACATACTGCTCTAACTGGCGAAACTCTGGTAGCCCCACAGTACCTTCAGTTTCAGCAACGGGACTGCTTAACACAATCACCTTCGCATCAGGGGCTAGCGCATGGATAATCTGTACATCAAGTTCTGTCTCATCGCTCCACCCTCCCTTATCGTTCGTTGGATCATACTCAGGCACATTTAGCGGCGAGATGACCTGCAGGTCAAGCGGTGGCAGGTTGAAGGTTTTGTTATAAACCTCCATATCTTTCTGCAAGGTTGGGCTTCCAAAAGAGACAAGGTCAATAATCGTCTGCCCTTTGCCTGTATACCCCTGCTCAATGAGCGAATTAACTCCATAAGCAACCCGTATCGCCTGCGGTGTCAAACAACTTGCAGGAAGACTTAAATTTTTGGGACACGCATCACCTGCTGTACGCGTTGGTAAAAGCGGTGATTTGCTTTCCGATGTTGAAGTCGGAGTGACTGTCCCGCGACTCCCTGATAGTGGAGATATGCCAGTAGTACAGGCCGTTAAAAGAACGAAAATGAATGCAAAGACTATCAGCCTGCCCAAAAGACGTCTCATGTACAACTCCTCAACATTCTCATATAAACACTATTGGGGGAAAGAGAAAGCCCATATTTTTCATGCAGCTCGTTGATTATATCATGATGCCTTCTCATAA
The DNA here is from genome assembly GCA_034431765.1 of Ktedonobacteraceae bacterium. Taxonomy (GTDB): domain Bacteria; phylum Chloroflexota; class Ktedonobacteria; order Ktedonobacterales; family Ktedonobacteraceae; genus DASYAN01. The sequence continues at coordinate 4,035 of DAOUDD010000115.1, read as the reverse complement.
ATGGGATCGAGCGTTCTTCCTTTTGATCGCGTAAAAACCTAGAGATGGTAAAGGAAAGCATTTTTGTAGTCCTATAGTCCTACTCTACCGTTCGGCATTTGACTAACTCCCTGTCACTTAGGTAAAGTCTCTTTAGATATTGATGACTGTATCAGTCGAACCAAACAGCTCTTGTATTACGATGCTACTGGATAGAGGTATTGTGTATGTTGACTATTGACCGCCGCCAGAAACGAAACAACGATAATAGCGCGCAAACAAAATCTTTGCAATCGCCAGGGATGACAAATGAAGCATCTGGAGTGGAGCAGGTGCCCTTTCCAGAACATGCATCTATCTTAAATACGAACGCTGAGGCAAATATTTCACAACATCTATCTTCTGCGGAATCCTCTCCCGCTCTTGAAAGCATAGACACGTCTGGGCAGGAAAATCGCCAGGTGATGGTGAAACCAACAGATGCGCCTCTTCCTGCGTCTTCTACCCTTGCCGCTTCTGCCGCACCTCGTCGCACTCCTGTTGTTATTCGTGGATCAGGGAAAAAGAGCGCAGGCCCTATGCTCCCACCCAAATCGCCTCGCCGCCTGGTTGTGCACGCGAGCGTGACGGTGCTTCTGATCGCTATTCTAGTCGGTGCATTAGCTGCTATCTTGCCTCTTGGCAATGATGGACAGGCCCACGGCGGCATCAGTGGTATTTTTACACCTTTCTTCCATGCCACAAATTCCAAGAACAGTAACACCGCACTCATTGCTGCTCAAGCCGCAACAGCAACAGCGGTCACGCAGGACGGCTATGAGCCATATTCTCCTACCGGAAATAAGCAAGATCTCCACTTCGCTGGTGTACCAAGTGCTCCTAAACCCGCTCCCGGTGTGTCACCATCCGACGCTGGTAATCTAAACCGCTTCTTCTACGGACAATGTACCTACTTCGCAAACATGCGGTATCACCAGTTAACAGGTCACTGGGTACCATGGCTGGGCAATGCCAACCAATGGTCTTATGGGGCTGCAAACTCTGGCTGGGTTGTCTCCTCTATGCCCAATCCAAACGGACCTTCTATTATTGTGCTACAGGCCGGTGTTCAGGGTGCAGGAGGTTATGGACATGTTGCCGTTGTCGAGAGTGGCACAACCAGTACCAGTATGGTCACCTCTAACTGGAACTGGAATGGACGATATGCTAACCTTTCTTATGTGACCTTCTCAGTCGGACCTGGTGTAAGCTTCGTCTGGTATCCAGGATAAATAAGCACGAGTGTTTGAGAGGAGGCATCAATACTGTCTCCTCTTTTTTATTACCTTTCTTCAGCGTGTATCGTAGGCTTTGAGCCTCTCCAACACTGTAGCAGCAGGCGATAGTGCTCTAGCATTCTAGCATGCTCCCTTTGGTCTAGCTCTGTGCATGAGCCTATGCTCTCTTCGTGATAGTGCAAGAGCGCCTGCGCACCTGCAATCGATCTGGATGAGACATGCCTGGAGGGCTGCACGTGCGAAGCTGAGAGAGGCTGCCAGTCCTCCCGCAGTTGCCAGTTGACGTAGGGACAATTCCGACATCGATTCCCACAACAATATCCACGTTGTATCAAAAACTCCCGTGTGGCGATGTACAGGCCATCCTCTGTGATCTCCCAATTTCCGTCTTCACTTTTCCTCGTTGGCATGAGTCGTTCTTCTCTCCTCTACATTTGTCTGAGTTGTGTAGCATGCTCATGTTGCTCTGCTTCTCCAGTATCTCACACCATCGGAAGATGCTCGGTATGCGCCGCGTTCTGATCATTTTGCAGTTTATGCTGTTGCAATATTCGTTGCATTGCATGACCGATCCGTTGAATCCCCTCCACAATATCCTCCTCTTCGGGGAAGGCAAAACTGAGACGAAGTGCATGCTGGCCGCCACCATCGGCATGGAACGGTTCGCCGATGACAAACGCTACGCGTTCCTGCACAGCCTCGCGCAACAATGTACGTGCCCGTATCTCTGCTGGTAGTCTGCACCAGAGATGAAAACCTCCACCGGGACTGCTTACGCGTACGTTGGCAGGCCAACACGCTGCGATAGCTTGCAGCATCAGATCACGCTTTCTCTGATAGTAGGAACGAGTCGTTGCCAGGTGTTCATCCATGTAGCGCCTTCTCAATATCTCAGCTATAATCCATTGACCCAGCGCGTTAGTATTCAGGTCAAAAATCTGTTTATGCAAAGAGAGCCGTTCGACAACCGGCTCTGGTACGACCATCCACGCGACGCGTAAACCGGGCGCAAGCGTTTTCGAGTAGGTGCTCAGGTACAGCACGTTCCCATGCCTGTCCTGCGCTTTGAGTGGCTCTGTCTCGTTCCCGTCAAAATAGAGCTCGCTATAGGCGTCGTCTTCGAGAATTGGAATCTGATAGCGTCGTGCAAGCAGCAGGAGGCGACGTCTTCGCTCGGCCGACATCACGATACCGGTTGGATTCTGGAAAGTCGGCAAGGTGTAGATCAGCCGTGGCTGACGACGTGCTAAGATCGCTTCCAGTAGATCGACACGCATCCCCTCACTATCGGTTGGCACGCCGATCACCTTTGCACCCAGCGCTCGAAATGTCTGCAACGCCCCTAGATACGTCGGTACTTCGACAACCACCTCATCACCTGGCTGCAGCAGAAAACGACCAATGAGACCAACTCCCTGAGTAGAACCGGAGAGAATCAGGATATTGGAGATATCGGCAGCGACCCCACGTCTACGCATCCGCTCAGCGATGCTTCTCCGCAGTTCTATTGCCCCCTCAACTGGACAGTAGCCCAATGCATGCCGCCGAAAGTCCACGACCTGCTCTCGCAGTAGCTGTTGTATAAATTCGATGGGCAGCATCTCTAGCGCTGGCGTTCCCTGAGCCAGGGAAATGATTTCACGCCTCTCACTCATCGAAGAGATTTCACTCAAGACACGTGCATCTGGCCCTAGCATTGCATCCTCTCCAGCCGAGAGTCCAAGCAACCACGAGGGCATCTCATGCTCGAAAAAATCATCATCCTTTCCTACATATGTTCGCTTCACCAACGTCCCTCGTCCAACGTGGCCTTCGATCAGCCCTTCGCTCTCCAGTTCGTTGTATGCATTCATGATTGTCGTGCGATTCACACCCAGCTTCTCAGCTAAAGCTCGCTCAGTCGGCAGCCGCGATCCTTCGGTGAGTTCTCCTGAGACAATAACGTCGCGCAATCCCTGGCTGATCTGCCGATAGAGTGGTACGTCACTACTCCGATCTACCTGAATCTGCGTATAAAGAGGGATCGAAAATGTTGGAAGTGGGCGCGAATGGCGCGAGTACCTCTGTCTCATATGCTCCTCCTGCCTGGCTCTTCTCCTAAGTGTATCTAATACAATAGAACAAGGCAAGCGCCAATTCACGATTGGACTGCCAGACCAATTCTTGCACCTCAGCGTATACATCCTTACAGACTACGCTGGAACCTGGTCTTGTGAAGCATTAGGAGAAAGAGACGCGGTTCAGCGAAGTGCTGTCCAGGGGGGTGACATAGTTTTCCGAACCGTGTGCGCGTCTCTCTAAGAATGAGACGGAGAAAGAGGCCTGACATTAAAAATAAACTCCTTATACTTTGTTGTATGTAGAAACGAAACTCTCGTTCTTCGTGTGAAGTGGATCATAAGGTCAGTATCATAAGATTAGAGTCAGAAACTATGCAAGATATCGAACAACAGCTTTCTCACATCTACAATGACCGTGAGCACGGCTCGCGCTGGCTGTTACGTGAGGCAATCACTTTTGTGCGCGATCTGGCACAAATGCAAGAGCCACAGCTCCAGCGGGAACAGCAAATGCAACTGCTAGAAAAGAGCATTCGCACGCTCGCCAACGCCCGGCCTGCAATGGGAGCATTATCCAGCGCAATGGGTCGCATCTACAGCGTCTATGGTGATGGTCCACTTGCGCTTGCACAGACTGCCACACAATTGTTGCAGGAGTACACTGACGCCCCACTGCATATCGCAGAACATGCTCAACCTTTGCTTTTCGGCTCCGTGTT
>DAOUDD010000114.1:0-4499 GCA_034431765.1 Ktedonobacteraceae bacterium | reverse complement strand
GTGCATGTGGAAGACAAAATCCTACTGACATGCGCTTCTGTGGAGGTTGTGGTAATACTCTTGTGCCTCAGCAAGTCCAGTATCCACAGCAATCTTATCCGCAGCAGGGACAGTATGTACAACCAGTTTATGGACAGGCGCAATATCAGCAAGCCCAATATCCACAACAGTACAATCAGGGTACTTATCAACAACAACCGATGACATTACGTTGCCCGGTTTGTATGGCGATGGCCCCACTTGGTACAGCTAATTGTCCTGGCTGTCGCACAAGCCTTGCGAATGTAGTGCCGACGCCTATGAATATGCCTGTGCAGGGGCAACAAGGTATGCTTGGTGGTTTAGGCACTATGTTTGGAGGTAATGGCGGAAACATGGCGATGGGTGCAGTTGGTGGTGCCGCAGCTGTAATTGGTGGTGAAATGTTACTACGGGGCGTTGAGAACTCCATTGAAAATCGCGTCGAGGGCGATATGGGCTATGGCGGTTATGGACATCATCACCATCATCGTCGTGAGGAAGGTGTACTTGGCGATTTAGGCGATCTTGCGAATGATGTGGGATTGTTCTAACGTTTAATAAGTAGAAAAAGGAACGAGGATGAGAAGTGTACATTTCTCATCCTCGTTCCTTTTTCTGCTACTTAACAGTACCCAAATTGGCTATTCTTTTTCGCCTTCTATTAGGCATGTGTTGCGATAGTACTGTAAACCGTCTATAATACTGCGAGATAAACGAGAACCGTGAAATTGGAATGGTTGATATAGATGTATGGTGTCATCAGCTAGGATAAGAATGAATTACGAGCGAACTACGCTACCCAATGGTCTGCGTCTACTTACGTCCTCTATGCCAGACATGCGCTCTGCGAGTATTGCTTTCTTCTTCAAATGTGGCTCACGTTATGAGCAAGAGCGTATCGCGGGCGTGTCGCATTTTATAGAGCATATGCTATTCAAGGGAACGCGGAATTATCCTAGTGCTCGTCTCATCTCGGAGGCGATTGAGGGCGTTGGCGGCACATTTAACGGTAGCACAGGGAAAGAAATTACAAGCTATACGGCTCGGGTTCCTGGTGAAGAGTTAGAAGCTGTCATGACCGTGCTTGCCGATATGATACGTTACTCGTTGTTTGATCCTAAAGAGATCGAGAAAGAGCGGAGTGTTATTATTGAGGAGTTGAGCGCGACACGGGACGATCCACAGGAATGGGTGAATCTGCTTGTGGATGAGGCAATGTGGCCAAAGCTTCCGCTAGGACGAGATGATGGTGGTACAATTGAGTCTGTTTCTGCACTACAACGCCAGGATATGCTTTCCTATCTGAAGACACATTATGCGCCCAACTCGCTTGTCATTAGTGTCGCTGGTAACGTTGACCATCGGAAAACCGTTGAGTTGGTGGAGCGACTTTTTGGTGACTGGGAGCAGCAGTCACAGAGTCCATATACTCAAAGTTTTCCCCCACGAGAAGGTGAGCCAGTACGTTTAATACAGAAAGACACAGAACAAACCAATGTTTGTTTGGCGACACTAGGGGTTGCCTATAGTTCGCCCGACTACTACCCGTTGCTCCTCATCAACGCGCTGCTTGGTGATGGCATGAGTTCGCGTCTCTTTCAGTCGATACGAGAAGAGCAGGGGTTGGCGTACGACATTGGGAGCTATATGAATAGTTATGCTGAGACAGGGAGTCTTGTCATTAGTGCAGGCGTTGATCCTTCGCAAACAGAGGGAGTCATACGAGCAATTCTGGTGGAGCTACAACGGTTGTGCACTGTTCCTGTGCCAGCCGATGAACTGAGGCGTATCAAAGCGTATGTACGAGGTGGATTTTTGCTGGGTTTAGAGGGGACTCAGCAAGTTTCTTCCTGGCTTGGCAGCCAGGAGTGTTTACATGATAGAGTGCGCACGATCGACGAGGTAATAACTTTTGTCGAAGCCGTCACAGCAGAGGACATTTTACGTGTTGCGCGAACCTGCTTTGCTCCTGAATGGCGACGTTTGGCTATTATTGGACCTGGGGAATTAGCTCAGGCTGAGATGTTTAGGAAACTGCTTACAGAAGAGTAAGGCGGGAAGAGGAGATTCAAGCTTTATGGCACAGGTAACGCTTCGTGAGTACTTACAAGAAATCGAGGACACGCTTAGCGCGGGACATGTTGAAGAGGCTCATAGTAAGTGTCAACGTGTTCTTACACGCTTCCCAGACGCGTTAGAGGTACAACGGTTGTTGGGCGAGGTGTACCTTGCTAAAGGGCAGTTGGAGGAGGCGCAACAGGCACTTGATTGGATATTGACGAACGATCCAGAAAACGTCATTGCCTATTGTGATCGTGCACTCATTAGTGAGCACCTCTCGGATGTTGATACCGCGTTAGATTGCTACCAACAGGCATACGAGCTAAGTCGGGGGAACCGGGATATTCGGCAACAATTTAACCTTTTAAGTACGAAGGCGGGTCAGCAAGGCTTTATGTTTTCGCGTGCTGGACTTGCACGCCTCTATATGCGTGGCGGCTTGTTACCGCAAGCTATACAGGAATGGGACGCTGTACTCGCTGTCAACCCTGATCGCCTCGATGCCAGAACTGGTCTCCTCGAAGCATACTGGCGTGAAGGATTGTATGACGAAGCCGAGCAATTAGCTCAGCAAACCTTGCAAGATGTTCCCGGGTGCATCAAATCGCTCCTGATTCTTGCCCATATCACCTCTCCCAAGAATATGGAACAAGCGAGAGAATATGTGCAGCAGGCCGAAATGTTAGACCCTGACCTCTTGATGGCGCAGGAGCTTTTTGAAGACATGCTGATGAGTCAGGCTCGACATCCCTTCCTTAAGCTTCTGAAGAAGGTTCCTGCGATGATCGATACAGAGCAAATTTCTACCACGATATCATCCCCTTCACAGGCAGTCGCGGAACCAATATATGCGCATGTAGCAGCTTCACAACAAGCCGCCTCTGTATCCAACCCTTCTACGTACGAGCGTTCTGGATCAGATGATCTCTTCGATTGGAATAATTCTAGTGCGTGGCGTAGTGCGCTTGAGCTGCCTACTACATCAGATACTCAATCAAGCTCAGACTCGCTACCAACGTGGTCGCACGATATATTTTCTAATGCCTGGGCACCACTGGCACAGCCTCAAGAGGACTCCCAGTCACGCGAGCAAGAGAACACTTCTGCTGCTGAGCAGCGCAAAGATGATCTTCTGGCCTCTTCTGCTCAACAAGAGGAGCAGAGTGCCAGTAGTCTTAATTATCTAGCAGAACTCAATACCGATGATCTAGGACGCAACGGACGAGAGGCGCAACAAGCACAAGAGCCACTATGGATGTCTGAAGTACAAAACAGCGCTCTTTCAGCACCTCCTGCGTGGTTAAGTATGTTGACACAAGAAGAAACACGAGGACAGCAATCTGTTGACGAGACAGTTGCCGAGAGGCGTGAGTCTGCTGTAGTCGAGCCTACGGTAGGTTCGCAGCCACAAGCAGAGACGACCCCTACGCATGAGCCAGTAGATGAAGTCTTTGACGACTCATGGCGAGATGCACTGCAAGCATCATTAAACTCGACAGTAGATGAAGCAGATGAAGAGGAGTTTTCCTTTGGACCTGCATGGTTGAAATCTCTCGGCGCAACAGCACTAGAGCCTGATGAGCAGGAGCAGCCTGTTTCTACTATATCGGATGTTTCAAGCGAAACAATTCCTCCATCTATAGAGCCGTCACAAACCTCTGCTGTGGAAGCAGAGCAGCAAAATGAAACTAGTACCTCAGTGCCTGATGCTCCATCTTTTGAGGCGACCTATTCTAGTTCGCACTCATGGCTAGATGCTCTGTCTGCTGAACCCGACTATACTCAACATTCTGAGGAGTCGATTGTAAATACGCTGGAGGACCTGGAGAACAGTCTGCGTTTGGAAGGCTTCGTGCCGCTGGAGCCAAACTCGTTGGCCACAATCGCACAATCGCAGTCAACTCCGTCTGATGTTGCTGCTATACCATCTGTTGATGGTACGCAGGGGATACAGGAAGAGGAGCCTTCTGCCACCAGGACGCCGTCCTCTGCATTAGAGCAGCTTGGCAACCTTGCTGCTCCTCATGTTACCAGCTACCAAATGTCTGAGCCAAACGCGTCAAGCACTCAACCTGTAGATGTTCCAGAGGAAACTTCCTGGATGGATAGTTATAGGATTGCGCCTGCTCTTCCACAACAGGAAGAGCAGAGCGTGCAGCAAGAAATGTCTGCGCCTCTTGCACAACAACAGGAAGAGCAGGGTGTGCAACAAGAAACAGCTACACCGTTTGCTCAATTCTCAGAGCCTCCTGTTATGCAGTCAACGTTCGCTGAGCAAAATACTCGTCTGACACAGGAGCAAGCAGCATCTCTTATTACTTATAACGACGATGTGATGCAGCATGTTCAGAAGGTAGAGCCAGTGGAGATACATGGTATACCGGTCGCGCCAGTAGGCAATGCCAGTGCATTTTTTG
>DAOUDD010000113.1:0-8918 GCA_034431765.1 Ktedonobacteraceae bacterium | reverse complement strand
ATTGCCCGTCAAATAGGGACCCGATTCCATCGCGTCCGCTGCGATTCATCGCCACACGGACACCCAGAATAATTTCTTAAGCTCTATCATCGCGTCCGCCGCCTCGCACGCCAGCTCTGCTCGCTCTCACCTCCCCATCTCTGCCTCGCTCGATACCCGGATCAATTTCTGAAACTCGATGATTGCGCCCGCTGTCTCCCCCTGCGCACCCACTAGCGTCAGCCTTGACTCACGCTCAACCCTGGCTATACGCATCGGCTTCTCCATATCCACAACAATTTGTTAAATCCCATCTATCGCGTCCATTGCCTGGATAACGCTCACGCTAGCTATCGAGCTACCGTATAGCTTCACTACTCAGTTCAGGATGTTTGAGCGCATGATAGCGCAGGAGCCAGCAGCCATAGTTCATGCCACCACCGACAGCCGGCAGAGCAATCCACTCACCATCGTGCAGGCGATCCCGACGCAACAGTTCGGTGATGGCCATGCCGATGCTGGCGTTTGAGAGATTGCCATAGTAGCGGAAGTTATCGGCAAGTTTCTCCATCGTGCTCTGCGGCCAGCCATAATCGTGCGTCAGCAGCTCCCCCAGGCGACGTGTGATGCGCGAGTTGGCCTGGTGCGGGATGATGTGAGAGAGTTCGTCAGGGGCCAGACCAGCATGGCGACACAGGGCATCAACGCATTCAGCCATCGCGCGCGGAGCCTCACGGAAGACCTCTTTGCCATTCATTTTAGTATAGCCGATCATGTATTGCGAGAGCAGATCGTTGAGTTCCTTGCCACGTCCCTCTTTATAAAGCTGCTGAATCTTCAGATCTACCTCAGCCATCTCCAGAACGTCCTTACGCAAGGGGGTCTGATAAAAGAGAGATTGCGCCTGGGAAGCATCGGAGCCATTGATGAAATAGGAGGTGTCAGCCTCGTCGTCACTCTGTTCCAGCAGGAATGCAGCCGCGCCTTCGCCGAAGAGTGAGCTCGTCTTCCAATCCAGAATATGCATAATATTCGGGAGCAGCGCCTCAGCAGTTACCATTAAGACAAGCCGTGCGGTACTGGCTGTTACAGCTTCAGCCGCAACCTGGAAGCTTTCAGACTGGCAGGCGCAGGCACCTTTAAGCATGGTCGCTCGGATCGGTCCCATACCCAGACGCAACTGGACCAGGCCTGAAATAGTAGGGAAGGCATCATTGTCAGAGGAGGAGGCTCCTATGATCGTATCCACTTCCGAAGCACTGCGACCGGCACTGGCAAGGGCACGTTGTGCTGCACTCACCGCCATATCAACCAGCTCCTCCTCACGTGGAGCAGACGGGTCATCGACCAGGCCGGGAGCATCAGCCCCTGCGACACGACGGCAGAGATCGAGTGTACAGGCACGAACATGCCGCGTCTCCAGACCCGTCACGCGTTCGAGATCTTCAGCGCTCTTGGGAGAGCCGAGCCGGGAGGCGATATAGGCAAAGAAATCGTTGCTGATGACGCCTTTCGGAGCGTAGGTGCCGACGCCAATCAGTTTGACACGTGTTTTGGTGTAAATATGAGGCTGTACATATGTATAACGCGGCCAGGAGCCGGTACTGGCGAGAGTCATGATTCAAAGACCTCCATGATGAGGATAAGATAGAGTTTATTCCCTCCAGTATAGCACACTTCATTCCACTGCGTAGTTAGGATTCAAAGAGGGAGAATATCTGACTCTGCCTTCCACGAAGCGGACCCTCGGTGACATGCATACACATGAAGATTGACAGAGTAGTAAGTAGCAGCATTACGCCCTTTTACACATTATTGCAGTCATACCCAGCCATCATGGCGCGAAAAATAGGGGCCAGCCTTGGCGCGTCCGTTGTCGTCGGCCTGCGCCCATGCTCACTATCCACTTCACACGTCCACTTCTCCGTACCTACGTCAATTTCTTGAACTTCATCACGGTGTCCGTTGTCGTCGGCCTGCACCCATGCTCACCATCCGCTTCACACGTCCACTTCTCCGTACCTACGTCAATTTCTTGAACTTCATCGTCGCATCCACTGGTCACACCACCCCCATATCCCCAATTACCATCCAATTTGCCAAAAATCGTAAGCGCTCTCCCTTGGTACATGCAGGGAAAGCGCCTATCCTATTTCTCAATACAAATGGATAGATTTACCAGCGGTCACGGCGATCACGGCGGTCGTAGGAATCGCGCTCACGGTTGTCATAGGAATAGGAATCACGGCCCCGGTTATTGTACGCGTAGCGGTCACCGCCGCCATAACCCCTGGACTCCTCGCGCCGAGGACGTGAAGGGCGTTGCGCTTGAAAACAATCGTTGCAATACACGGGACGATCTTCACGAGGCATGAAGGGAACGGTGGTGGGACGACCACAGGCCGCGCAGATGGCATCATACTGCTCACGGAGAGCACGCGGTGCCGAATGTTGTGAGTTCCGGCGTGCGTTGCGACAGTCTGGGCAGCGACCGGGAGTATTTGTCAAACCTTTGCTTGCATAAAATTCCTGTTCACCCGCAGTAAATGTGAAATCATTGCCACAATCCCGACATACAAGAATGCGATCCCGGTAGCCCTCATTGAACATCATGGGTAGAATTTCCCCTTCTTAAAACCATTCACTCGTTTCGCCAACTTACACAACTTTCAGGCTTGAAGCTGAAATAGAGAGAGGATATACATCGGCTGTCTGTCTGGAATGGAACAAACAAAGATGCTATCATCAGGTGGTCCCAGGCCGTGATTTCCAGACATCCGGCAGGCGAAACGATGCCGGGGCGAGTCTTGCAGGGCAGGGAGAGAAACCTCCTGTTTATTGTAACATACATGGAAGGAAATTACAGCCTTTTCTCGCTCTTCCTGCCCTTTACTTTTTGTCACGGCTAGGCAGGCGAAGCAGTCCAGGAGTGCTGAGTTGCCGCGTGGGGCGTTTATTTGCAGGCAGTGTCAATGGAAAGCGTGGAATACGTGTAGATGACGTGTTTTGTTGTAGATCGCGGGCTGTGCGCCAGGTATGATTGACGAGTGGATCGTAAAGGTCGCGTGTCGCGGCATCGCTATCAGCAAGAAACAGGCGAAACGTGTGCGTCCCGATGACTATCGTGTCTCCATGATTGACCGGGATGGTGCCCTGAATGAGCTGCCCATTGAGTAAGAGACCGTTGCGGCTAGAGCAGTCCGTCAGATAGACCTGTTCATCAACCCATGCTAATTCTGCGTGATGGCGCGATGCAAGGTCGTCATCAAGCCAGATATCCGCTTCCTCGGCGCGTCCAATCCCCGCTACAACACGCTTAAGGGCGAGCCGCTGCCCCGAAAAATTGCCACCCTGATACTCCAGCCAGCCCCACGGGATTTCCTCGCTAAAGACAAAGGGGGCAGCTACCCCTGCCTGGTAACGTGGTAGAGAGATGAACGAGAGTGGAAGAGGGGTTTCCTTTGTCTGCGTTTGTACAGACGATATACCGATTGCACCAGGTATTTCAGATGCTAATGATTGTAAGGGTGCTCTACCAGATATTCCTGATGTTGATGGAGAATTTATTTTCGCTCCCTCAGACATGGAAAAGGCGTGCAATGTGCGGGGTTGTGCAAATAAGCAGTAGAAGAGCGTCGTACTGAGAGGGAGGAGCAAGCCGAAGAAGATAACATAGAGGAGCATCGCGATCACTTCAAATGCTGAGATTTGGGGAGAGAAGCGCACACGAATCCACAACAAGGTGGGCAGGAGCAAGAGACCTGAGAGGAGACAGAGCACAAGTGCTTTTACCCGTTGACGCGCTGTTCCACAGCCACGAAAAAAGGTGTAGAAAACGATTGTACCGAAAGCGACTACGCAAAAAACTAATCCAGTATATGAACCTAGAGTAAACCAGGTAGGAAAATTTGTATTGCCTGCCACCTGCAATTTCCTTATCAGAAGACATCCTGAGCTTCGGCCCCCAGGCTATGATACCATGATGTGTCATACCGATCAAATAGTTAGGACTTGTGGCAGACACTTTCCCACTCTCTGTTGTATATCCACCCCTTTGACACTCGCAACTTCCCTCGTCTCTCTACATAGTCCATTCATGAGCTAAGACACCACACCAGCGAAAATGAAAAGTCTCTGTCTCTACAGTCTCTTTGCCGTCCGTACTATACGTAGAATGATACAATAAGGAAACAGCAGCAGAGATAAACAGGGTGCTGGTGAAAACAAAAAGCACTGAAAATAGAGTATAAGAAAGAGAAAGTCATGACAGTATCGACAAAACAATTTGTTGTGGTTGGTGTCTTTGAGCATCGCACAGATGTTGCGAAAACGGTAACTGCACTGCTTGCCGCTGCTTTTCGCGATGATCAGATTGGCTTTGCCGCGCGTGAGAATGCCCCACGTGCCCATATCGAGCAGCCCACCCGTGAGAATGCGCATGCGCTACTCCAGGGTGAAGGAGCGGAGACAGTAGAAACGGATGCAACCGCTAGCCAGCCAAGCGGTGTTGTGCGCGGCCTCGTTGGTGGACTACTGGGCGCGCTGGATATGCTTCTCGTTCCCATAACTGGCCCGGCCTATGCCAGTACCGCCCTGGAGACGGCTCTACCTGCAACAGAGCAAATGATTGAGCGCCTACCACATCGACATGCTGAAGAACACGCCCCGGCGCGTCCCGATGCCGCGATGACAATGCCGGAGAGCACGCCTACAACGGAGGCGGAGACAGAAACCGAGAGACGCTATTACGAGCAGGAGGAGCAAGATACCAGCATTGTTGCAGGTGGCGTGGTCGGAGGAATTGCTGGCGCTGCCGCTGCATTTCTCATACCTGGTATCGGACCTGTGCTGGCCGGTGGTATTCTAGTCGCAGCCTTTGGTGGTGGCGCGTTAGGGAGTGTCTCTGGAAATTTTCTGGGCGCATTTTCCTCATTAGGTATTCCACGTGAACAGGCTCATGCCTACGAGCAGCAAGTACGCTCAGGCCATACAGTCGTCACCGTCAAAACTCCAGATCGTCAACAGGACGCAATAGAGATTCTGCGCCAGCATGGAGCACAGGATATCCAGGTGCACGAAATACTGTAGTCTAAGGCTAGAATGTTGGCCGCTTAGGGGGGCATGCTTGTGGTTCTTTTCCCCTACCATAATGGTGCCACCACCGCACCACTGAACCCACGTAGGGAGCACGCTTGTGGTACCTTTCACATACTATAATGATGCCACCACACCACTGAACCCGCGTAGGGAGCGCGCTTGCCTCGCTCCCATACGCGCCAACGTAAGCCACAAAGGCCAGCAATAGTGCAACCTGATGCAACCGACGCGATGCCTGCTCTTTTACACATTCTTCCGGTTACCCATCCGTAATTCATTGCCCGTGAAATAGGGACCCGGTTCTACCGCGTCCGCCGCGATTTATCGCCTGTTCTGCATACACCAGCATAACGATTGTGCCATGATAGCCTCTCTAGATACCCGCAGTAATTTGTGAAACTCCATCAATAGTGCATCCGCGAAGTACTCCAGTCAAAATGAAAGTGCTGGAATAGCTTGTAAAGCCGAATCACGTCTCAAAGTCATACCCACACTAATTAGTGGATGCACCAATCAATCGAACCCCTATGAAGTCGATGAAGCGCTAAAAGTTCGAAATGCATGTACATTTCCCTTCTATTCCCCAAGATCTATTCCTTACGTTGTCACATACGGGAGTCTATTATTCTATCTTTCTTTCTCAATACAATTATCTTATACGGAATCTATTCAAGATTCCTTATCTTCTTCTAATGCAGTTTTCGTCTCCTTCACCTCCTCATCAGCCTTCCACTCATATTTGCTCTTGTACTGAATGCTCCACACCAGCAATACGATGGGGAGGGCAAAAGCGATGATAGGAGTGACAAGTGCGCGTTGCTCCTGTGGAAGTGTATACAGAATAATGGCAAGAGCGATCTCTTCAACGATCAGGCCGACTCCCCATACAATATTAAGAATGGAAAGCGCACGTCGATAGTGAGGCTGTTGCCGCCAGTGTTCTTCATAACTAGCAAGCGCAACAGGCTCATTACTTGTGCTGAGGTACCTATCAACGTAACCCAGCAGTGAACGTGGGAAGAACGATGAGAACAGGGTGACAACTCCCAGGACGCCAAACGGGCTGATGTGAGCCAGAGCAATCAGTTTACTGTCCCCAATATACGGATCGACAAAGCCCAATAAAAGTAGCGCAAGCACCCAGAGGAGAGAACCAACAGCGATCAGGTCCACCCCTTTTTGCTTCCATAACCCCCAGGCGAGTCCAGCAAGTGGAAAGAGAGCCACGAGCAACAGCGTGTTCCCCTGAGGTGCGCTGCGTTGTGTAAGAAACTGGTAAAGCATATAGGGACAGGCCACATTGACTACCAGACTGAACAGCATGCTTCCTGGCACAATGCTTGAGTAGTTGAGGCGTGGCAGCGGCCGGTGTCGTTCTTCTTCGTTCATAACACGATTTCTCCTATGAGGTATAAGATCTTCTAGAATAGGATATCATTGTGGTGCAACTGGTCTCTGTCTTGCATTGTGTTGTGGCAGGGATTATAGTAGACTGCGTTATCCTTCAATGCTGAAATTTTGAGGTTGTAACGAGGAGAGAAGCTGTATGTCGCTGTTGCTTGCGCTTGGCCTGCTGCTTGTTGGAACAGTGCTGCTGCTATGGGGCGCGGACTGGCTGTTGGATGGTGTACGTGAGCTGGCCGAAGAACTGAAGGTGAGTTCGCTTGTACTCGGAATTATCCTGGTTGGGTTAGAGCCAGAGGAGATGGTCACGGGGGCAATTGCATCCGCTCAGGGGGCAGGTCATCTAGCACTCGGAAATGTTGTTGGCACGAATATCACTATCCTGACGCTTGCCCTTGGTCTGGCGGCAGTGCTGGCTCCGCTCGTACTAAATTCTTCTTTGCGCCGTCAAGCAGTAATTACAACCCTTGTTTCATCCGTTCCGATTGTGCTGCTTCTGCTGGGTCCACTTAATCGTATCGTTGGCGTTTTACTGCTACTGCTCTTCGGAGTGTACATATTTGTGCTGTTACGGACTGATCGGCAGACGTTGCTCCACCTGAGCAGCGAAGATCAGGACCAAAAGGATCACGACGTTACGAAGAGCGAGAAGAGTAGCGCCAGTACGGGAAGGCTACCCGTGCAAGGACGCCATCTGCTGACAACGCTGGCAGGACTTGTTGCGCTCGCCCTGGGAGGTCCAGCTATTGTACGTGGAGCTTTGCTGCTGACGGAGAGCCTGGGCCTGGGGCAGGATGTGATTGGGGGAACGATTGTTGCGCTGGGGACGGGTTCTGAGATGATCGCGCTCGGCGCTACGGCGGCGCGTAAACAGCAGACGGACGTGCTGGTGGGTGGCGTGCTCGGCTCGTTTGCCTACAACCTCCTGATAACGCTTGGTCTGGCTGCGCTCATTCATCCCCTGCCAGAGCTACCGCTGTTCTTTCGCTGGGCTGTCGTCTTGATGGCTGTTGCCCAACTGCTGCTACTCGCCCTGCTCTGGCGCGGCAAGATAGGCCGCGTCGTCGGTGCGCTCGCAATCATAATGTACGTCGGCTATCTCGTCGTAGCTCTGTTGAGCGGCGCGTTGAATAGCGCATGATGCTTCTATTGTTTCACTATGGTTTACCTGGCATAAAGGACAAGTATATGAAGACTCCATTACCACGCGCTTATTGGCCCACCGTTGACTGGCAAACAGCGTTGCCTCAGGATACAGGCATGGATTCAGCACACCTGGAACGCATGCATGACTATATCAATGCACACATCCCAGGGTTGCATGGTTTGCTGATCGTCCATCATGGCTACCTTGTTTTTGAAGAGTATTATCAAGGCTTCCACCAGCACAGTTATAACAGCATCAGCTCAGCTACCAAAAGTCTGACATCTATGCTGATAGGCGTAGCCTTGAACCAGGGCTTGCTCACAAGCCTGGATCAGCCAATGTTGGATTTTTTCCCAACCCACGCTGCACGCGAAAAAGATACACGCAAACACGCCATCACGCTGCGCCATTTGCTCAGCCTGCAAACGGGCTTCTCTCATGAAATGCCTCATGAATACTGGAAGAATCCCGTCCAGTTAGCTCTAGAGCGACCAATGGAGACAGAGCCAGGAAAAGCATTTTTCTATGACAGCCCCAGCGTTGATATCCTTTCTGGCATTCTCACACAGGTCACAGGAAAAAGCGCAGCTGCCTGGGCCTCCGAAACTTTGTTCAAAGAGCTAGGAATCTGGCGCGATCCAGGGTCTCGCTTTACCTGGAAACAGGACCCTGATGGATTTCATCTGTGGCATGAAGATGCTTTCTGGGACGAGCAGAACGGCTATCTATGGAAAGTTCAGCCTCAGGGATACAGCACAGGCAGTTTCGGAGCACACTTTACCGCACGCGAGATGGCAAAGCTGGGCTATCTTTACCTCAATAAGGGGGTTTGGAATGGACAACACATCGTGTCAGAAGCATACGTTGCGGAATCTACGCACCAACACAGCGCAGGTGGTTGGCCTATCTTTTGGCCCTATGGCTATCTCTGGTGGCTCACCCATCATGAGAACACTCAAGCCTTTATGGCCTCTGGCTTTGGCAGCAAGCTGATCTATGTTATCCCTGAATTGGACCTGGTCGTGGCAACGATTGCCTCCACAAAGAAAGCGCGGACTCATCCTCAACAGGAAGAGGAAATCAGGCAACTTGTACCACGCTTTATTCTTCCCGCAGTCCTTGTTCAATAACTTTCTGAAGAGAAAGAGACGACGAGGCATGTTTTGTTTGACAAGTCTCTTCATCTTTCAATTTCCATCGCAACACCTTCTGCAACTTAAAACATGTTATAAGACGCAGTTGCACCTATGTCCAACACACCCCACATCTCGATCTCACTCTTCCTCTCCCT
>DAOUDD010000112.1:0-4265 GCA_034431765.1 Ktedonobacteraceae bacterium | reverse complement strand
GTTGCTACGCGTCCCTGTTTTAGCTAGAGGTGAGGGACATTTCATGACCGAGCAATCAACACTGCTAGGGACACCAGGCGATAACCGGCCGCAAGACTTATTTGTGGCTACTAAACTCTATATTCCATTCTCACGCTCCAAGCAGGTACTCCGCTCACGCTTGCTTCAGAGAGTGAATGAAGGAGTGCAAGGAAAACTCACTCTTATTTGTGCTCCCGCTGGCTTTGGCAAGACCACGTTGCTCAGCACATGGAGTGAAGAATATGGTGTACTATCAGAGAATGCGTCTTCGGTCAGTTGGTTATCGCTAGATAGTGGGGATAACGACCCAATCCGTTTTTGGAGCTGCTTCATCGTAGCTTTGGAAAGACTACATCCTGGACTCGGAACAGATGCCCTCGCTTTGCTTCATACGCCTCAGCCATCCCCAATAGAACTCGCCCTCACTGTACTCATTAATGCATTTCTCGCCTATCCGAAGCAGATAGTGCTCGTCTTAGATGACTATCAGGCCATCACAAATGTAGCAATCCACGCAGCCCTCGCATTTCTGCTAGAACATCTGCCTCCACAATTGCATCTCATTCTTGCCTGTCGTACAGAGCCTCCCTTGCCATTAGCTCGCATGCGTAGCCAGGGGCAACTTAGCGAAATACGCATCGACGACTTGCGCTTTACTGTTGAAGAAACCATGGCATTTTTTCATTCGATCATAGGGCTTTCCCTTCCAGAGGAAGCGCTAGTGACTCTGGAGCAACGAACAGAAGGCTGGATTGCTGGGCTGCACCTGGCGGCCCTCTCCCTCAAGGGGCGGACTGACATCTCGAGTTTTATTCATGCTTTTGCGGGCAGTCATCGCTACATTCTGGACTATCTCAGTGACGAAGTGATGCGTCGGCAAAGCGATATCGTCCAGACCTTTCTGCTACAAACATCTATCCTGGATCGACTAAGTGGGCCGCTTTGCGACTCAGTAACAGGCCAGCAAACTAGCCAGGCGATCTTAGAGCAATTAGAGCAAGCAAACTTGTTTATCGTGCCGCTAGATGATAACCGGGGCTGGTATCGTTATCACCACCTGCTGACCGACGTTCTGCGTCACCACTTACAACAGACTCATCCTGAGCAGATTGGCGAGCTGCATCGACGGGCTGCTCATTGGTATGAACAGGCCGGATTTATTTCTGACGCAGTGAGACATGCTCTCGCGGCAAAAGACTACGATTACGCAGCACCACTGATGGAACAGGCGGCTCTTGGAATGCTGCTTCAGGGAGAAAGAGGCACTTTGAAGCTGTGGATAGAAATGTTGCCAGCACAATACCTTCAATCTTACCCGCGTTTATCCATAACCTATGCTGCGCTATTAGCCTACAGCTTCCAGCCGGAAGTGGCTGAGTCCCACTTGCATCTTGCTGAGTCTTCCCTGCAAGAAACATCCGCAGAAGAGGCATCCCCTGACGTGAAGGAAATGCTTGGAGAGATTGATAGTATCCAGGCCGAAATTGCGGCACGGCTACGAAGAGACTTCCCACGTGCAATTGCTCTGTCACATCGGGCGTTGACACGCATTCCGCACGAGAGAACATCTTTGCGTGCTAACATCTACCTGAATCTGGGATACGCCCACATTGATAATGGCGAGGTGGAGGAGGCACAGCGATCACTTATGGAGTCCCTGAAGTTGAGTCAAACTGTGGGCAATTTGCACGGTGCTCTCTTTAGCCTTCACTACCTGGCTCTGTTGCATATAGCTCGAGGTCAGTTGCGAAATGCTTATGCTGAATGCCAGCAAGCCCTACAGTTGGTAGAGAATCATCCAGAACAGAAGCGCTCCTGGCACATCTATATTCCTATGGGCGACATTCTTCGTCAATGGAATGAACTGGATAGGGCCGCTCACGTGCTTACGCAAGGCATCGAAGGGTGTGAATTGATTGGAGAAACGGTTTTTACAGCGCATGGTTGCGTCTACCTTGCTCAGGTGAGACAGGCTCAGGGAGCACAGGATGAGGCGATATCCCTAATGCAGCGGGCCGAGCAAATTATGTACTATCACCATTTCACTGAAATCTGGACCACCATGCTGCTCCCATTTCAGGTCCGACTCTGGTTGGCACAAGAGAAGATCGATCGTGCTATTCAGTGGGCTCAGGAACTTCGGCCTCGCTTAGAGAATACACCCCATCGTTTGCATCCACTTGAGACCGTTGCGCTTATCCGTGTACTGCTTATTCAGAGCCGACAGGAGAACGTCTCTTCCAGGCAGATACTTGCAGAAGCTCTCCACCTGACAGAACAACTGCGTCAGTCGGCTGAGATCAACAAGGGGGAAGCTCACGTATACGAGGCGTTGCTGCTGCAGGCCTTAGTCTTGCAGGAGCAGGGCAAGCTCTCGCAGGCTCTGAGCACCCTCGCGCATGCCCTCACTTCTGCCAGGCCAGAGCGCTACATTCGCCTCTTTATAGATGAAGGTCCACCGATGGCCCTGTTACTGCAACGCGCATTGGAAGCTGGCATGGTACCAGATTACGTAACCACACTTTTGAGAGCACTTGGTAAAGAGCCGAGTGCCCCACTAGTTGCCGCTCAGACGCTACCGATGGTATCTCCACATGCCTCCGACTCTATCATCATTACCCTTTTGGAACCGCTGAGCGAACGGGAGCTAGAAGTACTGCGCTTGATGGCTGTCGGGTACTCCAATTCTGAGATTGCGCGTACATTGTTTGTGAGCATGGGTACAGTCAAGACACACCTCAGACATATTTACGGAAAGCTAGATGTACATACGCGTACTCAAGCTCTGGCCCGTGCCAGGCAACTTCATCTCTTGCCTTCCTAGTGATAAGGCAGTATCCGTCTACCCCTTTTGTCACGAAGCTACTGAGTTGCTAGCTCTCCAAGCGGTATTGTCAACTTGCTGACAAGCAATCTCCCCTGGTCTCTCTTTGCCCTCCAACACCTTTCCCCTTTATAGCTCAACAATATATTTCGTTTCTCTCAACAAGTTGACAATACCGGATCGCTTACTCATCCGGCTTGTGCTGTTGATCCTTTTCAGCAGCCTGTTGTTCGTCTGGAAAGTGCTCGGGATGATGTTTTTTCCACTCCGACCAGAGTGCCTGGAGCAGAGTCTGAATGAAGCCCGCAGCAGGTGCAGAGAAGAATGCCCCGGCAAGACCAAAGAGATTGGTTCCAGCAACGACGGCAAAGATATTGACAATGGGATTGATGCCAATGGCCCCACCTACAATACGAGGGGAAAGCACATTGTTCTCAAGGTTTTGGAGCAGGACGAACAGAGCAAGTGCCAGGAGCGCTGTCGTCCATCCTTGTGTGAGGGCAAGAAGCACAATCGCCGCTCCCGAGATATAGACACCGACAAATGGAATGAACTCGAGGAAAAAAGCGAAAACACTCAGCAGAAAGGCATAGGGAACGCCGATAAGCGCGACGCCAATACCTGTCAACACACTAAAAACGAGGGCGAGCGTCACTGTTCCCCGAATATATCCACCAACGACATGCTGCAAGATGTCTATCAGAAAATTAATTTGTTCGCGTTGAGGCACCGGCGTTTTGTGGCGGAGCCACTGGGTGATTTTTGGGCCAGTAAAAAGAAAATAGATACTGAGCATGGCGGTTAAAAAGGTATTGAGCAAGACTGAAAACACGTTGCTCACCACAGGAAGGGCGCGTGAAACAACTCCTTGCAATTGTCCAAGCAGCTGTTGCCCGTACGACTTCAACTGCTCCTGAGTAATGCCCACACGTTGCAGGGTATCCAGGATGGGTTGAACCTGACTATTGCCATTTGGTCCTGCACGAAGAAGAGATTGCACATATTGAATTAAGGACTGAAGCTGTTCGAGAAGCGCCGTCACCACGAAATACAGCAAGATGCCTACACCGATGACGACAAGCAGGTAGACGAGAATGACCGCCAGGAAACGCGGCATGATCCGTTGGAAGAAGTTGACGAGTGGATAGAGCACATCAGCCAGCAATGCTCCGACCGCGAGTAAAAGAAGAGCCTGTCCTACTCGTCCTATGAGCCAGAGCAAGACAAGTGCCAGACCAATCCAGGCAAGAAGAGTGAGCGCAATAATCAATCTTCTCACCCAGGTAGAGGTGAGAGTAATTGCACTACGTGGTGTTTCAGCCTTCCCAGGAGTAGACATAGAAATTCCTCTCTTGTAAAAGATACGCGTACACATGCTACATGCAGTTCTGTAGAAACATGATACACGAAGGAAACATGT
>DAOUDD010000111.1:0-11827 GCA_034431765.1 Ktedonobacteraceae bacterium | reverse complement strand
CCAGACAACGCCGTTTCCGTTGCCAAGAGTGCGCTGAACCGGGCATTACGCCCCTATACGCAGGAAGATGTCGTACTGCTCACTGACGGAACGGACAAGGTAGGGTACCGGTTGAATACGCAGGTCGTGGCGATTGATGTTGATGAATTTGAGCACTTCGTCTCGTTGGCAAGTGAGGCTGAGGGCAGGAAAGACAAAGGGGCTGCCCAGCAGTTCTGGGAAAAGGCGCATCAGCTCGTCCAAGGAGAATTCCTTCCCCATGACCGCTATAACGACTGGGCACACAAGAGACGAGAGCGTCTCCACAGCAAATATACCTTGCTGCTCCATTGCCTGTCCCGTCTCTATGCCGAACAAGGCAGAACCACAGAGGCTGTTGAACTCTTGCATCCCCATGTATTGGTCTCTCCAACTGATTTCGATGCGCTCTGTGTTTTGCTTCCACTTCTTGTCCAACAAGGCCGCTTCGAGGAAGCCCGAAAGATGCTTGAGATCTATCGAGAGGAGATAAAAGAAGAAGGGAAGGAGCCTCCGCTCAAGATCACGGAGATCGAGAAACGACTCCAGGAGGCTCATGTTGTGCAACTGACCCGGCTATCGCTTTCGTTGTCACCTCATCCATTTCGCTTTGCTGAAGAAGCCCTTCTTTCCGCAGTGGAAACGCAGACGAGCAGTGCCGCCTTTGATGCTCAGAACAGCCTGTGTCTTTCTCCATCCGGCCTTGCTCTTTTTGCCTCATCTGCTCTCGACGGAGACGCAGCTACCTGGTTTGATTTAAAGCAGAAGGTCGTTTGCACCCTGGTGATGCAATGGCGCGGGCGAGCGATGTATTGCGATGAGCTGCAAGCAATTATAGATCAGGAGCTTTGGATGTTTGACATGGTAAAATCACTGTATACGCACGATGCCTATACCCTCTCACGGCGACAGGCGCTCGTTGCTATCGCCGCGCTGCCAGCAGCGGTGCTGGCTGCTCCCCACTCCTTGCGGAGAGATACACCTGCGCCTGAAGAGTTTCTGCCAGCCTGCGCCGCCAGTATGAGTGCATGCTGGCAATTGATGAATGGAAAAGAGATTGCAACCGTCGAGCGAGAACTTGCTCGCTATCTCCCTCTGCTCATGACCCAGGCCCGCCAGTGCTCGCTCTATCAGGAAGCCGCAGCGTTTTTGGCATCGCAGGGATGTTTACTCCTCTCCCTGGTTGCTTTACACCGGTGCCATATTCGGGGAAGGGTTTCCTACTGTCAACAAGCCGTGGACTATGCGCGAAGGGCAGGCAATCCTTCTCTGCTTGTCAGAACGCTTGTCCATCTGGGTGATGCCTTCCATACCAATGAGCAATTGCCAGAAATGCTGCTGGCGTATCAAGAAGCAGCGCTTTCTCTGGATCAGGTCTCACCACGCTTGCGCAGCCATGCTCTGGCAGAGTCGGCCCATGCCTACGCACTCAATGGCAAGGTTCAGGACACGTTGCGCTGCCTGGGCGAAGCGCGTGCAACCTTTACAGGAGAAAGAGATGATGCGAGTAGTTTCCTGCTCGCTGACACGGGCCTTTTTTCCTTAATTTTGTATGAAGGAACAGCGTATCTTGATCTGGGAAAACGCTATGAGGAGGCCCAGGATCACGCAAAGGCGCGCTCGGCCTATACACAAGCGGCGGCGGCTCTGGCGCAAATCGAGCAGGTTTCCGCAACGATACCGATTCCCGAACGGGTCCGGTTGGAAATTATCAATCTGCGGACCCTGGCGGCTGTCAAAGCATCAGACCTGGAAGGCTTTCAGCATTTTATCCTCCAGGGGATTGAAGGGGCCAAAGCGCTTGAGAGTGAGAAACGGCGACAAGAGGTGATCAGTACCTGGAAGCTAGCTCGGCACGTGTGGCCAAAAGAGGCCAGCGTGTTGGACTTGGTTGACGCGTTCCTATAGGAAGAAGTAAAGAGGACAAGTATTACATGTCCGAAACAGAGCACAGAATGATGAGCTTGTGGAGAGCCATTGAGCGAGGCTAGCACCTCGCTTTTTTTGTACGTGAGGACTGTTGATGGACAACTCCACCGCCCTTGGCTTTGCTTAGCGGGGAGAAAACCAGGTAGAATCGTCTCGACAAATTCTTAGCGGGGATTTTGGGGGGAGAAAATGTCGGGACCCCAATAACCTGCTGAACGCGTTGGACCACCTCCAGGACGAAGGGCAGCTTTGCTCGTCCACACAAACTGCCAATGCCGACGCGAAACGAGCATTCTTCATCTTCCTCGTCTCCCCAGCCAGGGTCGGAATAACCCACGGATTGCGCAACGAGGTGAAGGGATATTCTGATCGGTGCCCGGTGGCAGGTGAAAAGCCAGCACCTGATCGAGCGAGACAGGTGCTGAGCCAAAAAGGGGAGATTACTCTAACGACTTGAGCAAAGCCAGCTCATAGGGACGAAAACCAGCATGCAGATAGACCGAGGTGGCCTGCTGATTTTTGACGAGCACCTGGATTTTGAGCATCGTCATCCCTTTTTGGCGTGCAAATTCCTCGGCTTGCTGAAGTAAAGCTGTTCCATATCCCTGTCCTCGATGGGAGGGAAGAACGACCAGATCGGAAATGTAAGCGTAGTCCACAAGCGTCGAGAGATACTCATCCTCTTCATGCACTAACTGAACACAGACAAAACCGACCACCTCCGTGTTCGCCTCTGCCACGAAGATCTGGCCTCGATTCTGGCGAACGATGGTCAGCAGTTCCTCTCGATTGCGCGCGACCATCTGTGCCCCTTCGACACGATCTGGTTCGAGGGTTCGTTCAAAATTCTGGAGCTCAAGGATGCACGCTTCCAGGCGATCTTGATCCTCTGCTTGATACGTTCTGATTCTCAGCGTCATGTTGCTCTCCCTCTCACAGAATATGTAAGTGTTGAGAGGTATCTTACGCGTTTTTCTGATCGAGAGCAACCTCTCTGGCCCACTCGCATCTCTTGTCAACTGGAGGGAAAAGCAGATCTGGGAAAGCGAGAGGGACCAGTTGGTGGCGCGAGGCTCACGTGCAAGCGGTTGGCAGACTGAGCGAGGCGGCAAAACCGTCTGGGACGCCGAACAGTCGAATAGTCACGTGACCAGCCGTTGGAAGTCGCGCGTTGCGCGCCAATCGCGTCTCCCACGAGAGCCGTGAGTGCACGCGTTCTGCCCTGGAAAGAGGCACAGGCAAGCCATCTCGGGTGGGAATGCTGTCCGGGTCCCGTTGTACCTCCACGCGTTGATGCTGCAACAGGTGCCTACACGCGTGCCGATGCACTCTACGGCTCCAGTCACACCACAGGAGCGGCCCTTCTCCGATGCTGAGGGGATGGAGAAGCACGCTGACCTGGCGCGGCTTCTTCGTGCTCTGGCCCTGCCACTGGCATTGCTCGCGCAGCGGACAGGGACGGCAACTGCGGATACTGGCTCCATACACGACGCGCAGGGTCCCGTCAGCTTCTCTGCGTTGCTCATGGGGAACCAGCTTCTGATCAGCCGGACACCGCACTGTTCCATCGGGCTGGAGAGCAAAGTCCTGGCCTGAGAAGCGATCAACCTTCCAGGGCAAGCCCACCTGCGGAGGAGCATAACCGGAGACAGGAGCTGTGTGCGGTGAAGGAGGTGAGATGGCAGGAGCCAATTCGGTCGTACGGACAGGATCAGGATGAAGCTGATGCCCCAGTTCCAGGCGCAGGTTCCAGACCCATTGCGACACGATCTGCCAGCACTCCTGCCCCCAGGCCGAGTGAGAGCACCACCGATCCGGGTCCTGCTCTCTGTCTTCATCTGAGAGGATCGGTTCAAAGGCGCCACGATGCAGGTACAACTCGACCACAGTGCAGGCGGTAAACGCTTGCTGCGGCAGGTTGGTGAAGAAGAGTTCGTAGACGATGCCCGCGCGCGTGACCCCGACGGGACTTTTCTTTTTCCCCGCAGGATGCGTGGCGACAATCACACGGCAGCACATGCCCTCTGACCCCACCGGGATCTGTGGGCAGTCGTAGAGGCTGCGGACCATCTGGCTTTCCGGGCGCTGTTGGAGTTGATCGGGAGGCAGATGCAGACGGGGCTGGATCAGCGGGTGATCGAGCACGCTGTACTCTTTGCCACGGGTCACAAACGCGAAGCTTGCTACCTCAGCGAGCACGACTCCATTGCCATATTGGCCGTCGAGGCGCAGCAGTGTGTGCGAAGGTTCGAGCTGATACGCTGTGAGATACTGACGAATGGTAGAGAGTCCCTTGCGCAATTCCTCCCGGTAGTGACCGTTGCCTCGGTTGCCAAACGAGCCGAGCCACTGGTAGCTGTGGGCCTGACTGATGGTTGTGCGTGTCCGAACACTCTCTCCGCGTTTGCGTCCTCGGTAGCCAGGAGCACACACGTCATCCAATCGGCGACAGGGTGGGGGAAGATCATCGGTCTGCGGTAAGGCGCGTTGCCGAGCTGCTTCCCGCGTCCCATCGATATCAAAGACCATCCAGGAGTGACCTGTTCGATCCAACAAGCTTCCGGTTTGCTTGTCGGGTGTGAGAGGCCTCTCTAACAGATCGTTGAGAAACAGGGTGCGCAGCGCTTCTACGGGTGCCTCTGTCAACGCCGCTAAAAACCGGGAGAGCGCTGAACGGGAAGGCAACCGATCCCGCTCAAACAGGGCCATGAATGGGATCGCAAACGGCCTGAGTCGCTCGTAGAACGCCTCCAGGGTGCGTTCTCCACTGATCGCGTAGCCGAAGAGCACGGCAAGAAAATCGATGAGTTCATAGCGCCCAAACCGCTTCCGCGCAAAGCGCACGTGCTCGCTGTTCTTGCCGAAAACACCGTGCTTCTGAAAATACCTGCTGATCACGACGACTTCTCCGAACCACGAAGGGGTTGAGAAATCAGGCTCCGACGTTGTCTGGACTTTCACTGACCCATCGGCGATACTGGTCATACTTGGACCTCCTTGCTGAGAACAGTTGCGTTTGTTCTCTTCAAGGAGGCACATTTCTCCGTCGGTTAGCTACTGGTCACACTCGTTGCGCATCGCGTGGGAAAATGGAGAGCGCCGAAACTGGAAGCATGCTCACCCTTACGGGAAACAAGCACTGGAGAGCGAGGTGTTCGGAAACGGACACGCCTCGTTCGGAGGAGGGCCGGGGGAAAAGGGCTGGCAACAGCACCTCGCCTGCGGCCTATCCTACTTCATCACAGGAGTATCAAAAGAACTTCTGGAACAAGAGGCAAAACCCTTGGTGGAAGACTTTCTCCGTGAACGGGGATTAGAGCTTTCATCAGAGAAAACCACTATCACGCACATCGAACAAGGATTCTACTTTCTGAGCCAAACGGTCCGTCGATACCAGGAAAGATGGCAGCCCGGAAACGAAAGACGTTGGTCCCCTGTCGCGCATGCCATACTAACCTTCATGCAGGACGCCACTCAGACACAAGGTATCACATTCAAGAAAGGGGAGAACCCTATGGTGCTGAGCCGTATGCGTGGAAATCGCATATGTATGGTTTGGAGGAGGGGATTCGGAAACATACCAGCAGGAGTCATGTACCAACCGCCGATTCTACATTTGTTCTCCTTATCCCTGTACCAAGTTTTCCAGAGATCAGTCAGCTAGTTTATCATAAGAGGAGCATGAGATGACCGAGGTATCAGTCATAATACCTAGCTATAAATCTTCTAGAACCTTGTATAAGTGTCTTAGGGCAGTAACACAACAGAGTACCCATCGTCAATACGAAGTTATTGTAGTTCATAGCGGTTCGGAACCAATACCGCAAGAGATAATTGACACATTCTATAACTCTGTCAGTTTTCATGTCTTCGAAACACGCTGGCTCCCTGGTAAAGCCAGAAATTGGGCTGTAAAGAGAGTTATATCGCCATGGATTTTATTCTTAGACTCTGATTGTATAGTTGGCGAAAACTGGATAGAGTCAATCCTCTCTGAGGCTATTAGGCAAAATGCGGATGCTGCTGGTGGAAGTGTTCGTAACGCAACTCCTTGGGATCTTATCTCCTGGACAATGCATTTACTCGAATTTGGCCGATGGCTACCTGGATATAAACAAAAGTCTATTACTAATTTCCCTAGTTGTAATGCACTTTACAAACGGTCAATTCTATTAGAGGTTGGTGGTTTTCTGGAGAATTTATTTCCTTGTGAAGACACTGTACTTAACCACCTCTTGGATTGTAAGGGTTACCATCTGATATTTATTCCAGAGTCTATTGTTAGCCACATACATCGAAAGAACATAACAAGACTGTTACAGCATAATTATATGCATGGTTTAGCATATGGTCGTGCAAGTCAAATTTATAATCTGCCTGGCAGTTTTCTATGCCGCTTTCCCCGATCATTAGCTATTGTAATAGTTATGCTGGTACGCTTCATCCGTGTCGCGTTACGATTAATTCCTCGGCACATCATAGCCTTGTTCCTACTGCTTATCAGTACTCCCTTGGTCCTGTTAAGTTTGGCAGCTTGGGGGATTGGCTTTAAAGAGGCTTGTACGTATCAGTTTCTAAGAGAGCACGTTGGTCAGCAGAGTGAAGAAGTCTATGATGAACACAACCAAACCCTCTTTAGGCTACTTTTCCCGCGCAAAAGCAAGTTGGAGGAGCAGAACCGATAGGAAGGCCTACTTTGGGTTTCTGTCCCCTCCGATTAACAGGAACCCATCTGAGAGTATAATTGGTGCATCTGGCAAGTGAGCTGGAGTATACTCTGGGATTCTGCACAGTAGGAGGGGCCGTTCCGAGTGGAACTCGTTCATGAGACCATTTCCATCTCATTTAGCGACTGCACCAAATAGCTGCCCCTACGGGGAGATTGCCACTCACAAACAAGTTGCACATCGCGTTAGTACTACTCTGTTAGTTTCGTGATACGATAGACGAATGAAGACGTTTACTTTCCCAAAGGGATCACCAGATCCTTTGCCCGAACTGGAAGAATTTTTGAAGCCGTTTGCCCCGTTGTTTCGACGGGCCAGCAGCCGCCACTCGCTGGAA
This sequence comes from Ktedonobacteraceae bacterium, assembly GCA_034431765.1. Classification (GTDB taxonomy): domain Bacteria; phylum Chloroflexota; class Ktedonobacteria; order Ktedonobacterales; family Ktedonobacteraceae; genus DASYAN01. Next base: position 4,816 of record DAOUDD010000111.1, on the reverse strand, counting down.
CGCTACGTGACGGGCCTGTTGACCGATCTGCCTCGCAAAAACTGCGAGACCATGGCGGCGGCCGTGGCCAACACCTCGCTGGAACAGTTGCAGCATCTGTTGACTGATGCCGCCTGGGACCCGCTGGCTTTGGATGAACAGCGGGTGCGCTGGTTGGTGGAGCGCAGCCCCAAGCAGGGAGTGCTCCTGCTCGACGAAGGGGGATTGCCCAAACAAGGAAAAGCCTCGGTGGGGGTGCAGCATCAATACGGTGGGGCGCTGGGCAAACAAGGGAATTGTCAGGTGCTGGTGAGTGCTGAGTACATGGTCGATGACTCGCTCAGTAGCCGACCCCTGCGACTTTCCTCTGAGTGCTCGCTTGTACCTGCCCGAAAGCTGGACAGAGGACCAGCCACGCCGTCAACAAGCGCATGTCCCTGAAACCGTCAGCTTCGCCACCAAGCCCGTTCTGGCTTTGCAGCTTCTGGATCAAGCCGCAGAGTGGGAAGTGCCATTTCACACGGTGGTGGCTGATGCTGGCTCTGGCATCCCTTCTTTTTTGCGGGTCTTGGATGACCGCCACCAGCCATATGTCTGTGCTGTGGCCTCCGATTTTGGGGTCCGCTTGCCTGACGAAATGCAGCAGGCCACTCCTCATGCTGTTCCTGCTCGGCATCCCCGAGGAGGGGGTCATCCAATGAACCCTCGTCCCGCCCCTCGCCACGACGCCAAAGCGGTTACTGACTGCTTGCCAGAAGAAGCCTGGCAGACGGTGTCCTGGCGGCAGAACACTCAGAGACTAGTGCACAAACAGTTCATGCCGCAACAGGATACGCTCGTCACAGTGAGACTCATGGACGGAGCTGGACCGCTCCCGAAGACTGGCTGCTGGCAGAGCGTCCTCTTGCCGGAGAGGAAGGCAAACCCAAGTGGTTTTTCAGCAATTTGTCTGCTCAAACGCCCCTGGCGCGCCTGGTGGAATTGGCGCATCTGCGCTGGCCGGTCGAACAATTCTACGAGGATGCGAAGGGCGAGTGTGGGTTCTCTGCCTCTCAAGGACGCACCTGGGAAGGGGTGCATCGGCATCTGGCTCTGGTGATGCTGGCCTACATCTTTCTCTTGCTCCAGTCGGTGCAGACAGAGGATCAAGCCGCTCCACCTTGCAGGGCGGCTTTTTCCCCCAGTGCGGCAGATCAGCCTGTCTGCTTGCCATCGGCTCGTGCTCGTCTGGCTCTTCCAGAATGTGGTCCTGTGGTTCATCGAAAGTGAACCCATTCAAACTTTTCGTCCTCACAGAAACTAACAGAGTAGTATTAGTTCAACTCGATGGGAGGAACTCCACATTCTACCTCTCTACGAGACCAAATGAAGATCAAGGAATATATCTATTATGGAGAAGAAAAAGTATTCCCAACGTCTTGGGATAATTTCTGATACTCAGTTTCAGTCAGCTCTTGACCGTTTCCATTTAGGTCGCTTCATCCAAGCAGAAGCCATTCCCTTTGGGAACTTTGGGCAGAACGTTTTTGTGTCCAGCACTACAGGGAAATATGTCTTCCGTGGAAACCCTCATTTCTGGTGGCAGTTTCCTACCGAGCAATTCTTTACACGTCAACTCCACGAACGCACTCACGTTCCTGTTCCCTGGCCCTATCTCATTGATCCTACCCCAGAAATCTTTGGATGGAGTTTTGCCATTATGCCACGGATGCCTGGTCTCCAATTAGCCGACCCACAGATAAAAAAGCAGTTAGGGCTGGTTGACAGGCGAGGTATTGCTCAGGCATTGGGTGAAAATCTGGCACGGATGCAGGAGGTGACATGGCCTTTTGCGGGTCGATACAACGCAGCTAGCGACACCGTTGAGCCATTTGAGCTAGCACATGAACTTGCATGGCCTTTTCCCATCGAAGCTAATGTCTGGCTGGCAAGCATGGAACCTACGATTGTTACCTATAGTGAGAGAGTCAAAGAATGCCTTCGCCACCACCTAACCCGTGCACGAGAGTGTAATGCAACAACAACCACTCCAGGGGATATCTTCTGGGTAGAGGAACTCATCGCTGAGGCCCAAGGCGCGCTCGATGTGCCATTTGAGCCATGCTTCGTGATGGAAGACTACAAGGAGGGAAATCTCGTCGTTGCACAGCATGACAAGCGATGGCAGGTCAGCGGGGTGTTTGATTTGATGGAAGCTCACTTTGGCGATGGCGAGGCAGACCTTTCTCGTCCAATTGCCGAATATCTCAAGGAGGATTCGCAGTTGGCAGGAGAGTTCTTCACCGCGTATCGAAAGCATAAATTACTTCGTCCAGATTTCGCTAGACGCTTTCCCATCTATATGTTGCTTGACCGTGTGATCCTTTGGGAGTTTTTTCAACGCCATAATTGGCGTGACTGGCCTGAACGATGGACGTTTCGGGATTGGGCCAGTCAATATATCTCCCCTCATATCATTTTCGATCAATTGTAGTACTCTACTATAAATTACCATTGACGTTTTGAACGGGTCCCGTTTGAGGCGGTGCTCATGGCCTCGCAAGGCGTTCCTTGGCGGCCGCCGTTTTCCGTGCTGCCATCCGGCATTTCGTGGGCATGAAATGCCGAGCGGGGAGATGGAGGCCTGCCGGGTGGAGGTGAACGAGCGATACAGGCAGGTTCACCGGCTTCACGAGGAGCACGAGTGCGAGTGCGAGTGTGCACCGGCGGTCTCTCTGTCAGATTTGGCGGAGTCAGGGCGGCCTTGCCTCTATGGAGAGAGCCGGCGGCAGCGAGGAGGGTGCCGGCAGGTGTGTCTGGTCGAGGAAGCACTGGCGGTTTCTGCATCTTGCGGTCAGCGCGGCCGCAGGCCGGCCCAGCTCTTCCTGCTCTGGCGGCCGTCAGCGCCGGGTGCCTGGTCCTGGAGGAGCTGGTCGAGGGTCGAACGAGCGAATGCTATTGCAGATCGTCTGGGGCACCTAAGGCCATACAAAGACCTCTCTCGCTTTCGCCACCTCTGGCAAGGATTTGAAAACCCGTCGGAGTGAGAAGTGAGCGGGTTCTCTTCGTTGAAGACCCGCTGCTGTGTTACCTGTTCTTGTTCTCCTTTCTATACTTCTTCCATCGTTCAATAAGGGTGAGGATGTTCACAGTGAGGGTACTCATAGCCGCAGCTATAATGAGGCTGGTCTCCATTGATTACCTCTTCCTATGTGCTCGTGAACAGAAGCTAGCCAGCTCGTTTCCTCATGGTATAGTTGTAGTAGGAGCGTGTCTGTTCACGAGGACGCTGCTTCTAGGTGAACTGGTTGCCGTTCAGGGTTCATGAGGTAGGTGCTGGGGAGCGCTGCGCTTCATGCCCTGGACAGCCCTACCACAACTACTCAAACTATACTTCTCAGATGCCGAAAGTATGGCTCATATTATCACGTTGTAGCTATATCCCTATGCTCTTTTTAGGATTGAGGGCTATCGGACGGCAGCGCCTCGCATGTGTCCAACAGTAGAACGTCTCTTTTTGGGATGTGTGTCTCTCTTTTTATGGATGTTTATGAAGGGCGGGCTTCATTTGCTGGATCTTCCGTTTAAGGAGCACGAGGCGGGAAGCAGGAGTGGAATCGAGCGCGCAGGGGGGAAGCTTGCGTGAGAACGGCGTCCGCCGACAGGCTTTTCTTCGGTGCAGGTCAGAGCCTGGTGAGTGGCATCGTCGTAGACCTCCAGACCCAGAATGAGCGGATAGTGCTCATCCGTCTTGAAGGCCGAGAGAGCCGGTGGAAGACGACGGCTCATGTGTTCTTCTCCCGTGTCCGTGTCAATCCGTGTGATGCATGTATATCGACGCACGGGGCCATAGTGCTTCACGTAGCGGTCGTAACACTGGTTGAGGTGGAGGCGCAGTGGATGCAGAGCGTCATCGGGCGTGGTGAAGTCGCCTTCTGCTTCCATGAGTGCACGGGCTGCATCACGCAGGTGGGCCAGGGCGGTCAGCTCTGTCACGCTTCTCGTGACGACCTTTGGCTGCCCGTTGACGATTTCCACGAGGCCGTCTGTGGGGAGGAGGTAGAAGCATCCCTCTCGCAAGCCATCCTCACGCAGGGCGACGAACTGACGATCAAGCTGCGCTGGATCGACGCGTGGCACGTACGTGTTCGTGTGACAGCGCGCCTCTTCCGTGAGACGCGCAAGCGCGACCTTCACTGCACCCTCCAGGTCGTCGGGGGCGTGGACGACGGGTTCCTGCGCGTGGTACATCCCACGTGCGAGCAGCGGTGTACCAAGGATGTGCTCTGGGTGGGAGACAAAGTAGGTGTTGGTGGGAATCTCGAACCCATTGGCGACCAGGGGTGCTGGAGCAATCCAGTCGTGTCCCGACCACGTCATCCCTGGGGAACGACGCTGCAACACCAGGATGTCAGTGACGACGGCGGTCTTGGCCCACTTGTGCCCGTGACTGGGCAAGCGGATCGCGCCCAGCAGGAGGCCAAGCTTCGCCAGTTCCGCACGCTGCCAGGTTTGTGCTGCATCCATCGTGTAGCGCGTGGTGACAAGAATGACAAGACCTCCTGGTCGCGTTGCCTGCAGGCTCCTGTAGATGAAGTAGTTGTGCAACGACAACTTCTCTTTGAAGGGCAGCGTGCGGTCATAGATGCCAATATCCGCGAAGGGTACATTGCCCACGACCAGATCGAAGCTCCCCTCCGGGAGGGCAAGTTTCTGGAGGGGAGCGGTGAGAATGGTGGCGTCGGGATGCAAGAGCTGGGCAACGCTCGCCGAGAAGGGTTCCCGCTCGATCCCGGTGACCGATATGTGCAAGTGGGCAGGCGCATGGGAGAGCACCTGTCCTGTTCCACACCCAGGT
>DAOUDD010000110.1:0-35593 GCA_034431765.1 Ktedonobacteraceae bacterium | reverse complement strand
AGAACTCCTCTGTTGTGCATTATATCAAAGGTTGTACCAGATTAACAACTGTGCTGATACAGCTCAGAAGCTTTCTACAAAGGATGATATAATTTGAACATGGCTATGAAAGATAAAGTTGCGATCATTACAGGGGCAGGCCGTGGGGTGGGACGTGCCACAGCCCGCTTATTTGCACTCTCTGGAGCACATGTCGTGCTCTTCAGTCGCACGTCCAATAGTCTGGAAGAGACCAGTACCTCTATCCTCGCCGCTGGAGGTTCAGCTCTTCCTTTTGTAGGGGATGTCTCGCGTGAAGAGGATGTGTTGAGGCTCTTTCAGCGGGTGCAGGAGACGTATGGGCGTGTGGATATTCTGGTCAACTGCGCGGGAATTGTGGCAATTCGACCTTTTGTGGAGATGGATACGGAGACCTGGGATGCTGTGCTCAACGTGAATTTGCGTGGAACGTTTCTGTGTTGCCGCGAGGCCTTTCGCTTGATGACCGCTCAGCAATCTGGTGTCATTCTCAATCTCTCCTCCCTTTCAGGAGTGAAGGGAGTAGAGAAGTTCCCCGGAATGAGCGCGTACAACGTCTCTAAATCAGGTGTGGCAGGGCTTACCGAAATCCTTGCGGTTGAGGGCAGGCCGCACAATATTCGCGTCTGCGCTGTCAGTCCAGGAGCTATCGACACGGAGATGCTACGCCAGGCAGCTCCACATCTCAAGGCTGGGATGACACCCGAAGATCTGGCCGAGATTCTCCTCTTCCTGGCTGACGACTCTGGACGTATGTTCAGTGGCAGCAACATCGAACTTTTCACGAATGCATAGACACTGGGGGACAAGCATGGTTTACCTGACGCGGCGTACCACATTTAGCGCAGCCCATCGACTCTGGAGCAACGTTCTGAGTGAGCAGGAAAATTACGCGATCTACGATAAATGTGCCAACCCGCGCGGCCACGGGCATAACTACACGCTCGAAGTCACCGTACGCGGAGAACCCGACCCGCGCACAGGGATGGTGCTGAACCTGACCGAGATGAAACGCATCATCAACGAGCGGGTGATCGACGAAGTTGACCATAAACATCTCAACTATGATGTCCCCTGGCTCGAAGACGTGATCCCCACAACAGAGATGCTTGTGGTCAAATTCTGGAAACGGCTCGTTTCCAGCTTTCCTGACGGCCTGCTCTACGAAGTGGCCCTGCACGAGACCGAGAATAACAGCGCACGCTATCGTGGTGAAGAGGACAGGGGATGAGCAAGCGAGAAGATCTGCGCATCGCCTTCGTCGCCCCGCTCGTCACCACCATAGCCCAGCCCTACGTCGGTGGCTCACAGGCGATGCTCGCAGATCTTGCACAGGGGCTAACACAACGTGGACACAGGATCACACTATTCGCACGCGCAGGCTCTTCCGTTCCAGGCGTGCCTGTGGAGCCTATCGCTGTTCCAACCTCAGTCGGGCCCACCGACTTCGCAAATGCAAACAGCGGGAGTGATCTCGATGCTGGCTTTGTCGCACAATGCAACCTCTTTCTCGACCTCTTTCTGAACCTGCGGCAGCGCCAGCACGAGTTCGACCTCGTGCACATCCACGCCTTTGACTGGCCCGCCTTCGCCTGTAGCACAATTCTTGCCGGGCTACCCGTTGTCTACACCGTTCACCTGCCCGCAGTTATGCAGGAGATCAACGAGGGTCTGCGTATCCTGCACCAGCGTAGGCATCCCCTCACCCTCGTCACCGTCTCGCACGCCTGCGCTCGCACCTACGCTCAGTATACTCCCTTTGACGCCGTCATTTACAACGGCATTGACCTAGACGCTATCCTCTTCGCACCAAAGGTTGCCCCCAATGCCCCTCTGCTCTTCGCCGGACGCATCACCCCGGAGAAGGGAGTCGAGCAAGCTATCAGGATTGCACTCCAGACAGAGCGCCACCTTTTGATCGCCGGAGGAATTTACGATAGGCGCTACTACCAGGAACGGATTGAGCCACAGCTTCAACAGCATCCCGAACGCCTCACCTATCTCGGCTCCCTCTCACACGAAGAGCTGTGGAAACTGATGGGACAGGCCCATGCCCTGCTCTTTCCCATCACCTGGGACGAACCCTTCGGCCTCGTCCCCATCGAAGCCCTTGCCAGCGGCACCCCCGTCATCGCCTTCAACCGTGGAGCCGCCCCCGAAGTCCTTCAGCACGGCAAAACCGGCTTCCTCGTCCCTCCCAACGACTGCGCTACCGCTGCTGAGATGGTAAGCAAGATTGACATGATTGCACGCGTAGACTGTCGCAAGCACGTCGAGGAGAACTTTTCACGTGAGCGGATGTTGGAAGGATATGAGGGGGTGTATAATAGTCTGGATCAAGACTGATCGTCTTCCTCAAGCATCTCTAAAGCACCTTCGTATGAGCCTGGCACCTCTAAAGTGCGTCCCTTACTGTTATGGGGATTCGTATACGGTGACTTGAATCTGGTTGCCTGGTTGGCAGCCTCCAATCCCTCTTCATAGCGCTTCAGATCATACAGCACCATGGACTTATTCGCATAAGCAATTGCATATTTCGGATCAAGTCCAATCGCTTGATTGTATGCCTCCAGTGCTTCTGTGTATCGCTGTAAATCATAAAGGGTATTGCCCTTTCCATTGTAGACATTCTCGTTCTTTGGATCGAGCTTGATTGCTTCCTCGTATGCCTCCAATGCTTCCTCATATCTATTCAGGCCTCGTAGCGTATCTCCTTTATTTCGGTAAGCGGAGGCATAGCCTGGATCGAGCTGGATCGCCTCCTCATACGCCTCTAAAGCTCCTGCATAGTCGCCGAGCGCTTCTAAAGCCAGTCCCTTTCCATTATAGGCATACACACATGTTGGGTCGAGCTTGATCACCTTCTCATATGCCTCCAGCGCATCTTCGTATCGCTGCAAATTATAGAATGCATCTCCCCACTCTCTACAACTGCTTGCCGAGTACGGGTTGAGAGTTGCGAGATTTGTGCCTGGTAGGGGAGGCCGCGTATCCAGGTTTGTTGTCGCCAACGGTTGTGGTGAGATTGCCACAGATGTTAGTGCCTCTGCAAGCAGCATAACCTCAGGGTAGCGTTGTTGACGATCTTTGGCTAAAGCTTTGAGGATTGCCTGTGAGATGTGTTCAGGCAGGCTGGGAATAAAGTGCTGCGGTGAGACCGGCTGCTCTTCCATATGTTTGAAGCCCATTGAGAAGAAATCAGACGCGGTAAACGGTTGATGGCCAGTAACCAGTTCGTAAGCGATGCAGCCAAGAGCATATTGATCACCCTCTTTACTCACGATGCCCTTGAACTGCTCAGGGGCCATATAGAGAGGGGTGCCGATAATGGTTGCCTGCTGCACGCTCATCGAGCTGAGAACAGTCGAGATGCCAAAGTCGGCTAAGAGCGCACTCCCATCGGCACGGAACAGAATGTTCTCTGGTTTGAGATCGCGATGCACCACCTGTTGTTGATGAGCCGTATGCAAAGCCTCTGCCACCTGTGTCACGATCTTGATGACCATCTCTAGAGGGAGTAGCTTCGGAGCGGTGCGCTGTAAACGCTGACGTAGTGAGCCGCCATCTGCAAACTCAGTAATAATATAGGGAAACCCATCATGAATGCCCACGTCAAAGATGGGCAGGATGTGCGGGTGCTTAAGCATTTCCAGAAAACTGGCTTCCTTGAGAAAGCTCTGACGCTCTTTCTCGGAGCTGATATGCGTGTGCAAGAGTTTGACCGCCGCGATGCGGTTCGTGAGGTAGAGATGCCTGGCACGGTAGACGCGTCCAAAGGCTCCACTTGCCAGTTCTTCTAGAAGCTGATAGTTGCCGATAGTTGGGAGTGATGTTGTCATAGAGCATGACCTCAAACAGAGAGATGCTTCAGTATATCTGTGCCTGGGTAGACAAATGAGAGATCAATCGTACTATAACAAGTGGCAAGATTGTTGTCAATGTGTGTGTCCTCACGTCTCATAACATCCTCAAGGCCTCGTCGTATCATCCGAGCGCTTGTAAAACCAGCTTTTTGTTACTGTAGGCATGCGCATGGCTTGGATCGAGCCGCAGTGCCTTTTCATACGATTCCAATGCCTCTTTATAGCGCTTTAAGCTGAAGAGCGCATTCCCTTTGTTGTTGTAGGCATGCACATATGTTGGCTTAAGTCTGATTGCCTCCTCATATACCTCCAGCGCCTCTTTGTATCTACTCAGTGCCTGTAGTGTATTCCCCTTCCCATTGTATGCCGCTACATATCCCTGATCTAACTGGATTGCTTCCTCGTAAGCTCTTAATGCTTTTTCATATTGTTTCAGCTCTTGCAGAACGTCCCCTTTATTTCTATAAGCGGAGACATAGCCTGGATCAAGCTGGATCACCTTCTCATATGTTGCTAGCGCTTCTTCATAGCGTCCTAACACTTCTAACGTTATTCCCTTGGCGTTGTACGCAGCCACATACCTTCGATCGAGTTGAATCGCCTCTTCATATGCCTTCAATGCTTCTTCGTATCTCTTCAGATATAACAGCGCATCTCCTTTATTGAGGTAAGTGGAGACATAGCGTGGGTCTACCTTGATCGCGTCCTCGTACTCCCTTAGCGCCTCTGCATAGCGGCCCAGCCCTTTTAAAGCTAGCCCCTTTCCATTATGTCCATACACATACTTCGGATCGAGCCTGATTTCCTCCTCATACGCTTTCAGCGCCTCTTCAAATCTATTCAAACTTAGTAGCGTATTCCCTTTCTCATTGTACGCAGCCACATACCTCGGATCAAATCGAAGAGCCTCTTCATATGCCTTCAGTGCCTCCTCGTATTGCTTCTGGTCGAAAAGCCTGTCTCCCGTCTCCATATACCTTTCTACCGAACTCGGAGTTGGCATTACAAGACTTCCTTCTGCCAGTGCTTGATCAGAATATTGGATTGTTAAGGATGCCATTTTAGATGTGATTGTTGAATCTGTTAATGCCCTCGCAAATGCTATAACTTCGGGGTAGCGTTGCTGACGCCCTTTCGCCAGCGCCTTGAGAATTGCCTGCGAGATGTGCTCAGGCAGGTTGGAGTTGAAATACATGGGGGGTTGCGGCCGCTCATTTACATGTTTGAAACCCATTGAGAAGAAATCGGGCGCGCTGAATGGCCGATGACCCGTAACGAGCTCGTAGGCGATACAGCCCAGCGCGTATTGATCACTCTCTTTACTGACGGCCCCCTTGAACTGCTCAGGAGCCATATAAGGCGGTGTACCGGTGATGGTTGCCTGCTGCACGCTCATCGAGCTGAGAATGGTCGAGATGCCAAAGTCGGCTAAGAGCGCACTGCCATTGGCGCGGAAAAGAATATTCTCTGGTTTGAGATCGCGGTGCACAACCTGTTGTTGATGGGCAAATTGCAACGCCTCTGCTACCTGCGCTACAATTCTGATGACGACGTCTAAGGGTAGCAGCTTTGGGGCCAGCCGTTGTAATATCTGGCGTAGTGATTGACCATCCGCGAACTCAGTGATGATATAGGGGATATTTTCGTGAATGCCCACGTCGAAGATGGGCAGAATGTGTGGATGCTTAAGCATTTCCAGAAAACTGGCTTCTTTGAGAAAGCTCTGGCGTTCTTTCTCAGAGCTGATATACGTATGCAGGAGTTTGACTGCAGCAATGCGGTTTGTGAGATAGAAGTGCCTGGCACGATAGACGCGTCCGAAGGCTCCACCTGCCAGTTCTTCTAGAAGCTGATAGTTGCCGATGGTTAGAAATGGAGCTGTCATAAAGCACGACCTCACACGGAGAAATGTTTCAAAGCATCTGCGGTTGGATGAGCAAGACAAATATCAGCACTACTATAGCAACAGAAGTGAATGATGTCAATGTGGGAGAAGATAAGAAGATAAGAAAGATGTTCCAGGGGATACTGTTTTGTTTCGTTTATGCTTTTGGTGGTTGCTTGTCGAAATGGATAGGCAAGCGACTCCCTACGCGCCGCTCGTCTTCCTTGGTAGCCCAATTGACAAAGCATCAAGTACTGTTCCATTTTAGTTGCCTTAGAAAAGTGGCAGGTAGCGTTCAATTTCCCAGGAGTGCACCTGTTGTTGATAGTCGGTCCACTCGATGCTCTTAGCGTCCATAAAGCCTTCGTAGATCGACTCTCCAAGTGCCTCGCGAACCAGCGCATCCTCGCGCATACCGTCAAGGGCTTCACCGAGAGTTGCGGGGAGCAAGCGAGCGCGGGGACGGAGACGATCACCTTCATCTTGCAAGAAGATGTTCTCGTCCATGGCAGGTGGCAGGGTCAGCTTGCGCTGGATACCGTCGAGTCCGGCACGCAGCATAACGGCGAGGGCGAGATGAGGGTTACAACTGGCATCAGCGCAGCGCAACTCCACACGCAGGGAAGTAGTCGGGTCGGTGCTGGGACGCGGCACACGGATCAAGGCCTGACGATTGACACGGCCCCAATTGATGAAGACGGGGGCCTCGTAGCCACGCACGAGCCGCTTGTACGAGTTTACCAGTGGTGCGAGGATGGCACACATTGAGCGCGCGTGGAGAAGCTGCCCGGCGACAAAGCAACGCCCTACTTCAGAGAGTCCATGCTCGCCATGCTCATCAATAAAAACGTTTTTGCCTGTCTCTATATCGGTGAGTTGCTGATGAATATGCATGCCGGAGCCGTTAATACCGTAGAATGGCTTAGGCAGAAAAGTTGCATAGAGTTCGTGCTGCGCCGCCATTGTCTTAATCACATATTTTGCAGTGGTCAGTGCATCAGCGATCTGCAATGCATCCCCGATCTCGAAGTCAATCTCCTGCTGACCAGCAGCTACCTCGTGGTGACTAGCCTCAATCTTAATCCCCATCTTCTGCAATGCATAGACCATCTGTCCGCGAATAGCGACGGAGAAGTCGGTGGAGAGGTCGAAGTAGCTACCGCTATCATGTGGCAGAGGCACTGGCTTGTTATTCTCAAAGCTGAGCAAGAAGAATTCTAATTCTGGTGCAACCGAGTATTTGAAGCCGAGCGAACGTGCAATTTCGACTGCACGCAGCAAGGCAGCACGTGGGTCACCATCGAAGCGCTCGCCGTCAGGAGTGCGCACGTCGCACATGACTCGAGCCACAACATCCTCATCGCTCGATTGAGTCCCTCTACGATGTTTAAGAGGTGAGGGATGCACCTTGCCAGGGAGGACGCCAAAGGTACTCAGATCTGGGAAGAGATACATATCGCTTTCAGCAACACGTGCAAAGCCCTCCAGCGCCGAGCCGTCAAACCACTTACCATGTTCAATACAGTTCGCAAACTGCTCAACTGGAATGGTGACACACTTTGCCATGCCAACGACATCGGTAAACTCTAGATTGACGAAACGCACCTGCTCGTTTCTAATGATCGCCATAATTTGTTCGTTGCCGGAGGAATGCTTGCGTTCTACCACTTGCTGGCTCCTTTGGTCGCATCTTGCTGTCGTCACTGACACTGGTAAGCTCTGCATACCTGTGAGGTCTACTCCATGCCGCGTTTCTCTGCCGCTATTCTCCACGAAGAAGTCCTATTTACGTTCAATCGCATTGTTACATGCTCTCTGAGACATGTCAAGCTCTCCTAAAAATCAGCCCCTTTAGGCATTGTTTTTACCAACTGCTTCATCCACGTTGTGGCCTCGTTTGCCCGGCGGTGTCTCATGTTTCGCCACTGCTGTATAACACGTTTCCCATATGTATGAGCCTCTGTCCAACGCTGCTCGAAGGCTGCTACCCGTGCTAACCCGTAGTATGCTCTGGTCTCCAGATCTTTCTCTCCCTCAGGAACATATTTAAGCATCTCGCTGAACGCTTTATCTGCAAGGGAGTAGTCCTGCATAAAAAGCGCATATTCTCCCTGTGTCTCAAATGTTAAACACATGTATTCGCTGGATGTTCCTTCCCGTTGAGCAAGCGCTAAGAGTTGTTGCAGGTAGCCTTTTGCCTTATCTATCTTCTGCATCTGCAATGCGTTTCTTGTCAATCCTTGATAAATGTAGAAGAGGAACTCTTTGTTGTCTGCTCCCTCTTGCTGAGCCAGTAACACTTCCTGGTAGAGTTGTTCTGAGTCCATGTACATCTGTCGATGATAGGCAAGCTCGCCAAGATTGAGCAGGCAGAGTGGAACGAGGACATTATGCTGGAGCGCTCGTGCATGCTCCAGGGCTTCTTGCAGCGCTTGCTCTGCCTCCATGTCCTTTCCCTGTGAGATGTACACATCTGCAAGCGTCACAAGCCGGAGGGCAATCTGCTCTCTATAGCCTATTTGCTTACTCAGCGTAAGCGATCTCTGGTAATAGTCTTCTGCCTGAGCGTAATCACCGCGCCGTCGCACAAGCAATCCAAGATGGCGCAAAACCGAACTGCCAAGATCTACATTTCCTTCCTGCTCAGCCAGGTACAAAGCCTGTACCAAATAAGCTTCCGCACGCTTATAATCTCCTCTTATTCTACAACACGTCCCAGCAAGGCGTAGAAAGTCACATTTCTTCAATGGGTCAGAAATTGATGGAAGGAGAGAAAATCCTCTTTCTACATACTTATAAGCTTCGATAAGATTTTTTTGTATTAAAAGTGTAGCAATTTGAATTAGCAGCACTAACATTTCCTCACGATCATTCCACTGTTCTGCAAGAACCAGACCCTCGTGATACAATGCTTCGGCCTCATCCCGCTTTCCATGATGAAGCTGTATAAGGCCGAGGAGTCTAAAAAACTCAGTCTGCGATGATTCCTGCCTCTGTTGTGCAAGCAAGAGTCCTCTACGCACGTGCTGCTCAGCCACATCATATATCCCCAGCTTCTCCAGAACCTTTGCGGAATGCAATAAGAAGAAGAGCTGCGACTTCTGATCCTCCAGCAGTTCTGCCGCTTCAAGAGACCAGGCGAAGTATTTCTGTGCGAGAGCAAACAGACCGCGAGTTACAAGGAATGGTTGGAGCGCCTGACATCCTTCAATAAGAGCAGAATAGTGGTGTGATCCGTACGCAGCTTCTAGCGATGCAAAGAGAATAGGAGCTTCTTGTTCAAGAGCATGTATATTAGCTGCATACCTATGAATATAGCTGAGGGTATAATTGACCAATCCTAAAGTATATTGAGTTGTGTCCTGTTGATGCAGCCGTGCATAGTCGGCAATGCTCTGATGCATTTGATAGCGTCCCTCGCCAGCCGACTCCAGCATTCCCATATCGCAAAGTTCGTCAAGGATGCTCTCTCCCTCTGACAGCAGAGTCAGGGCAGCCTCTTCTGGAAAACTGACAGGCTTCGGGGGAAAGACAGCGAGCGCACGAAGCCCTGCTTGAGCAGCAGAAGAAAGATGTTTATCGGTTACGGCGATGACAGTATTAAGAGATATTAAGGCCTCAGATGTTTCTTGAGTAGGATAATTGTGTACTGACGTAGGAAGGGCGAGCTCCATACGTTTTTGCGTTTGCTGTAAGGAAGCGAGAGCGTGCTGAATACGCTTTGGTTGCCCGCTATGCGACTCCATCTGCAGATATTTGCCTATCAACACAAGAGAGAGCGGCAACCCCCCAACAAATTGAATCAACTCTCGGAGTATATCTGGATAGCGCTCTACAACATGGGGAACAGAACCAGCAAGGAGTTGCATACTTTCATCCTTGCTCAGCTCCGAAAGGTTCTCTATATTCTCTAATCCTGTTAGTTGATGGGCCAGGAGGGGTGAACGTGTCGTGATAATTGAAACGCAAGCGCTTCCTGCCGCCTGTAGCAGGTACGCATCTTCAACATGCCACACATCATCAAGGATAATAAGCAGACGTCTCTTATCAATTGCACAGCGCAGACGCATCAGCGCCTCTTCGCGCTTCAGTCCTCCCTTTGGCAGTGCAACACCAAGGAGCCGTGCCCAGCGACCGATATGATCGCCATCGTATGGCTGAGGACCCAGAGAGGCCCAGAGCACACCATTGGGAAAGAGTTGTGCTACGGCAGGGTGCTGAAGTAAAGCGTGAACTAGAGCAGTTTTTCCTGAACCTGCCAGACCATGAAGAGCGAACACATCTCCCCCTTCTGCTCTAGCAAACCGCTCTACCAGGCGCTCAAGCAGCGCATCCCGGCCAACAAGAGAACACGCTTCAGACAGAACAGGAAGGAGTGGATCTCGTATGGCAGAAGTAGGAACCGCTCTGCTGGGAGAGGACAGTGTGTTGACTGGTTCCTCATGCAACAATTCAAGCTCAAACATTGTAAGTCCAAAAAGGGTTGCGAGTTTCTCGCGAAAAAATGGGGTAGGAATATTTCTCCCACGCTCCCACGAGCTTATTGTATTGGATGTTGTTCCAAGAAGTTCCGCCAAATGCGATTGGGACAACATGCGACGTATCCGTTCCTCACGTAGACGGCTGCTAAAAGCCATGAAAATTCTCCCTTTTGTTCAACCACAAATGTATCCTATAAGCATTACCTTATCCTTTAATCATCTCACACATTCTCAATCATGCGAAAGGAGTATACCAGTAAATACATAAGGAAGTATATCAGATAATGTCATAGCTTACTAGCAGCTTAAGGAGTAAGATTTCTCACCCTATAGCTAATTCTACTACACTCTGTAGAGATGTTTGCAGGCCGTCAGAAGATTTCCTATAATTCTTCGGGAAGCAATGATACACAGTGAAACATTTTCATTAGATCTTATACTACCTCGCATACAAAGGAAGCAGGATACAACATGATTGGAGATACTTCCTCAGCAGCAGCAGATGCTAAAGGGCCTCGACGACGTAGGAGTGGACAGATAGCACTTCTCATTGTGCTTTTGCTTATGATTGTGCTTGGAGCCGTTGTCTATAGCCAGCGCACACTGCTTCGTTCGCTCCTGACAGGCTCACACTCCCCTCAGACAGATGCTACCGCCTCGACGTTAAAACTACCCTCTGGCTTCACGGCAAGTGTCTTTGCACAAAACCTGTCGGGTCCACGCTTTATCACCTTTGCCCCCGATGGCACGCTCTTTTCTACCGAACGTGGAAGCGGCGATATTGTAGCGCTCCCCGATCCACAGCATACAGGCAAGGCAAGTGAGAAGCACGTAGTTGTTAGTGGTCTGAACGATCCTACTAGCCTGGTTTTCTACAAAGATGCGCTCTATATCGGTGAAGCCTCACAGGTCACGCGCGTCACCTTTGACAGTCAGTGGAACGTCAAAGAGAAGCGCGTGATCGTGCCAAATCTGCCAACAGGAGGCAATCATGTAACACGTACGGTGCTGGTTGGAGCCGATGGGAATTTGTATGTCTCGATTGGTTCAACATGCAATGTTTGTAACGAATCAGATGCAAGGCGCGCAACAGTCCAGGTCTACGGATTAGATGGCAGCAATGGACGGCTCTACACCAAAGGTCTGCGCAATGCGGTTGGCATGGCGATCAATCCCTGGAATCAGCAGATCTGGGTCACGAATAATGGGCGTGACCTGTTAGGAGACGACACGCCACCTGAGACGGTCTACGCGCTAAGGGATGGGGGAGACGCTGGCTGGCCGCGCTGTCATGCTGGCACAATTATCGATCCCGATTATGGTCATGATGGTGACTGCAATAGCATTCTGCTGCCGCAGGTGAAAATGCAGGCCCATTCTGCCCCTCTGGGACTGGCATTCTATAACGGCTCCCAATTTCCCTCTGCATATCGTGGCGTATTCATCGCCTTCCATGGCTCGTGGAATCGCAGCGTACCGACAGGCTACAAGGTTGTCTTTGTGCCGCTCAATGAGCATGGCGAGGTCTCAGGTCTCGTACAGGATTTCGCGACTGGCTGGCTGGTCAACAAAGACAATGTCCATGGACGGCCTGTCGGTGTCACGGTTGCCCCCGATGGTTCGCTCTACATCAGTGACGACGGCGCGGGCATGATCTATCGCGTCACGTATAAGGGATAAGTGTTATAGCAAGCAGAAGTGAAATGAATTGGGCCTTCCCTCCTGCTCGGGGGTGCTACTCCGATGAACCATTCTGCACCCCCACAAGGGCGACCGCAAGGGTCGCGCCCTACGCGCCATTCATTCGATGCTGCTCTCTACAGTCGAATGAATCCTGGCAGAGAATTACGCAAGCAGGTTCATCGAGTCTCCTACAAGTTCATTCTCCTGCAAGGGACCGATGCCGGCAATAGTAACGGCGTGCAAGGGGGAAAAGCGTTGCAGGACACGCAGGACTTGCTCCTGGGTGACGGCGTCGATAGACTCTTTGATTTCCTGAATCGTTTTGAGACGCCGCTCGTACCACCAGGAGCGGATGAGCGCGCCCATGCGCGCGCCTGAGCCTTCGCTGCGCATAACGTTCTCGCTCTTTAACTGGACCTTGGCACGCTCCAGCTCATCGGCGGTGATGCCATCCTGCTTCAGCTTACCCAGTTCTAACAGAATCACTTCCAGACATTCGCGCGCCTGCTCAGGAGTTGTGCCGGCGTAGATGCGCATTGCTCCAATATGTTTGTTGCCCGACAGGCTGGCAGAGATGCCGTAGACGAGACCACGTTTCTCGCGGACTTCGACGAAGAGGCGGGAGGCCATGTTGCCACCAAGCACCTCTGAGATAACGAGGGCGGCGTAGTAGTCGGGATCGGTATAGTTGGGAAAGGGGAACATCAGGGCAAGATGCTCCTGCTTACCCTCACGGTGCTCCAGACTCACACTTGTGACTGGCTGCGGTTGTGGCTCTGCTACTTCGGGGGCCTGGCCCTCCCAGCTTCCAAAATGCTCCTGCATCTGCGCCACCACACGCTCCCAATCGAATTTGCCAGCAATAGAGAAGAGCGTATTCTGCGGACGGTAGCGTGTTTGCCAGAAGGTGCGTAAGTCCTGCCGTTCCAGTGTGCGCACGCTCTCGTCCGTACCGAGAACAGGTCGGCTCAGGGCAGTGCCTTGGTAGAAGCCTGCACGCACGAGTTCAAAGATACGGCTCATCGGCTCGTCGTCGCGGCGACGAATCTCTTGCAGGACCAGGTTGCGCATCTGTTCCAGTTCTTCACGAGGAAAAGTTGGAGTGAGCAGCAGTTCGCGGAAGAGATCGAGGGTTGCGTCAAATTTCGTGTTCACGATCTGCGACCAGGCCATCGCAGTCTCCATACCTGTGCTTGCGCCCTTGCGCGCACCCAGAGACTCAAATGCTTCATTCAGTGCGCGTGCATCCTTCTGCTTTGTTCCCTGGAAGAGCATATACTCAAACAAGTGCGCCAGACCCGGCTTCTCCTCCGGCTCATGAATGACTGCGGCATCCAGTTGAAAGCCAAAGCTGATTGAGTTCAGGCTTGACATATACTGACCGATTATCTCAATTCCGTTAGGAAGCCGAGAATAGAAATAGTTGGGAGGTAGTTTCTGCTGATCACTCATAATATTTTATCCAAACGATCCTTTCTACATTGGCAGGAGAGGGAGATGCACTGAAACACGATCAGTATATCATATGAACGCAGGTCGCTATTTTCTTCCTCGTGTAGCCTCGCTGAAGATAATGGTGTCGATGAGCTGTTCGACAGGGGCATGATCATCGGTGAAGAGAACCTGAGCACGCGTCTGCTCACGTAGATGTCCATCGACAATGGCACTGTAGGCGACATCACGTAGCAACGGGTTCTGTAACAGAGCAGCATTCTCGCTGAAGTTGCTGAGCTTTGTCTGAGCATTCGTAGCAATCAGCAGGCTATTAGCAAAACGCTGGGTGTCGAGGATGTAGACGTTGGGGTAGACGCTGCGCAGGTTTTGGGCCATGGAGTTAACCAGGCGAAAATCACTTGCTGTTCTGCCAACGTTCATCACAACTACTCCGGCTGGGGTAAGATGTGCACGTAGTTCACGCAGGAACTCGACGGTTGTGAGTTGAAAGGGGATATAGGGCTGCTGGTAGGCGTCGAGGCCGATAATGTCGTATTTCTGTGTGGTGGAACGAAGATAATAGCGGCCATCCTGCACAATAACATTCAGGTTGGGCAGTTCCTGGCTGGTCATATGGAAATAGCGCTTGCCCATCTCAACAATCGAGCCGTCAATTTCAACACCATCGATAGGTAGATTATTGTACGCGGCGGCGAACTCACGGGGAATCGTGCCTGCGCCGAGTCCAACGATGCAGACACGGTGTACCTGCTGCTGAGTAAAGGGAGGGTTGTTAAAATATGGGGCCGCCATGAAATAATCCCATGGCCCTTGCGTGAGGACTGCATTCGGGTTATAGATCGAATGAATACCCAGCCCCTCATTCAAAATCAGTTGTGTCTCCTCGCCCGACTGCACAACCTGGATATAGTTATAGACCGACTCGTGCTCGGTCAACAGTTTGCCTCCACCATTTGTACCACTGGGCGGCTTGATTGGTCCCTGTACTCCAGAAAGAAAGAGCAGTAGTGGGAGTACTAACAGTAGCGAGAGAAAACCCTTCTTCCCCCTTTTCCTGGGCAGTTCAGAATTCTTAGGGTCAGTGCCGCGCGTCGTCATCCAAAGAATACCGACGATTGAGATTAGCAGCAGCGCACCTGCGAAGACGAGGAAGGTCTTGAATGTCCCAATAGTTGGGATAAGTACAAGTACAGGTAGGAATGTACCCACAATACTGCCAGCCGTCGAGATCGCGTAGAGCAGGCCTGAAGTACGCCCCGATCTCCCAACCTGCTCGACCTGCAAACGGATAGCAAAGGGCGAGACACAGCCCAGCAGAATGGTTGGGAGGGCAAACAGCAGAATTACTGAAACCAGTGAGCCATAGAAGACGCCAATCGAGTAGGTCGCAAAGGCGCTGAGTGACCAGCGCAGAATAGGCTGCGAGAGCAATGGAATTGCCCCGATGAGCAGAGCTGCCGTAGCGGTCATGCTATATAATACCAGGGGAGAAGGATAGCGATCAGCCAGGCGACCCCCGACATAGTACCCCACAGTGAGATAGAGCAGAATAAGACCGATCAAGTTCGCCCAGACGAAGAGCGAGGTGCCAAAGTAGGGTGCAAGCAGACGCGAGGCCGAGACTTCAACCGCGAGCGAGACGGAACCTGCGACAAATACCAACAGAATGATTAGCCATTTCTGTACCCTCTGCTCGCGTAGCTCTAGCACGTGCGCATGCTCTAACGGTTCACTGGGAGATTTCCGTGTCGTGGTGGACATACTAAAAGCCTTCTTTCATCATCCTTCTTTCTTGTTTCCTATTGTCGCATATCTGGCGGCGCAAAGCGAGCAAAGACATCCTGCTGAATAGCGATAGCTTCACGACAGAATTGAGTATACGCTTCATTGCCCATTTTCTGCTCAAGAGCCGCCAGGAAACGCTCCAGGAGTGGAGCACCCGCATCTTGCAGATTTTCACGCATACGCAATGCAGCCATCAGTAGAGCCATCCCTTCTTTCCGCTCTTGTTGCTCATAGAGAAGCAGACCCAGATTCGTCAAAATCATTCCGGTATAATCCTGTCGCCCTTGTTGAGACGCCAGGTGTAGCGCTTCTGTGTAACATTGAAGCGCCTGGTCATACTCTTTATCATGTTGCGAGAGTAGACCAATATTATGCAATAGCACGCAACGCAACTGTGGATCTGCCTTTTGTTCGATAGACATAGCTCGTTCAAAGCATGCTCGTGCCTGCGTGTAATTGCCATGAATTCGTAAGAGTTCTCCCTGATTCGCCAGCGTCATCGCCTCAGCCTGTGCATCCTTGCTCTGGCGTTGTGCCGCCAAAGCCCGATCGAAATAGGCTAAACTCTGCTGGTACTCTCCCATGCGACCGTATAACATGGCAACGTGGCTGGAGATCAGCCCTTCGTCCCTGCTCAACAACACGCCAAGCGGAGGCAACATAGCAGTGTAGAGTCCGAGCAGCGTATTCCAGGTTCCCCACTGCACCATACTCTCGTGCAGTCCCTCCTCGAACAGGAGATCACAAGCACGTTGCCAGCGCCACGCCAGACAGAGATGGCGAATTGCTCCGAGGATATATTCGACATCCTGAGGCCCCTGGCGCTGTTCGCGTGGCGGGCAGCGTTTCGCAATCCGATACCTGTAGTAGTTGGCGACCTGACTGTGACCTGCCGCCAGAGCTGTCTGTCTGGCATCTGCCTTCTGTAGATCAAGCCCAGAATTATTTTCAGTGGAAGAGGCAAATTGTCCCCGTTCTGACTCTGCGAAATGCTCCTGGAGGTACTGGCGTAGTAAAGGATGCAATGTGTAGCAGGGCATCCCTGACGCGTTCAGCATAGGCTGAAGTAGACCCAGCGAACTGAGACGGCTTATCTCACGTTCAAAAATTGGCACCATCTGACCATATTGTCCGCCAGAGCCGCTACCCGTAATGGTCATAATAATCCCTTCAGCAGGAGCTGGAACGGTGAAAAGGCTCAGCGCATTGACCAGTGTTGCCTGCACAGGGGCCAGATAATAACAGACACCAGCCAGTAGATTCGCCGTTACATCACCTGCCCATAATGCTTGATATGAAGGAGCATTGAGCAGTACATCGAGGGGAGTGTTACTTAATTGCATCAGCGCGCTAAAAAGGACAAGTGCAAAAACATGGCCCGTACAACGTTGCCAGACCAGCGACAATTCCTCTCGTGTCCCCTTCACATGGCGTTGCTGCAACAGTGCAACGCCTTCTGGCAGAGTTATGCGCGAAACCAGGTACGAGCGGACTCGCGAATGCTCCATCTGTTGTTCATTGTAGAGGGAGTGATAGCTGGTTAACAAAAAACGACTGGCACCGAGGTCTCTTTGCAGCAGGTCGAGAAACGTGTTGAGCGCTCCACGTCCAGCCGTTCCCTGCTGCGTCTCAGGATGGAGCAACAGCTCGAACTGATCCAGGACGATCAATGCATTTTCTTGTGGACGGCGTAAGGCACGTGCCAGCGTAGCCACCTGCTGTTCCGGGCGTAGCAGATATAGCCCTGGCTCAGGCATCTCCAGAGCATTGAGCAAAGCGGCGATCAGGTCTGGTAGTGTTGTGTAGTTGCTCATTGTCAGCCAGACCATATAGTGTGGAGCAGGTAGGCCCTGTTGTTTTGCCAACATTTGCCGACGATAGAGCAATGCCGCCAACGTTGACTTCCCCACCCCTGGTGACCCGATCAGTGTTACAGCACTCGTATCTGCATCACTCAGCATGCGCTGCATGGTATCGACCTCGTCACCGCGCTGCATCGTCGTTTGCGGATCTGCGTATGGTGGTGTCGTAGCATTAACGCCAAAGGCAAGAAAAGAGGGTCTATCCTGTTGTCCCGTTGACAACGATTGGGATTTCTCTCTTCTCTCCGGCCCTTGTTGTCGCTTCAGTTCTACAGCACTATGAACATCGCTTGTTTGCAGTGTGTTATTAGAACTGCTTACCAGAAGATCACGACCCCTGCTAGAAAGATCCCCTGATTGCATACGAAAAGTCCTTCCTCATTGCGGCTCGCTGCATACGTATTATACAGTGATACATTGCAGGAAGGGAGTAACGCTATACCGCTACTCGCTTCCTTCTGGTAGTATATACGATGACTCATCCCGAACCCTCCAAGCGAACGTTTGACACTCTTCGCGTCGCTCCTCAGCTGAGGTTGGAAGGGGCAGAGCCTCTTGCACTAACTCTTGAGACAAAAGTTTGGGATGTTTCATGACGAGAACACTATTAATTTCACATAGAGAGGATTACTATATGCTTCGTATCATTTATATGGGTACGCCTTACTTTGCTGTACCCGCGCTACAAGCACTTATCAAAGGTGCAACACCTGATACAGTCCTGCCAGATGGATATGAGATTGCAACAGTTGTTACGCGACCTGATAAACCTTCGGGACGCAATCAAGAACGAGCGTTTTCTCCTGTCAAACAAACAGCATTAGCTGCTGGTCTTTCTGTCTGGCAGCCTGGATCATTCAAAAAACTTGAAAATAGTCAGGCCCTTGCTAACTATGCTGCCGATCTCTATATTGTAGCCGCTTTTGGGCAGATTCTGCCGCAAGTGGTGCTCAATCAACCTCGTTATGGGACATTGAATATCCATGCTTCGCTCTTGCCCCGCTATCGTGGTCCCAATCCTATTGCTGAAGCAATCCTTCAGGGAGAGAGCGAGACCGGCATCTCCATCATGCAGCTTGATGCAGGCATCGATACTGGTCCTGTTCTAGCACGCCAGTCTCTTTCGATAGCAGCAGACGACACCACAGGCACTCTGACAGGCAAGCTGGCAGAACTTGGCGCGCAAACCCTCCTGAATGTCCTACCCTCCTGGATCGCCGGTACGCTTGCAGCGGAACAGCAAGATGAGCAATATGCTACCCATACACATATGCTACATAAGGAAGATGGCAAAATTTCCTGGCAGTCACCAGCGGCAGTGATAGCGCGCCAGGTTCGTGCCTATCTGCCGTGGCCAAGTGCCTATACCTTCTGGAATGGCAAGCTGCTCAAAATTCTTGCTGCGCACGCACTTCAAGGCGAGCCAGGTACGCCGGTTCCCCCAGGAACCGTTGCGACTCGTGAAGATGCCGGTCATACAGTACTGGAAGTCATAACAAGTTCAGGCTTCTTACTCGTTTCACAGGTGCAACTAGAGGGTAAGCGCGCGATGAGCGCGGAAGAGTTTCTGCGTGGCTATGCCTCAATTGTCGGACAGGTTCTCTCTTAGCAAGCCCAACTCGCTCGACAATACATTGCAGAATGTTCGATTCAGTTGGAAAAGATGCTCTTGATACTCTAATAGGAGATGAACAAAGCATAGGGAGTATGAACTTGCCTCGCTCCTGTTGGCGAAATGGTTTGCGAGAGGGAACAGCCCTCCTCTCGCAAACCATTTCACCGACAGGATGCAATTATCGCATCCACTTTTCCCTACAGCGCTCTCTTAGGCCGCGTTACCAGTGCGCCCAGAACGGCTATTACAGCGATTGCTACAAATGCAGCAACATGCTTGATGTGCGTTCCCTGTGAACCTCCGCTAACCAGGACATGATCAATGCTTGGGATCGCGTAGTAGATTGCAAGCAAAACTGCGAGAATAGCGACAATAATAGCACCATAGAATAAGGCAGGATTTCTTGACATAAGTATAAACCTTTCTTTTAACGAATTATATACATCGTGCCCTAACATATCAACGTTAGGAGCATGCTAAAGTAACCCCGAAGCTAAACGGGCCACTTTTGGTCTCTAAAAAAGAAACGCACAAAGCAGTGTCTTTTGGGAAAGCAGTATTTATTCTTTTGCAGGCTGAACGCGACGCTGGGCCACGATGCCCGCAGTCATCAATAACAGACCAATTGCAAGACAAATCAGTCCGATCTTGCGAAAGTGCAATGTAGCAAGATATATTCCTGCTGCGACTATGATGATGCCGAGCGCAACGATTGCATAGAACAGGTCAGAATTTTTCAACACTATTTCTCCCCACCATAAGTCTTTTATCCTGGTGCAGACCAGAACTTACCCGCGTCCGAGAGCATATAATAGTATGATTGAGAGCAGACCAAAGCCCCAGCAATAATAGGCAAAGGCATCAAGACGTCCCCGCTCAAAGTATTTCATTAAGAATTTCGTGCTGAGAAAGGCTGCAACGCCCGAAAGAACTGTACCGAGTAGTATCAAGGACCAGGAGAAGCGGTTCTGCTCAAAAAGCTGTGGTATCTCAAGAGCTGCCGCGGCGAAAATAATCGGTGTGCCTAACAGGAATGAATAGCGAGCTGCGTCTTCATGTGTGAGATGCACGCCTAGCCCACCTACCATCGTCATTCCAGAACGAGAAATACCTGGAATCAGGGCAAGAGATTGAGCTAAGCCCACAATCAAAGCCTCTTTCCAAGTTAGTGAGGCAAGTGGACGAAAACGCGCTTCGCGCTCTTTTGCAGACATTACCTTCATTTGCCTCTCTGCACGACGGCGCAACCCTTCACCAAGGAAGAGCAGTGAACCATTGATAACCAGGAAGGTTGCTGCAACAAGAGGTGAGGCGAAGAGGTCCTTAATTCTAGTCTCTAGAAAGACACCCAACAGACCAGCAGGAATACAACCAATAATGACGAGCCAGCTTACCCAACCTTCACTATCTCTTTTTACCTCCCCTTCTTTGACACTCGTCACAAGCGTTTTAGCTACCTGGAGCCAATCACGCCAGAAATAGATAAGCAGAGCAATGCTGGTACCCAGGTGGAAGGCAACGATTAGTGGAAGAAAAACCTTATCTTCTACAAGGTTACCCCACCCAAATAGTCCAGGTAGAATGACCGTATGTCCAAGGCTACTGATCGGGAACAGTTCTGTTACACCCTGTAACAGAGCCAGAAAAATTGTTTGCCAGATATCCATTTTTTAGTACTTTCTCAACTTTATTTTTCATTTGAAATCTACGTGATCAATCCTTTTCACATAGGACAGAAAGTTGTGTAAAGGATTCCACTAAACAACGCATAGGGAGTGGGCCACCCCCAATACATTTCACGTAGCGTACATGTTGGCCGCTCCCTACGCGCCGTTTGGCTCTGCTTTCTTACCACATTCGTTTGGCGGCTCTAAGTGATTTGTATTGGGGTTTGTCCCACTCTCTACGCATTATACATAACGAATCAGTTATTTACCGGATGCTGCTGTTGCAAGGCATTGAACTCCGCATTTGTCTTCGCGAAGTAGGTAATTCCGTCCTTAGCAGCGAAAAAGTAGTAATAATCTGTGTTAAGTGGCTCTGCTGCTGCAGCGAGACTCGCAAGCCCCGGACTACAGATAGGCGTTGGCGGTAAACCTTTTTGTGTGTATGTGTTCCAGGGACTATCGGGCTGAGTGTTGTTGGGATCGCCAACAGGTGTCCAGTATCTTTTAGGTGGAGTCGGTGGATTTTGTGTATCTTGCGCGTATTGAACAGTTGGATCTGCCTGCAAAAAGCCAACTGTTTCATTGCCAGGCTTAAACGTACGGTTCCAGTAGACACTACCTATCTTCTGCCGAAACTGATCGCTGCCTGTCTCTCGTTCAATAATTGAGGCCAGAGTGATCATTTGATAGACATTTTGATACTGATGTTGCTTCGCCAGGGCCTCCAGCTTATTATCGTCAATTGCTTTCACCATCTGCTTCAGCAGAATATTCACAATATCACGAGCATTACTTTCGATGGGTATTTCATACGTTGCTGGGAAGAGCAGACCCTCCATGTCGGGATGATCCTGCGGCACCTGTTGCAGAAGCGGATACTTATCTTTATCCGGGAATTGATTCACGTCTTTTGTATATTTCAGAAACTCGCCGCGGTCAAAATGCTCCAGTTTCTGAGACACGTTCGAGAAGGCATTTGCAACCTGCTCCAGGCGATAACCTTCGACGATCACAACGGGAATCTCGTCTGGCTGCCCACTGAGCAAGCTATCAATGATATCCTGGATCGACTTGTTTGGAGAAAGCTGTCTATACACTCCAGCTTGCAACTGCTTGTCAAGTCCACGAACGCGAGCCCAGACGCGAAAAGCAACCGCGTTACGAATCAGTCCTTTGCGCTGCAACTCATCAGCAATATCAGCAGTTGATTCACCGGGGCGCACCTCTAGAGGAATAGCCTGCTTTGAATTACTTACTGGTTGAAAGACATCGGTGGCGGTATTCCACAGATAGAGCACTCCGCCGAAGATGAGAGCACCTAACACGAGTATTACTACGATGGCGAAACGCGATCTTGGTCGTCTCATACGTTTTCTTCCTCTGTTCTGCGACCCGACGAATCCAGGTAGTCCTGGAGAATGACGGTTGCGGCAAGTGCATCAATCTCTTGACCGTGCCGCCGTCGTTTCGACTTGCCTGAACGAGCGAATGACTGCTGACCGTTTCGTCTCTGACGTTTTCCTCCACTTTCCAGATGCTGTCTTCCCGACAGGCGCTGAGCCTCAACAGTAGAAAGTCGCTCGTCCCAAAAGGTGATCGGGAGCGTGATATGGGGTCGCAAGCGCTCCGCGAATGCCTGTATCCGCTTTCCCTGCGTGTGAATCTGACCATCCAGACTGATTGGTAAGCCAATCACCAGCCCTTCTGCCCCCGTTTCGTCGATCAGTCGCTGCAGAGCTACCCAATTTTGCTGTTCATCGCGAGAGACGTGTAGAGTTGTGTACGGCGATGCTAGAAATTCTGAGTCATCGCATACTGCAACCCCTATCCGCACCTCTCCAACATCCAGCGCCATCAATCGAGCCATAGAAAGATTATCTATCCTTTTTGCACAAGTCGTTGCTGGAATTTAAAAACTATACTCTGCATTGTAACGAAGTATGCTTTCTTCTGTCTAGTAGTCGGCCCTTCCTTTAGTAGAAATAGGGCAGTCTACCTTCCATTCCCAGCTCTTTTCTGGACAAATAAGCAGGTGCTCTACGTGCCTTAACAAGGCGTTATTTCTTTGGTGTGCTGGTCTGTGCAGGTACAATACTCACGTTAATACGTTCTTTACGTGCCGTCACTCCCCACGTGACAAAACCAGGTGAATTACTTATATCCACCTTTTGCACATCACCCGTTTTGAGCAAGCTCTTCGCCTCCGACAACCCTTTGCCGGCGATCTTATTTCGTACGCTCTCTTCGCTGATTCCTGGCACAAATTTTCCTGTTGCATTCATGCTGAGTGTCATCGAGTTGGCGTCTCCACCTGTCTGCTTCACCTGATCGATCTTTACCGCAGGCTGCGTGTTGCTAAGAATGCTAGCAGTCTTGTATTTGCCACCTGAATCCTGGTGCAGCGCATCGTTCAACGTGGGTAAAGCGGCGCGCTCTACATCACTGTTGAGCACGAGGAGCACGCTGGCGTTCACTTTGACAGTAGCCGGAAACTTTCCGTCGTTCTCTACAGTGTCAACTGCTGGTGGATTCACGAGCGTATCTACTGTGCTGGGAGTACTTACAATAGCATTTTTCCCGATCTGAGTGGCCCATGCATCAATCTCCGCCTGAAGCTGCCTATGCAAGTCTGCGCGAGCGTTATCCAGGTCAGCGGCGACTATAGCGGGAGTTGGTTTCTCGCCTCCTCCCTGAGTTGGCTCATTATTTGTCACGCTCAAAATCCTGCCCAGGTCGGCTGCACTGATCGGCTGCGTTTGCGCTTTGCCGATGTTGACCAGACTCGTTTCTGGAACCACAGTGATTGTTCTGGCCGCAACATTGCCGTTCGCTCCAATGTTGTTGATTGCTTGAATAGGCACAGGTATTGGCTCACCGCCCTTACTGCTCGGCTGAATCAGAACATCGTAGGTTGTCTTGAACTGAACACCATTGGCAGTTTGCACAATCGTCTCGGAAGGTATATCTATAGGATTGTTGCCACTGTTAGTAAAGATAACAGATCCACTCGCTGGCTGAGTACTGACGTTTTTACTGCCTGTGGCAGAACCCGTGCCACTCTTTGTAAACTCTTTTGTAAATTTTTGCGCTGGTAGCGTACGCGGTTGCCGATTAGCAGAGAATGCGAGGTTGATTGTGTGCGAGTAGTCCTGTGTGTTGGCAGTGATGACAACATTTGTGCTTGTTCCCAGCCAGACCCACATGCCAAACGCGACCAGCAGGAGTACAAACAGGGCAATTGTCCCTATCGTTCGTAGGCGAAGACGTTGCCCTGTTCCTGCCGCTGCTGCCGGGGCCTTACGACTGGCTCGGCTTGCTGCTGCGCGACTCGGCCCAACCTGAGATTGACCAGTACGCGTAGCTGGACGTGTTGAACCAGTCGGACGCGTCCCCTTCTTCTGGCCACTTGCATTCGTCGTTGGAGCCGCCGCACCTCTAGCTCCTGTTCGCGGCAGTTCAACAGGGCTGGGAGAAGTCAGAGGCATCATTTTACCACTAGTGCGCGGTCCTGCACCCGTTTGAGCTGGAGCTATCGGGCTAGTCGGACGTGGTCGTGCCAGGACCTCGCCATTGGGTGGTAACATCTTGCCACTATTTCGTGTCCCTGCACTGATACCTGGAGCATTCCCTATCGTTCCACTTGGGCGAGGTCGTGCACTCGTTCCGGCATCGGCCGCAGGTGTCATCTTGCCGCTTTGCCGCCCTGTCGTTGGAGCTGCGGGTGTTGCAGGACGTGGTTGGAGTGGTACTGATGGCCGTGCTCCCTGAGGCCGCTCTTGCACAGGAGGTAAGGCATCATCATCATAGACCTCGCGAGCCGGGGGGGGATTAAGGTATTTTGAACTACGGCCGGTTCGTGGCCGTACGCTGTAAGATTGCGAAGCCGCTTCATGTTCTGACTCGCTCTTGTTCCCTTCTCTCCATGATTGTGTGATCGGTCGGGAACTTACAGGGGGAAGAAATTCGTCCTGATCTCCCGTGTATTCAATGTCGCCTTCAATCACACTCGTTGGCAGATCAGGAATATCCTGAATGACATGCTCTCGCTGCTCTAAAGGCTCTATCCCTTCGATAGAAACGCGGGCATGCTGCTCACGAAGCGGTGGCCGCGAATCGTCATCCATATAGACAAAAGGATCTTCGCCGCGCTGCACGCGAATACCCTGCTCCTGCCTGCGCCGTTCCCGCTCTATGGCAGCTTTATCTACGCGTGGATAACTCCCACTTGCGGCTTCCCGAATATCCTGTGCCTGGGCATAATCTTCAAGCAGCAGATCCGGCTCCTCAATTGTCTCAGGTGAGAGTGGGCGAATCGGCGATGCAGGATTAATGCGAAAATCATAGGCCTGGCTATACTGCTCTTCAGGTGTATCAAATGCGGATGAAATAATTTGTGGCTCGTGCGCCAGAGGTGGTTCTTCACGAGGAGATTCGCGTAGCTCAGGCGAAGGTTGTATCTCTGATTCCGGTTCCTGACGATTTGATGAACGTGGCGCTGAGCGGTTCTGATTGAGGGAGCGGGAGCGTGTACCACGTGGTCCCTGGGGTCCCGCAGGATTCGCCAGGTTCCTGGAGTTTCTCGACCCGCCTGATCCACCTGGCACTGCACCTCGTTCCGAGAGTGGACGTGACGTGGTTCCAGAGGGCCGCACACGCTCCCCACTCCCTGGTCGCATACTACGACTGGGTGGATTCCCCGCTCGTGAACGTCCAGGGATTGGAGATACAGATTCAAGCGAGTGAGCAACCTTAAATTTCACAGCATGGGCAACCGAGCGTACCTGCGGATCAGAGCTAACGATCAGCACCTCTTTGTTCAACTCTTTGACACGGGCGTAGAGCAGCTTCCAGGCTACATGACTCCGCAATTGCGTCTGTGAGGGAATAATAAGAGTAATATGCTTCGCACTGATCCCCTCCAACCGCTCTCTCACGGTTGTCAGATCATCTTCTGGACTGATATAGAGTTTTTGCTCATCACTCATTGGCCCGTCACCCCTTATTTGCATCTCTGCGAGTTCAAAAGGTTTAGCTCTTATTCTATATATTCTAGCATATATCGTTCTATCGCTATGAGAATAATCTCTTCTACCGAAGGTTGTTGCAAAGTCTTTTGTGCCCCCTTCTCGTCTTCGAAGGGAGGGGTTTAGATATGCATTGTCGTGATGACGCGATAGAGAGAGCGTTCCAGAACATTGTTTTCGTTCTGCAGCTCGACTGCTTGATAGGCCAGTGCCATTGGTGTGATGTCCTGAGCATTCTGTAACAGGTTATCGCGATCAATAATGCTCGACACCATCTCCGGCTGCACAGTTCGAATCAGCGGTTGACGCGAAAATGGCAAGCGTTGCGTCCAGGGAAAGTTCTCCAGGCGCTGATGAATATCGGGCAATGCAGAGCCACCTCCAACTATATAGATAGCGGGAGGCAGTAGTTCGCCCTTCGCCAGCTCTTCAATCAGTAGCTCAACGCTATCCATCCACGTCTGACACTCTGGAGCCAGGATCGCTTCGATCTCATCACAAGCTGCTCCCCTCACCTCACCATTACTATAACTGATTTTGAGCCGTTCTGCATCTTTGATGGAGATACCCTTACTTGTGGAGATACGACGTGTGAATGTTCGCCCACCAAGCGCGAACATGCGCGTCTCTTCAATTCCACCTTGACGGACCAGAGCGATATCGGTAGTTCCACCGCCAATGTCGATAAAGATCGCGCCACTATCTGCCCCTGCGTTAGTGCTTAGACAACGCGCCAACGCGTATGGCTCGGCCACGATTGTTGCAAGTGTCAGATCAAGCCCTTGTGCAATAGTCTCCAACGCTCCCAACTGGGTTAAAGGAGCAAAGGCACTGAAGAGGGTCAACGAGAAATGCCGTCCTTTAAAACCTATCGGGTTCGTCACCACCTGCCCATCGATGCGCACAGAAATAACAGCCGCGTTAGTGAGACGTACATCAATATTACTATAACCTGTCTCTGCGGCGATGCGTTTCTTCGCGTTATCGAGGAGACGTTTCTGCGCGGTGGTAATCAACGCCTCCAGCTCTTCTGGTGAGATCGGTTTCTCTGGTGGCTGACGCTGTTTGCTTACTGTAATGGAGCTACCCTTGACAAGCTCACCAGCAATACCAATCACGGCAGAGGGAGCAACGACTCCGCCTGCCGCCTGTTCTGCTTTAATCAAAGCCTCATTGCAGTTAGCAATCACGCCAGTGATATCGGTGACAATGCCATCCGACATATGGGCATAGCTCTGTGGATGCCGTCCAGTGCCTAATACCTCAGCCTGGTCACCATGCACCTCAATGATAATAGCTTTCGCAAACGCTGTACCGATATCGAGGGCGGTAAAGAGCTGTCGCTGTCCCCCATCTTCCATGTCCATATCGTCATAGCCGGGGTAGTCTCTTTCTAATCCAGGACTATATCCATTACCGTCCTGATTCCCTCGTATCAGGTTTTGCAGATATTGCAAGAGATTTTTCATAAGCTCTGTCTCGAATCTACTGCTCCACTATAGCCGAGCGTTGGGCGCTTGCTCGATTGGCATCCGGCGTTATTTCTCTTCTAGCACGTTATAGCACAAAACCAGCTTCATTGGCAATTTATCCCATACACGTGTGCACATTTTCTGCCACCTGACCGTTGAAGAGCGTTATTTCAGGTTCTCACTTACATACGCATGCACCAGAATCAGGGCTGCATCGAGGGCGACCTTGTTCTTGCCTCCACCCTGCGCAGACTCAGGACGACCACCCCCCTTGCCACCAAGCTTCTCACCGACAAGACCGGCGATCTTGCCCGCGTGCAAGCCACGCTTCGTCAGGGCACTATCAACACTTACCTGCAGACCGACACGCTCACCCAGGTCTGCCGCCAGCACGACTACCCCAGGCTGCTGCAACTTGCTACGCACCATATCACCCATCTCGCGCAGTACTTTGTCGTCAGGGACCTGTACCGCAGCGGTGACAACTGCGATACCATGTACGTCAGTGGCTTGCTTCGCCAGCTTGCTCGCCTGCTGCTGTGCCTCGTTGCGTTGATACTGAGCAACCTGCCGCCGTGAGGCCGCAAGATCCTGTAACAACTGCTCCACAC
Source organism: Ktedonobacteraceae bacterium (assembly GCA_034431765.1). Taxonomy (GTDB): domain Bacteria; phylum Chloroflexota; class Ktedonobacteria; order Ktedonobacterales; family Ktedonobacteraceae; genus DASYAN01. Next base: position 8,172 of record DAOUDD010000110.1, on the reverse strand, counting down.
GTACCTCCAACCCATCAGGCTGCACCTGCAAGGTCGCGGCAAGTTTCTCGACGGTGGTACTGCGCTGGCGCAGATAATGTTCGGCAGCAGCCCCCGTTAGCGCTTCGATACGGCGAATCCCCGCAGCGATGCTGGTCTCCTGGATTGTGACAAACAGGCCGATCTGACCAGTAGAGACACAGTGCGTTCCACCACACAGCTCAACACTGCTACCCATGCGCACGACGCGGACCAGGTCTTCGTATTTTTCGCCGAAGAGGGCCATTGCACCTGTCTGCATGGCGTCCTGCAGGGGCATAATTGTCGTGTTCACAGTGAAGTCGGTACGAATCCAGCGATTCACCTGCTCGTCGATATGCGCAATGTCTTCTTTAGTGAGCGCCCGTGGACTGGTGAAGTCGAAGCGTAGCCGCTCCGGTTCTACAAGGGAGCCGCGCTGTTCGACGTGGCGACCAAGCAGATCGCGCAAGGCTTTGTGCAACAGGTGCGTGGCGCTGTGGTTGCGCATGGTATCCTCACGCCGTACCTCGACAACGTCGGCCTGCACTGTATCGCCCACGCGTAGATAGCCCTCGGTAATCTGTCCATAGTGGACGATCAGGCCTTTGAGCGGACGGCGTGTATCCTGTACGGTGAATGAACCAACGCTGCTCGTCAGTGTACCCCGATCTCCGATCTGACCGCCGCTCTCCGCGTAGAATGGGGTCCCATCAAGGATAACGAGGGCCTGCTGTGGCGCGCTGATATTTTCAACCTCTTTCCCATTTACAACGAGTGCGAGAACCTTTCCGCTACCAGCGACGCCATCATATCCTATAAAGCGGGTCGCGCCAGTGCGCTGCAAAATTTCTGTGAGGGCCGCATCGTCCTGGGCCTGCACAAAACCGCTGGCGGACCGGCTGCGCTGCTGCTGCTGCTGCATCGCCCCTTCAAAGCCAGCAGTGTCGATGGTAAAGCCCTGTTCAGCCGCGATCTCCTCGGTTAATTCAACGGGGAATCCATGCGTATCGTACAGCTTGAAAGCATCTTCACCAGGAATGTCCTTCTGCCCACGCTCCTTGAGATTCGCCAGCAGTTCTTGCAACAGGCTCAAGCCAGTACTCAGCGTCTGGCCGAACTTCTTCTCCTCCATACTCAAGATCTCAAGAATGCGCTCGCGCTGGGTATGCAGTTCGGTGTAGTATGTGCCTAGCAATTGCACAACAATCTGAGCGGCGTCAGCAAGAAAGGGACGCTCCAGTCCAAGCAACTTACCATGGCGCACGGCTCGGCGCAGGATACGGCGAAAGATATAGCCACGTCCCTCATTACTTGGCAGCACGCCATCGGCGGCGAGAAAGACGAGCGCACGCGTATGGTCAGCAAGCACGCGTAGGGAGGTGTCGGTCTTTGCATCGCGCTCGTAGGCGGTGTTGGCGATACGCGCATAGTGGTCAATCACGGTGCGGAAGAGGTCGATATCGAAAACCGACTCTTTTCCCTGTAGGACCATGGTCAGGCGCTCCAGCCCCATGCCTGTATCAATGTTTTTACGTGCCAGGGGTGTACGTGTTCCGTCCAGGTCCTGAAAGTACTGCATGAAGACAAGATTCCAGATCTCCAGGAAGCGCTCGCAATCGCAGCCAGGCGCGCAATCCGCCCGTCCACAGCCATACACTTCACCACGATCATAATAGATCTCGGAATCAGGACCACATGGACCAGAATTTCCGGGAGGTCCCCACCAGTTATCCTCCAGGCGTACAATCGCCTCATCCGCGTATCCAGCGATCTCATGCCACAAACCTGGAGCCTCTTCGTCTTCGGGATGAACAGTTGGATGTAGACGATCAGCAGGCAACTGCACCACCTGGGTCAGAAACTCCCAGGCGAAGGCAATCGCATCACGCTTAAAATAGTCGCCAACCGAGAAGTTGCCCAGCATTTCAAAGAAAGTCAGTGTGCGCTGATTACCCACCTTGTCGATATCAGTTGTACGGAAACACTTTTGCGAGGAGGTGAGTCGTGACGCAGGAGGAGTTTCGCGGCCCAGGAAGTAAGGAATCATCTGCTGCATTCCAGCGGTTGTCAACAACACCGTCGGATCATTGCGCGGCACTAGTGACGAACTTGGCACCCGTGTATGTCCTTTGCTCTCAAAAAATTGCAGGAAACGCGAACGTATCTCCGTCCCTGTCAGGGTTGTGTTCACAGACACAGCAGCCTCCTGAGTACAAACTCTCTCGTTATAATGGAGGAACGTGCCACGTATAGAGAAGGGATACGATAAGGCAGAAGCTGTTACCCGTCCTCTATCCTAACACCAGCAACATTCCACAAATTGTTGTATGATAGCTTACAAACACATGAACTTCACGCAACGTTACGCAGGGCGTATACATGCATGCGCATTATATCAAAGGGGGCTACATATCGCAATGGAAAGAGCATCCTCCCCTGAAGAGCACCCGCTCTCAGCACAGCAATCTCCAACAGCAGGACCTCCGCCTCCCCTTTCGCTTTCCTCCCCACCGCCTTCCCCCATCTCGCTTCCAGCACGCACCCTGCTCGTTTTATGTGGACCTGCCGGATCAGGCAAAAGTACGTTTGCACGCAAGTTGGTGCAACAGCACACGCAGCAGGGTTTCCGCCCAACCATGATCGTTTCGTCTGATGCATGCCGAGCGCTGATCTGTGATGACGAAGCCAGTCAGCAAGTGAACCGTGACACATTCGATCTCTTTCATTATATAATTCACAAGCGCATGCTCCAGAACCGCTTCACCATTGCTGACAGTACCGCGCTTACTGTCGAGGCACGTCAACGCTTGTTAGCGGTTGCGCAGCGCCACTCCTACTCCACTTGCCTGCTTGTCTTTAGCGTCTCTTTGCAAACCTGTATCGCGCGCGATCAGCATACAGCGCGTGGACGCATCGTCGGCGAGCAAGTCATCGCCTATCATATTGGTCTGCAGCAGCAGGCTCTCTCTGTTATCCCCACCGAAGGCTGGCAGCAGGTCTATGTGCTTGATGAGCAACACATGGAGATTCAGATAGCAATTGAAACTATTTGATATATTTCGGCAAAGACTAGAGTCTTGCATTCTTTTCATTCCCTTTAGCTCACAGAACCTGACCTTTTTCCCAAAAAAAGGTTACATATCGCACCTTCATGCATGTATTTTTTGTCGAAGTTTCCACAACATATGGTATACTCTATGCGGGTTAAGCACAATGGGTTTTTAATGCAAAAGTATGACAGGTTAAAGAGCATAAAGAAATAAGGATGTTTGTATGACAGCAACAGTGAAAACTCTGAATGAAGCAAGGCAAGAACTCCTGACGCCTTCGCAGCGGCCATTCATTGAACGGTATCCTTTCACCTGGTATCGAGTTATGCGCGAACAAGCACCTGTATTTTATGATGAGGAATTACGCACCTGGATGGTCTTTCGTTACGACGATGCGCAGCGTGTGCTCACTGATTATGAGACGTTTTCGTCCAATACAACAGACAAGCTGCATAACGAAGGGACGACGCTTATCGAGAGCGATCCACCGCGCCATCGCCAGATGCGTACGCTTGCCAGTCAGGCATTTACTCCTCGGCGAGTTGCATCACTGGCACCAGCCATAACCGGTATAGCGCATTCGCTGCTAGATCGCGTACTTCAGCGCGGCGAGATAGATGTGGCAGGTGATTTCGGTTTTCCTTTGCCAGCCATCGTCATCTCGAATCTACTTGGTCTGCCTCTGGAACGTGCTCCATTTCTGCGCAACCTCATCAACAACGAAGTGAGAAGAGAAGTGCAGGTGGGAGAACAAGACGTAAATCTGCCAAGCTTTACACCCCAATTTCGCCAGGTTTTTGTTGATCTCATAGAGCAACGTCGCCAGCATGCGAGCGAGGACCTTATCAGTGCACTGCTCAACGTCGAAGTAGATGAAGAGCGGTTAAACGCTGATGAGATCGCTGATTTTTGCGTCCTGCTGTTTATTGCCGGACATTTCACGACCGCGAATCTGATTACCAACACCTTTCTATGCTTTTCGGAAAATCCTGAGGTGCTGGCCCGCGTGCAGTCTGACTTCAGCCTTATTCCTGGGTTGATCGAAGAAGTTTTGCGCTACTACTCGCCGGTGCAGGCCTTCACACGTGTGGTTACTAAAGACGCAACAATCGGTGAGCGGCAGTTGCATGCGGGTGACTCGATTGCAGTCTTTTTTGGCTCTGCCAACCACGACGAGCACATCTTTGACAAGCCGGAGCGCTTCAACATCACACGCACACAGAGTAAGCACATGGCCTTTGGCTACGGCATTCACTTCTGCCTTGGTGCGCCGCTAGCACGCCTTGAGGGTCCCATTGCTCTTCAAGCAATGTTGGAGCGGATGGAGAATATTCAGCCTATTCCCAATTTCACCTTCAAGTTGTCTGTGCCCTGGCAATTCTTTGGGGTTGAACGCATGCCGATTACATTCACGCCGCGCCAAGCGAAGCCGATCGGTTCGTAGCCTTTCACCCCACCATTTGACGTTAGCCCCAATTGAGCATACACTACACTAACCAGGCAGTGTTTCAGCGTGGCAAGAAATTTCCTGATACAGCAGAGCTTCTTGTGTGATACTCTCAGATAGGCTCTGTAGATGTACCTTTTTTGGCGGTCTCCTCCGTACAAAGTGTAAGGGAAAACTTTGCGTGCCCGCTTGTGAGAGGCCAGGATGCCACGCGTAATACTCGATTTGGTTTAGAGACGAGCGTTTCGTTTCTGTATGCAACTTGGTATAGTTTTCTCAGTGTAACAGGAAAGGGGCTTCTTGCATGCTCTCTTCTTCGGTCTCATCCGACTCCTCTGGATTATCCAGGCAGTTCTCAAAACTCTTTCTCTTCTGTGCTGTTCTGCTCTCGCTGCTCCTTAGCGCCTGCGGCAGCGATTCTGGCAGCAATACCACAACAGGTGCAAGCACGAGTGCAAAAGTGCAGCCGCCAACCTCTCTTGTCTCGTCCGGCAAGCTTACCGTTGGCATGGACACTACCTACACACCGATGGAGTACGTAGATAATACGACGAATCAGTATGCCGGTTTCGATGTAGAGCTGGCTGACGCGATGGCGAAACATATGGGCCTGCAGCTCTCGGTCCAGAAAACCGGCTTCGACACTATTCTGGATGATCTGCGCAACAAACGCTTCGATATCGTTATGTCTTCGATTACTATCAACGACAAACGCAAAGAGCAGTTTGACTTCGTCCCCTATTTCCGTGCTGGTGAGTCGCTGCTCGTGCAAAAGGGCAATCCTAAGAAGCTCAAGAGCGTAAGCGATCTATGCGGTCTGGCTGTCGGTGTACAAACTGGCACAACTGAGAAGGATGACCTTGATACCGCAAGCGCTGATTGTAAGAAGAATGGCAAGGGTGAGATTCAACAGACAGTCCTGCAGTCACAGACGGATGTTATTCAGTTGCTTGCCAACAAACGCGTCGATGCAACCTATCAGGACTCGCCTGTGACCGACTACTACAACAAGATCAATCCGGGCCAGTTTGAGGTCGGTGGTTCGATTGTCAACTCTGCTCCTTATGGCATTGCTATTCGTAAAGGTGACACGTCAACCCTCAACTCCCTACAAAAAGCGTTTGACGCCGTGAAGTCGGATGGCACCTACAATAACTTGTTCGCGAAGTGGCAGTTCAATCCAACGCAGAAAATTTAGGTTGTTCTCTCTGTAATGGAGACTGGCGGTATTTCAGCTTTCCCGCCAGTCTCCGATCTCTGCCAGCCCCCGAATAGTCTATCTATACAAATCGTTCTACGATTTAGATAGGAGCATTTGATGTTTAATTGGCCTGTTGTTGTCCACTATCTTTTTCAGGACCCATACCTCCTGTTCTTGAAAGCTGCCTGGACAACGCTCTGGATCTCGGTTGTGGCCCAACTTGTCGGTGTCGTCTTAGGACTCTTTCTCGCGTTGATGCGTATGTCGCACAACCCCATCCTGCAATGGCCTGCCAACGTCTACATCTGGTTCTTTCGTGGCAGTCCGCTCCTGGTCCAGGTTCTGCTCTTATGGGTCGCCCTGCCTCGCCTGCCTACACCCGTCCTCCTACCCAACTACCTCTGCGTGCTGATCGCTTTCTCGCTCAACGAAGGGGCGTACATGTCGGAGATCACACGCTCGTCTATCAATTCGGTTGACGCAGGACAGATGGAAGCGGCGAAAGCGCTCGGAATGCGCTATCCTCTGGCCATGCGGCGCATCATTCTGCCTCAGGCGATGCGTGTGATTATCCCACCACTGGGCAACGAGTTCAACAATATGCTCAAGTCTACCTCCATCGCCACTGTCATTGGCCTGAACGAACTCACGGGAACAGCGCAAGTTATTGGCTCACAGCTTTTCATCACCTTTGAGCTGCTTATCGTTGCAACTGTCTACTATCTCTTGCTCACCACGCTTTGGGAGTTTGTGCAGCGCTGGCTTGAGAAGCGCTTCGATCCTGACCGTATGAATGTAGCAGTTAAGGTAGCACCGCAAAAAAGCACAGCACAGCGCCTTATCGGTGTTGGCGCTTAGAGGAGGAGCGACAGCAAGATGAATTCAGACGTACCTCTTTCTACAACGCCTACGGCGTCTCCGTCAGGTATATCGGTAGCACAAGATCTACAGACAGCCCCAATGGTACAGGCACAACAACTAGTCAAGCGCTTCGGCGGTAACACTGTGCTCGATGGTGTCGATTTCACAGTGATGCGTGGTCAGGTCGTGGTAGTAATCGGACCCAGCGGTTCCGGCAAAACGACCCTGCTGCGCTGCCTCAACTGTCTCGAAAAGATCGACGGCGGGCGCATCTACATCGACGGCCAGCCTATCGGCTATCGGCAGGTCAGGAATCGCATGGTTGAGGATAGCGAACTGCACCTGGCCCAGATGCGCTCGCAGATCGGCTTTGTCTTCCAGCGCTTCAACCTCTTCGCCCACATGACTGCGCTCGAAAACATTGTCGAGGCTCCCATCCACGTCCTGGGTCAGTCAAAAGCAGAGGTAACGCAGCGTGCACGCGGCCTGCTGGAGAAGGTGGGCTTGGCAGATAAAGCGAACTCCTATCCGCACAAACTCTCTGGTGGGCAGCAGCAGCGTGTCGCAATTGCCCGTGCGCTCGCCATGAATCCCAAATTGATGCTTTTCGACGAACCGACCTCGGCGCTCGATCCTGAACTTGTGGGGGAAGTGCTCAAAGTCATGCGTCAGCTTGCAGACGAGGGGATGACGATGATTGTCGTTACGCACGAGATGAGTTTCGCGCGCGAGGTTGCCAACCATGTCGTCTTCATGGACCACGCCAACATCGTCGCACAGGGTCCCCCCGACTGGCTCTTCGATGAGTGTCAGAATGAACGCGTGCGCAGCTTCTTGAGCCGCGTTACTGGGGAGTAGTTGTACATTCTTGAATAACTCTTCCTTGGTCGGATTGGGAGGGATGACAGCTTCTTAACACGATGTCTACGCTGTGTCCAGGTGGAGCTCGAAACAGAGCACATAGAACCTGGACACAGTCACACATTGATATACTATCCAGTGTCAAGCCTGGTTATAAAAGAATATTAGTGAGGAGATTCACATAATATAGAAAACACGAGCTCAACAAATTCATCGTAGAGCTCTTTTTCTTTGATCACTCTTTAACTTCTATAACCCCCCTTAGAAGGTATTTCACTTTGCTGCTGAGAAGTTCATTTATCAGGGCATCATCTTACCGGTTATTATGCGGATTCTCAATAGCCTCTTTATACCATCCAAATTCTCGTCAATGAAGATAGATAGGCAGAGTTTTTAGATTAATTTTCTGAAATATATGTCTTCCTACATCTCCACAAGATTTCATTTGAGAACATTACGTGCGAAGATACCACTGATGATAGAGCTAACGAGCGCTTAATTATAATGCATTTCTGCTACAATGGTTCGAGAGAGGAGAGCACTGTCAGCACTTACTGCCCGTTTAAAAACCTGTGCATGAAGTACTAATTCGCTAGCCGCGAAGATCCTGTTGATTTTTCGCGCGAGATTTCTCAGGATATACTAGTTCTATCATACTTTCGATTTGATATCGAACTGAGCGTAGAGCATATGCAACGTGCCTATAGCGAATCATTCATCTAGAAGTATCGTGAAAGGACCATTCATACCAT
>DAOUDD010000109.1:0-12037 GCA_034431765.1 Ktedonobacteraceae bacterium | reverse complement strand
CTCTGGCTCTGAAAAATGGGGATTCCTATCGTACCCTGATACTAACAAACCATTGAAGCGCAGTATACAGGAGAGGTGTATCCTGCCCGTAGCCAACTTGTATCTCACTTGTAAATGCTCGTGAAACGCCTGCGTTTTTCTATCCACTAATAGACTTCGCTTAGCCATTATCTTTGATTGTTTGAGAGTTGCTAAAGTCCATAGAAAAGTATATAGACTTGGGAGTCTGGGCTAGAACTACTTGCATGAAAAGCACTGAATTGTCTACTGCCCATATCGTACGGTTAACGACTTCATACGCTGAATAGTGCTGTTTTTTAAGAGAAAGCAGTTTCCCCGGGAGATGCATGCTCTGAGCAATCGTCTCAGTGCTCTTCTCCACGCTCATCTCAGGAGCGTTCTCTTCATTGATGAAAATGGCCAGAAATAGCCCGGTTTGATCATCCAGGGAGACTGTGATGTCTGTCGAGTTATCATCTGGTGAAGCGAAGCTTATAGACCAGTATTGCAGAAGCGGATTCTTATTTTTGTTCAAAATCGTTCTCAATTCTGCACTGACGCTATATCCTGTGGGGAAGCCTGCCAGCGCTGGGAAAGCGCCCTTTTGCAAGAGACTTGTCATTTGCTTGATACAGGTATTCGTTGCCTCTTTTATATTCATACTGCCGTTGCTACTCTCCGTGGAGAGGATGCTGGTCTTACCACTGTCTTCAAACGCGAGGGCGTTTGTGATGAATTTTTTTATGGAGCTGGCCGTGGGTGTTAGCGGTGTGCGAAGAGTAGAGTTTTGCTGTTGCGAGGATGCTCCTCCATTGTTTACGGTAGAGGACGAACCCACGACGGTAGCTTCTGTTTTGTTGAGCAAGATGCCAGGCATCACGATACTGAAAGCAACCAGGAGACCGGCTACGCAGATGGCTATCACGTATACTGACTTGCTATTCTTCATTTTCGTCCTCCTGCATATAGAAACAGGGTAGGCTAATGCTGACGCTGGTGCCAACTCCTACACTGCTACGGATGCACAATGTCGTTTTGTGGAGCGTAGCAATTCTGCTGGCGATGCTCAATCCCAGCCCAACACCATTTTGTGCTCTGGAACGAGACTTATCTACCATATAAAATGCCTCGGTGATCTTACCAACCTCTTCTTGTGGGATACCTCGACCATGATCGATCACCGCGAGGGTATAGTGCTCATTATCCCTGCTCCCACGCAGCTCTACTGTGCTACCAGGATTGGATGCTTTTCGTGCGTTATCAACAATATTAAGCAGCAATGTCTTTATGAGATCGGGTTCGGCTTGAATCCATCCTTCGTGGGCCGCCGCGTGGATGGTGATAGCCTCGCGTTGAAAAGAGGGCGTGGCGGCCCAGACGATGTAGCGGAACAGCTCTCTGACATTGATTGGCACGAATGTAAAGTTCTGTTGTTCCAACACAACCAAGTTCAGCATTTTCAGCGAAAGCGCTTCCAGGCGATTGGCTTCGTTGTAGATGTAATTGGCGGCTTTAAATACCGTCGCCGGGTCTAACTGGCGGGAGCGCAGCATATCGGAATACCCGATAATGGATGTCATCGGTGTCTTGAGTTCATGGTTGAAGTTAGCGATAAAATCGTCCTTTATGCGTGAGGACTGCTCCAGCTCGTTGATCTTCTCTTCCACTGATGCCGCCATGAGATTAAAACTACGGGCCAGTTCGCCGATTTCATCGGAGGAGCGCACATCCACACGCCGTCCGTAGTCTCCCGCTGCGATTGTGCGGCTGGTCTGGGTGAGCTTGCGCACGGGTCGAGTAAGCAGCCATGAAATCAAAAAAGCTAGCGTCGCACTCAGCAAAATATTGATCCCCTGGTACAGCATAAATGTTTGAACCTGCGCATCTTTTTGCGCAAAGATATCACTGACATCCTGGCTATACGTCAGGTACATATTCTTTGAGCCATAGGAGAACACTCCAGTGACATAAAGAGTATAGGTGGTCTTGAGATGCTGAATCGAATACACAACCTGTCCTGAACGTACAGATGCCAGGTCCGCACTGTATTGCGCTTTCTTCCCTATGTCAGGATACATTTCTATGCCCTGGTTGTCATAGACAACAATATTTCTTCCTCCCCGTCCATTCTGCTGTAGACTCGAAGCAACATTCTTTGCCGCATCACGTACAGTGCCATCAGTTATTTCTTGCCCCTGCAATTCATCCGTAATCAGTGTTGACTCAAGAATATATTGCAGCGACAGCCGTTCATTGATAGCAAGACTGATCTCTCTATCTCTGGCGGCCGTGAAATTTGAGGAGATGAGCGCATAGCCGCCAATAGCAAAAGAAAGTGCCACTACTACCACTGTACAGACAAAGATTTTCAGTGAGAAAAGCATGCTTACACTTCCAGTCGGTATCCAATCTTGTACACGGTCTTGACTTTGTCTTCCCAGTTCAGTTTTTTACGGAGCCGTTGGATATGCAGATCCAACGTACGTGTATTCCCCATAAAGCTTGAACCCCAGATACTCTCAAAAAGGGTCTCGCGAAAGAGTGCAATATTCTTGTTGCGCACCAGCATGACCAGCAGCTCGTATTCTTTCAGCGTCAGATCCACCAGTTCGCCATTTTTTGTGACGACTCGTGATTCGGTATTGATCTCCAGGTCCTCTATACTCAGAACCTTTTGATCTTTGTTGTATCTGCGTAGAACGGCATTGATCCTGGCGATAAGTTCTGTGATTGCAAAGGGCTTCACGATATAGTCATCCGCACCCAGCTTCAGGCCTTTTACTTTGTCAGGGATCGAACTTCTGGCAGTGATAACAATCACGGGTATATTCAGTGGTCGAATGTATTCGAGAAGTTCATATCCATCGATATGCGGTAACATAATATCGAGCAAGATAAGATCAAAGCTATTCTGTTCCAGCAGATCGGCGGCGGCCATACCATCGTGGGCACAGGTGCAAGCAAACCCTGCATCACTTAAATTCATACGGATCAGATCGTTGATTGCAACATCGTCTTCAGCGATCAGCACTCTCATGTGTGTATCCTTCACCAGTATGGGTTGTAATGGCTTCAGTTTACCATTACAGTATACATGTACACGACTGTACTCTCCCATTCTGTCCCATAATTGTAACAAAGTTGTATCAAAGTTCAGCTCGTCAGAAAAGGGCGTAGGATTTTACAATTACGATACAACTTCTACGCAGCAATGAAGCAAAATTGCTTTACGATGCAAACACAAACTCTACCAAGAAAGGTTTCACATGTTCTCTATTATTGGTTCCGACCTGCGGCGCGCTCTCCTTTCGAGAGGGTTTCTGATAGGGGCGCTGGCAATGGTTGTGGTAATAGCATGTGCTTCTGTGGAGAGCCTTTTAAAAGCATTTGGGCATGGCTTTCCACTCCAGGCGGGCTATCACGCCCAGCTCATTATGGGCGCATTGCATTCAGATACAATTTTGTTGGCCGTACCTATCCTCTGCACATTACCCTTTACTCCTGTATTTGTGGATGACATTCAGAGCGGCTTTATTAAGCAGTTTTTGCCACGAACTGGAGTCAATGCGTATATCAGGAGTAAACTTATTGCCTGTGCGCTTTCAGGTGGGCTTGTACTGTTCATAGGAGTACTTCTGGCCTATATAGTCGCTACACTCATATTCCTTCCTATGGAAGGGACGTTCAGCGGTGCAACTATATTCACGCCTATTGCGCGCTTGCTCCCAATGGCCGGCATGTTCTTCTGCTCTGGTATGCTCTGGTCGCTGGTCGGCTTCACGTTAGCGAGTGTCACAAAAAGTCGCTATATGGCATATGCTGCACCATTCATTTTTTTCTATATCCTTATTATCATATACGAGCGCTACTTTGGTACCGTCTACTACCTGTACCCCAAAGAATGGTTGAATCCCACCCATGTGTGGGTGCTGGGGATCTGGGGGCTGATCCTGTTCCTGGCAGTAGTAGTGCTCGGCATCAGTATGGTATTCATCGTCTTCGCACGGGGGAAATTGAGTAATGGGTAAAATCAAAAAAGTGGATTTGGTCACTCCTTCTACCTCTGCTGGACATGATAGACGTGATAAACGTGATAGATCGCAAGAAACTTCTAAACGCAGAACCTTAAACTCGCCAGGGGATACAATCAGGAAAGTTGGTCGAGTTGCGGCCTATAACTTTCACGGCTGGTATAAAAATCCGCGTATTATCATCACCTTCGCACTTGCCTTCATTCTTTGCTTCTTGCTCTCCAATAAAGTGGTCCTGTTTGCAGAGCAGTACCACACCTCGATGCAACTGGTGGAGGCATTTGTCTGGACGTTTAACGACAGCACTTCCATTTTGCTCTCCTCGCTGCTGCTGGTCTTGCTGTTCGCGGATATTCCTTTTCTCAACGCCAGCGTCCCTTTCTACCTGATGCGCATTGATCGCACAATCTGGCTGCTTGGGCAGGTGCTCTATATCGTGCTTGCAACCGGGTTGTACCTTCTCTTTATCCTTGGCGCAACTATGCTGTTGTGTCAACGAGATGCGTTTGTCGGGGACATCTGGAGCGCAACTGCGGCAATCCTGGGCTACTCTGAGGCGGGAAAGGCGACAGGACTCTCTATCGCGGTGAAGACATTGGAGATGTCTACCCCCTACACATGTATGGCAACCATCTTCCTGTTGATGCTCCTCTATGCATTGCTCATCGCATTTCTGATGTTGATGCTCAACATTCTCAAAGGGCAATTCTGGAGCGTGGTGGCCGTTTTCATCTTCAGTCTGTATGGCTTCCTCCTCACGCCGCAGTTCATCCAGACTCTGTTCCATCTGCCCGATGCATTAATGTACCAGGCAAATGTGGCAGTGGGCTGGATCTCACCGCTCAACCATGCAACCTATAACATGCACAATTTTGGCTTTGACCTGCTGCCGCGCCTGTGGCAAAGTTGTGCAATCTTCGTTGTTCTCATACTCTTATGCTATTGTATATCGTTATATGCTATCCGTAGCTATAACTTTAACTTCACTGGAACAGAGGGCTGAATATATGAATATGGCGATTCGCATAGATCACGTTTCCAAGAGCTTTGGGCACGAGCCTGTTCTCCGTGATGTTTGCCATGATTTCGAGGCGGGAAAGATTCACGGGATCGTTGGCAATAACGGGAGCGGCAAAACGGTCCTGATGAAGTGTATCTGCGGCTTTCTGCTTCCAACTCAGGGCAAGGTGTTTGTTCACGACAAACAGGTTGGCAAAGATGTGGATTTTCCCGATAGCCTGGGACTTATCATTGAAACTCCTGGCTTCCTACCAGGACTCACCGGTAAAAAAAATCTGAAAATATTAGCCTCGCTGCGCAGAAGAATTACCGAAGAGACTATTCGCAACACTCTTACGCGCGTAGGCCTGGACCCTGACTTGAAGAAGACGGTGAGTAAATACTCGCTTGGTATGCGTCAGCGCCTGGGCATAGCGCAGGCAATCATGGAAGATCCCCATCTCCTGATTCTAGACGAGCCATTTAATGGTCTGGATAAGCGGGGCGTTGCCGATATGCGGAATCTGATCCTGAGTCTGCGTGATCAAGGTAAGACGATTGTGCTTGCGAGTCACAATGCTCAAGATATCGATGTGCTTTGCGATACCGTTTGTGAGATGGACTCCGGCATCTTAACGGTGGTGCGCGAAGAGCATTCTCATGTTCTAACCGCCGCTAACTTTAGCTGGTCGAAAAACTGAGCGGTATTGCTGGCTACAGAAGCAACGCAACGAGATCTGGGAATGTATGTGCGATTTTTCCCTGCCAACTCTCAACATCGGGACGCTGGACGTCATAGGCATTGGTGAGCGGGGCCGCGATGAGGATGGGCTGTATGCCTGCTTCTCTGGCCCCGGTAAGTTCGCGATCGCTACCATCTCCAACGTAGAAGCAAGCTTCGGGGGCACAGCCCAGACGCTGCAGCGCAAGCTGATAGATGCGTGGATCGGGTTTCCTGTGGTGCACGTGAACCATGTTACTCTCGAACAATTTGTGACTGATGCACGATATGTGGGAAACCATCATTACAATCAACGATATAGCGAGCCGCTATCTCATTTGTATACGTTGTCCCAGCAATGGTGTGATGTCCTCGCGCTGGATATTTGCGGTTTGGAACCGTTTTACCAGGAGGCAGCGTATAAAGAACCTCGCCCGTATATTGTCGTTCACGCTCCTTGAGTGTAACCGTCTCACCAGGCTGATACACTCCCTTACTCTCAGGTCCAAAGAGCATAGCAAGCTGCTGCTTATCGCGTTTATCGAACTGGTAGTGCTCATAGACACGCTGTTCATCGCGGATGAATTCAACAATGGGAATACGCTCATCGGTTTCGAGCACAACGACCCAGAGGCTCAGGAACGGTTGTGGCTGTATTACATCAACAGGGGCCCACATCACCGCTTTAAGGCCCGAATGCGCGGGAACAGTTTTAAGGGCGGCGTGTTCAAACAGTTTAGTCTGAATGTGTCGAAAGATCTCATTACTCTCCCGTTGACCCATATCCAGGAGAGGCGCTATCTCGACGCTGTCCACGACTACTCGTGCCTGCATACCATGCTGTTGCCAGGCAACTGGAGCAAGCGTAAGGTGAAGGTCTTTGCATAGTGCTGCTATCTGTTTGGCACGCTGGCCTGCCTCTTGTTGATCCTCAACACTATTTCTGCGTGAATAGGTCATGGTATGGAGCTCCTCATAAAGACAGATGCTTCTAATATCTCATGGACATTCCACAATAAACTGTGAGGGGAATATATCTCACCTGGTTTTCGCTTAGAATATTGAAGAAATCAGTGCAGATTGTGACAGGGGTAATGCCTGATTATATCACTAATAGTAAGTCACATTTGACTCGGTGTTGTCAATTCTCTAAAGAAGGTCATCATGAGGCTATCTTAAGCGGTCTTATTTCGTTTGCGCGGTCACTTTCCCGCGTTTGCCGGCGCTATCATCATCAAGATGCGCGAAATACTCCAGCAGGAGGCGATGGATGAAAATGTACCCACCTCCAACGCGCTGCAAGAGGATACGAGCGGTTGCATCATTGAGAAAGCCCTGTACATGCCAGGGAAAGACCTGTTCCTTGTGGAGTAACCAGCGCAAGATAATATGCCGCAGCACTGCCCATCCACCACTGACCGCCAAGCCAAGTACACTACCGCCAAGCGCAAAGAGCCATACGGCACCGAGCGCATAGCTTAGTCCTTCACTCGGTCCCGCGCTCAGTCCTTTACTCAGCCCCTCATTTAGCCAGTAACTCAGCCAGTAGCCGAGAAATCCAACGCCCCCGATAAGTACGCCGCTGAGCAGCCCGATGATTGTACTATTCCATGCAGATCGGCGCACGCCTTGATTGAGACTCTGGCGATCCTGGTCTTCAATCTGCTCCTGGGCAATACTCTGAAAGAGTCCCATAATTAACCAGTAAGCCACTCCACTCCCTACTCCAACGATCAGCCCCATCATCAGTCCATCGGTCAGACCGTTGGTTGGCCCGGAGTTGAGTCCGGCATGGAGTCCATCACTCAGCCCATAGCTCAGTCGGAAGCCCAGTGAGGAGCTCAACTGCAGGCCCATCCCGGTCGTAAGTCCGTAGCTCAACCCTACAATCAGCAAAAGACCAATAGAGAGTACGCCACTGGCAAGGCAGTGGTTGAAAGAGCGCAAACTGTGCAAGAAACCCCTCCAGGTCCAGCGCAACCGCTCGGCGAGTCTGATATCTCTCCTGTTCTTCTCAACAATTACACTGATGAGAAACATAACGCATCCATAGCTCAGCAGTATGTTGAGTCCGCTACTCGGACCATAGCGCAGCCCGTAGCTCAGGCCAGTACTCACCCCATAGCCACATCCAAGCGCTGTCGCAGCAAGGAGCGTACGCCGCAGGTGAAGCGTGGAGAGCGTATGACGTGGCTGCGCGGCTGGCTGCGCTACGCGAGGAGAAGCGCGTTGAGAGGATAACAGTGGCAGCAAAACCAGGAGCAAGCAGCATATCAGTCCGATGAGGCTGCCGTAGATCACGCCATCGCGCAGCCAATCGCCAGAACTGTATCCTGGCCCCAACTCAAAGCCAAAACTCAACCCTACAACCAGACCCGTTCCCGCACTGATCAGTCCTCTTCCGAGAATATATCTCCACCGTCTCATCCCGGTTGTGCTACACACGCTCTCCTCTGTACTCCCGCTGACCGGTTGGCTCAGGCAGTTCGCGAGCAGGCAGCCAAGGACCGCAGCCTGTATGCCAGTTGTTGGATCAAAAACCGTTTGCAAAAATAAGCCAATCAGACAACTGGACACTATGCCGAGCAAGATGATAGGCAGGCGCACAGTCAGCCAGAAAGCGCGCTGTCGCAGGGCATCTGGCAACCAGTCAAGTTCCACACGCTCCAGATAAAACACGCTCTGGTAGTGTTTCTGCATGTTACACGCCAGCCAGTTCAGCCAGGTACAGGTCTGTTGGAGTGGGTACTGCTCAGCATCCCCTTTCTGCTCGATCATGCGGGCCACATAGTCGGTCCACACCTGCCTTTGCAGTGTGGATAGCTCATGAGAGAGCGCAGGCAGCGCGGTGCGCGAATAGGTGAGTATCAATATACTCAGCATCAGCGGTGTGGTGATCAGTTCCTGCAGTGCCTGGTTCCGCTGGAGGGCCTGCCGTAAGACATCCAATGATGGGCCGACCTTCTCAAGAGACGTGGTAACCTGTTCAAGGGTCAGTGGTTGGATGAGTACTGCACGCTGCAACGCCAGTTTCTGTGGCCTGGCTGCATCTTCATATTCGGTGCGGCGAGAACAGATGACAAGTGGAACGAGCAGATGTTCCCGATGATATGCATTTAGTGCACTGATACACGCCGTGCGCGCTGCTATATCTAGCTCATCCAGGCCGTCGAGGAGCGGGAGGATGGAGCCGTTGTGTACCCAGTGTGTACTCAGTTTCTGTGAGACATCGTAGGTCAGGGCCAGTTGATCACTCATCCAATCTTCTAGCGCTGGCTGTTGCTCTGCCCACGATGAGAGGCGCAAAATGACCGGCAAAGGATGCGCTTCTTCCTGCTCTGCGCGCTGCACGAGTGCCTGGGCAAGTTGTAGCAACACAGTAGATTTACCGGCTCCCGGTTCCCCCAGGATGAGCAACTCGCGCTCCGACATATCGTAAAGCTTCAGGATCGAGGTTCCTGGAGGCAATTGCTGACCGTCCTGCTGAGACAGGCGCATTAGCCGCTTCGTCGCATTTTGTACGGCCCCAGGTATCTCGGCAAAATCCAGTCTGATCAGGACAATTTCCTGGAGCGTGTGCTCCAGCAACTCGGCGTAGGCGTGGCGTAAACGTCCAAGCATGCGCTTCCGGTTCTGCACCTCCGCGTTCATGGTGAGTATCTGCTCACCGGGCGATGCATGTGCTGCGAGAGACTGACCTGTCTGCTGACCACCTGAGCCATTGGAACCATCTGGACCACGTGTATCGGCGTGCTCGTCTAATGGAGACCACTCGTGCTCCTCGCGTGTCTGATTGTATGGCGGTGCATGCTCAATAGAAAATGGAACCATGATCGTCTCGGATACTGAGGGGTGGGGGACATCCTCTAGTTCATCATCACCTGTTTCCTGGATCAGACCCAACGCTTCCATGCTCTCACCGAAGAGCATGCCGAGTTTTTCACGAAAGTGGGGATAAGGAAACGCAGTGCCACGCTCCCAGCGGCTCACCGTTTGCGTGCTAATCTCAAGTTCCTGGGCTAACCGCTCCTGCGACCATCCCCGCTGCTCACGAGCTTGTCGGAGAAGGTGATTCGGTTTTTTCTCCTGGATTTTCTTCGTCATCGATCGGGCTTCCTTTTCCTGATATGGTCACCGTTCTTCTCACCTGCTGTACCTCTACCATACACTCTTCCCACTCTTCTACCCGACTATCTACGAATAGACTGGAATCTGGTCTACCCTGTAATAACCTCTACCACTCCTTTTGGACTGCAACTATTTGAACGTATGGCTTCGCAGGGAGTAAACAAGTGGTACTCTTCGCAAGTTGATCGATAGGTGTTCAGAAGTTGCCCTAGCATGAGACGGCTTTTCCCCCTACACTTTGAGCAGTGGGTATCTCGCTAGCCACCCCACTGCCGTAATCGCATGCTTACGCTGCTAAACAGCGGAGGAACCATCCTCTATGGATATACAAAGAGTACTCCGGTCGCAACGCTCATCACCCTTTCTGCGCCCCGCCGCACTCCGGCGTATCTTGCTTGGATTGAGCATTGCCCTGCTCGTAACTCTGTTCCTTTTCTCTCCGCCTGTTCTGAAGGCCCTCACTGCACCTATAGCCGCGCTAGGTCTTGATCCCCTCACCGCCAGGTTAATAGCCACGCTCATTCTGGTTACCAGTGCAGCCCTGCTCAGCTCCATGGGAAGCCGACAACGCCTGGGTCCTATGATCGGAACTGCAATTACGTATAGTCTCAGCTACATGTTGCCATTCCTGCGGCAGGAACTGCTGCCCCATTACGATCCGGGTGGACATCTTGAGGTGCTCAATACAGGCATGCTGGCATATACAATGGCTGTTCTCCTTGCCAGCGGCCTGCTGTGTGCCTTTCTTGGGACAGCCATAGGGGAGGCGCTGGGTGAAGTGTTGTTTGATCCCATCCGGCAACTGGTGCACCTGGTCTGGCATAGACGCTTCACACGTTTCCGTTCTAATCAGGCGAAAAACCATGTAGCTGTCATAGAAAAGAAGGGACACCGCAGCACATGGAGCCTTCTCTCCACCTGGATTGGTCTTTTCACGTTGCTGGGTCTCTTTTTGTTGAGCAGGGGTATCGGCGATCTGTTATTTTATTCACCCGATGTAGGATTGCACAATCCCCCGCTGGTTGCCGCATCTGGCACACTCGTCGCCGAGAGCATGGTCAGTCCGGCATTGCATGGGCAACACCGTTCTTTCCAGGTCTACCTCCCTCCAGCCTATCAGCATACGGCACAACAGTATCCCGCCCTCTACCTGCTTCATGGGTCGCCGGGGAGCCAGGATGACTGGATTCGCGGTGGTAAAGCAGCACAATCCGCTGATACACTCATCGGGCATGGAGAGATACCTCCATTGATCATGATTTTTCCTGATGGGAATGGACGGAGCGGGGAAACCAGTGAGTGGGGGAATACCGCTGATCACCTACAGCTTATGGAGAATTTTGTCGCGTTCGACCTGGTGCATTACATTGATCAGAAGTACCGCACGATCCCCCAGGCCAGCAATCGTGCTATCGGCGGTTTCTCTATGGGCGGATTTGGGGCGATGAATATTGCTGTCCATCATCCCGATATCTTTGGCTCAGTTATCTCGCTGGCAGGATACTATACAGCCGATGGGAGCGTGTGGGGACAGCAAACCGCCTATAGACAGGCTAATAGTCCGGCCTTCGTTCTGCCAGGGGACTCGCAAGCCTGGAAACTGCACATCTTTCTGGGAGCGGCGACAGAAGATCAGCCGTACTACGACGCGACCCAACAATTCATCCTGAAACTGCGGGAGACTCACCTGAACTATACCTTTGATCTACAAAAAGGCTATCATACCTGGAGTGTCTGGGAAACGCAGCTGTATCACGCATTGATCTGGTTACGATGGGGGTAATGCTCTGCCAGACTTCATTCGTGCCTTGAAAGAAGGACCAAACATATGAATACTCATACATCGTTTCTCAACACAAAGGCTACAATGAATATTGATAACAAAGCAGTAATACTTCATTTGCGCCTTAAGGGCGCGTAATTAGGTGCAGGTGCGTTATTCCTTTCTATAAGGAATAACGCACCTGCACCCAGATGTGTTTGTTTGCTTCTGCTCTACCTCTTAGCACTTACCGAGGGCATGCCAGGTTTGTGGACCAACGATGCCATCAACGCTCAGGCCCTTTTTGTGTTGGAAATCCAGGACCGCCCTCATTGTCTTGGGCCCAAATTGCCCATCTACTGCCAGAGGTGGGTTGAAATTATTGGGCGAATTGGG
>DAOUDD010000108.1:0-35397 GCA_034431765.1 Ktedonobacteraceae bacterium | reverse complement strand
TGTGCGGGAAGAAATCGACCACACGATTCACAACGCACGCCACCATTATGCAAAGCTGTACGATAAAAAGAATTGCACCACCCCAGGAGGCGAGCATGCAATGGTTTGTAACTTTTAACACCTTTCAACACAGAGAGATGACGATTGTCACTAACCATTTCGTTGCTACCAGGGCTACAGGATGGACATTTGAGAAACAGATCGCCTTGAAGCGCATCGCGTTTCCCCAATAAGCGCTGCCGCCCACAGTGATAGCACCAGAACGGCGTCTCTTCCCATTGCTCTACAATAACGGAGGGGATGTAGAGTGCCAGTTCATCCTGCAAGTCTGTTGTCAGGACGCGACGGAGGATAAGTTTTCCACGATGCAAGCGCATCGCAGCCGTACTATCACTTGTACCAAGCTGAGCCGCAATCTCAGACAGGGGGAAATCCTCGATGTAGCGCTTGACCAGGAGCGTGCGTGTCTCCACAGGCAAAAGTGTCAGGGCACGGTCGAGCAGTTCAGCGAGTTCTTTGCGCTCCAACTCGACCTCGATATCGGTCTGGTCGGCGAGCATATCCTCGACATTGATAGCATCGTGGTCGAGTAGGTTAAAAGCAGGTGCAATGAGTTGTGTCGCGTGCCGTCCCTGTTTACGTAGCCAGCGCAGGCAGAGGTTGCGCGCGATGCCGAAGAGCCAGGGGACGCGTTTCTCCTTCTCACGCAACGATTCTTTGCGTTGCCACGCTTCCAGCAGCGTCTCCTGGGCTAGATCCTCGGCAACATCACTATTGCCAGTCATGCTCGCACATAGATGCACCAGGTGCGTCCACTCCTCCACCGACACAAAACTATTTGGAAGTTCTAGCATATATCTTTCCACAGCTTTCCTCGCAAGAGAGTTTCAGTACTTAGCCTTATGTCGCTTTTGGAGGTAGGAATTTCACGCAAATTTTAAGGTGTTTGTAGATTTTTTGAAAATGCAATTTGGAGATGAACACATTATTCCTGTTCATTGCACCACAGTTCGGTTCCCACGGGTACTGCTTCGACGCCTTCGAGAAAACATTCGGTGGTCCAGGATGGGAGACCTGCTGGACGGCCTGAAAAATGAGCATGGATAAGGTGAGCATGTACCTGCTGTTGTCTTCCATCAGGAAAGATCAATATACCTGTGAATTTTCGCTTCTGACACGAATTGATGAAATCGGTGGACAATTCCGGGTGGATTATAAAGCCGTTACGTGGTTTGGTGAGATGAAATGCAGCCTCAATTGTAACAAGATGTTTGAGCATAACATAGCTCCCGAGCGACGTATTTTTATCTTGCATTTCTCAACTGACATAACATTTAGAAGAGATTATTTTTGGTCTAAGGTAGAATCTGCTTCTCGCTCCGTGCCCTCGATCAGTTGCTGAAGGGCTGATACGAAAAGGGGAACGTGCTCCTCGCCGAGGATATCGAGCAGCGTTGTATCGAGATGGCGCTTGACATCTTTGATATCGAGCAGATATTGCAGACCCTGTGGTGCTAGCTTCACACGGATGGCACGATGATCATCTGGATCAATCGTGGTTGTCACGTAGCCGCGTTGCTCAAGCTCCTGCACCACACGTCCGGTAAACTGCTTCGTCGTCTCGGTGCGCTCAGCTAGAGTCACGATGCGCGTTCCCTCGGGATCTAGCGAGAGCAGGAGACGTGTTTCAGCCAGGCCGATTCCTAGATGACCACGTGCCTGCAGACGGCGCTGCATCAGCTCTTGAAAATTGCGATAGCCGCGAAAGAGCAGATTAACAATATATGGGCCGGCGAGTTGAGCACGCAGATCCTCATGAGTCGGCTCAAGAGCGGTTTTTAGTTTCTCGTCCTTATCCCTTGACAAATTAGACACCCTGGTTTACCATATAAATAGACACCTTTGTTTCCATTGTACTTCTCGCGAATCGTGTTGTCTAGTAGGAGGTCTTTATGACACAGTCTCAATCTGCTGATGCGGCAGTTTCACAACATACGGAAAAGAAGCTGCCTGTGGCAGGTTATTATCGTTTTGCAGTTGGGGATATACGTTTGTTGATGCTACATGATGTGTATTCCAATACTATGCCGATGGGTCCGGCAGATATAATTGTCAATGTTCCTGCTCAAGAGATAGAGGGGGCAGTGACAACACATTTTTTATCTGCCGCTTTGCAAGTGAGTCCGCTACTTATTGATACAGGGCGAGAGCGTATCCTGGTAGATGCGGGCCTGGGAACACATGTTCCAGGGATGCAAGGGAAGCTGCTCACAAGTTTACAGCAAGCTGGATTTTCTCCCACTGATATAGATGTGGTAATAGTTACTCACCTTCATGTCGATCATATAGGTGGGCTTATGACTCGTGAAGGGGAGCTTGTCTTTTCGAGGGCACGACATATCATCTCACAGGTTGAATGGAATTGGGCAACCACATTTGATTTCTCTCAATTGCCTCAACCAGTACGTGAGAGGCTTGAGCCGATGATTGCTCGTTTTCGTGATGTATTTACTGGTAGACTGGATGTTGTGAACGATGGTGATGAGATTGTTCCAGGCGTTTATGCACTTCTTACTCCCGGTCACACTCCTGGTCATCTCGCCCTACGAGTAACTTCGCAAAACGAAACTCTGCTACACCTGGCTGACACTATCGCGCGCCAGATCAGTATTTATCATCCTGATTGGCATTTACGGATGGACTTTGATCCAGCTCAGGCGGTGCAGACACGCCATCAGCTCCTTCGCCGCATAGCAAGCGAGCGGCTACTGATGTCGGCCTATCACCTGCCCTGGCCTAACCTTGGTCACATTCGTGAAACTACAAGCGGTTACGAGTGGGTACCGCTAGAGTGGAACTGGGCGGCGCAGGAGCAATAAGGAATTGTGGTGTCGAGGCAAAACGTTTCGCTCGACACCCTCCCCAATAGTGTTAGAGATTGTAGAGCGCTTAATCATCCTCGATCCCCGTCTCCAGCGAAAGAATCTCCCCCAGCGCATCATCTGCCGCCTCGCGCACCACCTGCAACAGATCGTTCCGCGTCCTCATCCCTAAGCAAATTCACCACTTCCTCTACTGGCACCCACTCCCCTTGTTCTCTTAACAACTGCACTGCTGCTTCTAGCACTTTCCATGACTCATCATAAAGCAGTTTCATCACCTCCTCTACCGGCATTCGCTCCCCTTTTTCTCATAAAAACTCCACTTCTGCTTCTCGTACATCCTGATCCTTATCTTGGAGTGCTTGCAGCAATGGCTCTATTGGGACGCGATCTCCCAATTCCTTCAACGATTCTGCTGCCACACCGCGTACTTCATCATCGTTGCTCCACAGAGATGTCACGAGTTGATTTATAACAATGCTCACTTCACAGCCTTTTAAATGAGCGATATCCTGTGTCAGGTCTTGAAGCCTTTTGCTCTTTGTTTTCCTGCCACTTCGCTCTGCCTTGAGCAGCTCATCCAGCCAGAGCGAGAGGATGCGCTTCTCTAGCTGATCGGTTTTGAGGGTGTCCCACTCGGTCATTGCGGTTACCAACCCTCGTTGAACCATTGCCTTACGCGAAATGTAGTGGAGGCAAGCACGCTCTCTACACGCCGTTCGGTTCGTGTTCCTGGTGATACTTTTCCTGTTGCTGGCTGATTTTATATAGAACAGTTCTGAAATACGCTGTTCTATTCGGCACGAGTATAATTTATTCTCTGCTGCTCTGCAAGCATTGTTGTATAAAAGCATTATATTTGTGTATCGAGATACGGACAAATAGCGTTCCAAAAACATCGGCGATCTTCCGCTGCGAACGGAGTTCGACCTCTTTTTGTCTTATCTAACGTTCGTCTGCGGGTTAGCGTATATACTAATAGTACCCTGTACTATTCTAGACGTTGGAAAAGGAGTTTTCTCAACGGCGCAACAATCGTACAGCACATAGGTCACGACTCAATGTCGTTTTACTACGGCAAATATGAGAAAAATACAAAACTACTAGCCATTTATTGTTCGTGCAACAGGAACCTGATCAGGCTCTTTCACACAGTACGCCGGCTATCATCAGCAATTCATTGCCCGTGAATAGGGACCCGATGTATCGCGCGTCCGCCGCGGTTCATCGCAACACTCACAATTCATCACAGCACCCGCGATATCCATAATACTGTATGAAAATCCATTATCACATCCGTTACAGTGGAGATTTTTCATGAGCGTACGCGCCCGAATCGTTCTGTTAAGCCTGCTGCTATTGCTGGCTTGCTTCGTGGGCTGCGTGGCGACATATGGGACGCTTGAGGCTATTCATGCATTACAACAGGAACAGCACTATGTGAAAACGAACGATGTGCGGTTAGTACGTCCGTGGATGTCTATTCACTATGTTGCGCACGCTTACCATATACCTGAGAACTACCTGTGCCAGACGTTGCACGTGCGCAACGATCACACCACACGCTCGACTTCTCTGGAGAAGCTGGCTCAAACGACAAATCAGCCGCTGGATGGGCTGATCTTGAAGACGCAACATTCGATTCAGACGTATCGTAGCTTTCATCGTCAACACATACCTACACCTTATGTTCCTCAACAGCCTGGGAATCTACCGGCTTCACCAATAAGTCCGTTCAATCCACCTGGTGTAAAGCACAAAACTTTTCCAACTCCAAAAGCGCCAGGTCTATACAAGCCAACTCCATTTCCACACCCCAAATTACCTCCGCCTGCAACACCTAAAGCAACGCCACATGTAACACCCAAAGCACAAGCAGGGCAAACACAGCTTATTCAATCAATTGCTCGCTCTGTGCAACCTTCCAACACTGCTCTCTTGCAAATCAAACATGTGGGGGATGTGCCTACCAGTATGAAAACGGGAGTGGGGAGGAAAGGATTTTGAATTCTATTCTGCAGTTGCTCATCAACTGGTTTCAGATTTACGGATATCCCGTGCTGTGGATAAGTATTTTTCTGGCGGCCGCTGGTGCACCACTACCGATTAACCTGGTGCTCTTGGCAACCGGGGCATTCTCAGCGCTGGGAGATTTCAATTTTGGGCTGTTGCTGGTAACGACGGCAAGCGCAGCAGTTGCTGGCGATAGCACTGGCTATTGGATCGGGCGTAAGTTGGGGAAGCGCCTGTTGAACTGGCTGAGCCTCAAGCAACGTCTCCCCCTGCTCTCTCCGCAGTTGCTCGAACGCTCACAACACTATTTCCACAAACGTGGCGGCTGGGCCGTCTTCCTGACACGTTTTCTTCTTTCATCGTTGGGTGGAGTCGTCAATTTGCTGGCGGGAGCGGAGGTGTATCCTTTTTCGCGCTTCCTGGCCTACGATACTGCTGGTGAATTTATTGGTGTGCTGCTCCCACTGGGCCTGGGCTATCTCTTCGGTGAGAGCTGGGAAGTGCTTGGCTCGATCATGACCAACGTATCACTGCTGATCAGCGCCCTCCTTGTCGGAGGTTACGTTGGCTGGCGCTTGCTACGGATGCTGGGGCGAATTCTACGCGCGCGTGCTGTACAGAGGGCAATTACAACGCGCGCAGTTGAGGAACGATTGGAAATAGAAGAAAGCATGCTGGAAACATCGCAGATTTTGCCACCTTAAACCATGCCCAAACGTATACATGGATAGACCTTAAAATAGGTCATTCTATACAGGTTTGGAATTTCCAGAGGGAATCCCGTCAGATCCGAGCGGTGGGGGACTAGAATGAAAGGAGGACTTGCGTTATAATTGGAGTAGGAATAATTTCCGACCCGGTGATGTTTCTATTAAGAGATAGAAACTGGATGCATGTCATTGAATTCCTCCCACTCGGTGCTCGGACAGAATGGTCCGACAATAGCTCTTTTCCCTGAGTGTAGGACCATGCTGACGAACGGATATCTTGCTGCTTAGGATATACTACTTTTCATGGAGGGCGCACAATGATAGACACCAAGCGTGCCATGACGGGATCAACGCTTACGTTACAAAACTCGAATACATCCGATCTGGAGCAGTCGTTCGATATTGTCGAGCAGTTACTCGCGAAGGATCTTGATTATACACCGGAGGAGGAGACCGGAGCAGAGACCTCGAAGGATGAGCCAGAGTTGGAGGAAGAGCTGAGTCCTCTTGATTCTGATACAGGTCCTCTGGACCTTGACACTGGTGCTCTTGAGCTTGAAGATATCAGTGATGCTCAGGAAGAGATTTCTCCATTGCCAAGTGCCGATCTTGAAGTTGACCGCTTGCTCGCCATTCCTTCCACTCCCGAAGAACAGCCTGCCCGTCGTACCCCACCCCGCCGACGTCGTTCCGAAGACCAGGACGAGAACTCCGTTAACAGTGCCGACGCTGGTGAATCAGATGCTGTGATGACCTACTTACGCGAAATTGGTCGTGTGCCGATGATCACACACGAGCGCGAAATCGACCTCGCGAAGCGTATTGAGTCTGGTGAGCGAGATGCGATGAAACAGTTTATTCTCGCGAACCTGCGCCTCGTTGTCAGCATCGCCAAACGCTATGTTGGTCGTGGTTTGACACTGCTTGATCTGATTCAGGAAGGGAACATTGGCCTGATTCGCGCAGTACAGCGCTACGACTGGAGACGTGGACATCGCTTCTCGACACATGCAACCTGGTGGATTCGCCAGGCTATCAGCCGTGCGGTTGCTGATAAGGGACGCACAATCCGTCTACCTGTTTATGTCAACACTGCTCTGAATCGTATTCGCCGCGAACGGCAGCGCCTACTGCAAGAGCTGGGGCGCGAACCAACAGAGCTGGAACTTGCGGAAGCAACAGGTCTCGATCCGATTCGCATGGTGGAGTTGCAGTCAGCTCCTGGTGCACCCGTCTCGCTCGAATTGCCAGTGGGCGAGGATGAGGAGCAGGAGTTGGGCGATGTACTCGCTGACAATGAATCAGCATCTCCCGAAGATCTTGCCACGACGCAGACGTTGAAGGACGAGGTACAGCGTGTGCTGGAATCTGTTCTCACGCCACGCGAACAGCTTGTACTTCAGCTTCGTTTTGGTCTTGGCAATGGTCAGGCACATCCGCTTGAGCAGGTTGGTCGCGAACTGGGTATTACACGCGAACGTGTGCGTCAGATTGAAGCCGGTGCATTGGCAAAGCTGCGCCAGCCACCCGTTCTCGAACGCTTGCGCGGTTAGCAGATCATAGAGCAAAACAACGTCCTTCGGAAGGCGAAGTTCCACTGGAGCTTTCCCTTCCGAGGGACGTTGTGCGTAGAGACAGAGCACATATCGCACGACAGCTATAGTAATAGAATTTCAGATCTTCTTATGATGTGTCAATAAATCGAGGTGGACGAGTTCATGCAGTTTCAGAAATTATGTCGGGTATCGCGAGAAGGCACGTTCATAGCAATAAACAGGCGATA
The DNA here is from genome assembly GCA_034431765.1 of Ktedonobacteraceae bacterium. GTDB lineage: Bacteria > Chloroflexota > Ktedonobacteria > Ktedonobacterales > Ktedonobacteraceae > DASYAN01. Next base: position 28,009 of record DAOUDD010000108.1, on the reverse strand, counting down.
AATCGCGGCAAACGCGGTAGAACCGAGTCCCCATCTCACGGGCAATGAATTACGGATGGATGACCGGAATACTTTGTAAAAGGGCATGAATCTGGTCCCTATTTGATGGGTAACGAATTGCAAAACAACCATTATTGAGATTTTAGGTCAGGGTCAGGGCTTTGCTTTGAGGGCGTAGAATTTGTTTCCCTGGATGACACCACCCAGAGAGGTGGGAATGGGCACGAAGTTGCCGCCTGGATCAGCGAGGCGTGTGGCACGCCAGCCGTATCCTCCTCCAGTTACCGCGACTGTGCCGATCTTCTTCACATTGGCGAATGGGTCCTGAACATTACTGTTTGCAACGTTGATAGCGTTGCTGACGAAGCGAGAGAATTTTCCAGGGGTGCCTGTGTTTGCCAGATTCAGGAGTTCGTCTATGCGTTTCTGCTGATCTGCGCTGATGGCAACATTTCCGTGACTGTCTCTAGAAAAGCCTGTAAATTGGCCGGGAACGGTGATGATGTCGATGTAACTGGTGGCGTTGGGTGCGCCAAATTGAGCGGGGAAGTTGTGCAGACGATTATGCACAACTGCTTTCATTGCCTGCATTGCTTGCAGTGCCGACGCTTCGTTATATTGAGCAAGACCGGGAGCGCTCGTCTCTACAAGGAGCAAACGTACTACAACACCTTCAACGGTTGTGATAGAGGGCAACTGGATAGACATAAACAATCCTCCCTTCAATCCCCTACAAATCTGAAGACGCGCGAGAACATTTCAGACTATCTCTACAACAGCCATACTTGCGAAGTTTCCTTGCACTAACCGCTTACGCGGTGAACCTCCTATCATACATTGTACTCGCTCACTGAAAAATTTCCTTTTCTCTTTTGTTCAAGACGATTTTTCTGTCCTATAATCCAAATGCACTCTAGATCTAAGCTGCACAGGATAGCTGCTCGCTTTGAGAGCTGATGATGAAGATTAGCGACGCTTGCCCAGGTCACGTTCGATAGAGGTAACACCTTTGACGCGTTCCATACGAGTAAAGAGGCGGCTGAGCGTTTCGAGACTGTCAACTTCGAGGATAGCGTTGATAACAGCAGTCTGGCGATTTGTGCGCGAATTGACGGAAAGCAGGTTTGCTCCCACGTCAGAGACAACGGTGGCGATGTCGCGAATGAGGCCGTTGCGGTCATGAGCAGAGATGACAACAGGGGCATGATAGCGCTGTTGCGTCATGCCGAGCCAACTGACATGAATCAGTCGCTCGTTATCACGCTCATGGAAGTAAGTGATATTGCGACAATCAGCACGATGCACGATCACACCCTTGCCACGACTGACAAAACCTACAATCTCATCGCCGGGGAGCGGTGCGCAACAGTTAGCCAGTTTTGTCAACAGTCCGCTAACACCTGCGACCTCTAACTGAGCTGTATTTGCACGAGCAGGTGCGGAGATTGCGGGCAGCAGCAGTGGCTCTTCCTCCGCTTCTGCAACACGCGTGTCTTTGCTCTCGCGCGATTGCCAGTACTCAGCCAACCTGGAGATGACCGCGTGAGGTCGCAGGTCATCGGAGCCCACGGCAGCCAGCAGATCCTCGAAGGTCTCAAGATGGAACGCCTCATACAAAAACTTTTCAACATCCTCAGTCAAAGCCTCCAGGCCGCGCGAATTGAGGGCTTTGATCTCGCGGTCCAACCGCTCTCTACCGATCTGAATGTTGATAGGCCGTTCATTGATTTTGAGATAGCGGCGGATCTTGCTCCGCGCGGCGACAGTGTGCGCAAAATTCAGCCAGTCACGGGTTGGATGGGCTGTACGATTGGTAACGATTTCAACGATCTCGCCACTCTTAAGTTCGTAGTCGAGCGGAACCATGCGCGTAATCAGGCGACCTCCATCCGCGCCGTCAACCTGCTCAATTACACGTGCACCAGCACAGCGATCACCCAGCATAGAATGAATACGATAGGCAAAGTCGAGCGGTGTTGAACCAACAGGGAGATCTTTTACCTCACCTTTCGGGGTAAAGACAAAGATCTGCTCCTGAAAAATATCGCCCTTGACCGCCTCGACAAAATCAACGTCACTCTCATTGGAAACGCGTAACTCCTGCTGCCAATCAGCCATCTGGCGTAACCAGGTGAGCAACTCTTTGGCAGAAGCAGAGGCGCGATCTCCCACATCCTTGTAGTGCCAGTGCATCGCCACGCCGTATTCAGCCATCTCATGCATTTCGTGCGTGCGAATCTGGATTTCTACCAATTGTTCATCCAGACAGAAAACGGTAGTGTGTAATGCGCGATAGCCATTTGTCTTTGGATTAGCGATAAAGTCCTTGATGCGTCCCTCTTTCGGTTTCCACAGGCTATGCACATGCCCAAGGGCGACATAACAATCGGTTGTAGTATCGACGAGGATGCGGAAAGCAATCAGATCATGGATCTGGTTGATATCGGCGGTTTTCTTTAATTGCTCGAAGTCTTCGCTATCGCTAGCGCCGCGCACGATCTTCTTATAGAAGCTATATGCGTGCTTGACACGACCGGAAATATCAGCCTTGACACCGATAGCGTTCATCTCGTCACATAAAATACTGCAAACACGCTCGACATACGAGCGCCATTGCTTGCTTTCCTCCTCGATGATATCGTGCACCCAGGCATAGCGCTCTGGCTCAAGCACCTGAAAGGCCAGATCTTCCAGCTCGCTCTCCACGCGTGACATGCCCAGGCGACCAGCAAGCGGTGCATAGATCTCACGCGTCTCTTCCGCAATCGTTAGCGTCTCCTGCGCATCACCATGATAGCCAGGTTCATTTATCTGGCGCATCGCATGTAGCCGATAGGCGAGTTTGAGTAGAACCACGCGAGGATCATCAGCCATCGCCACGAACATCTTACGCACCGTCTCAGCCTGCTGACGACGCAGTGCCTCACGAATACGTGGTTTTTTGCTCTCCGGGGTGGCAGATTCCTCACGTTCATCGTACCCCTTTTTTGTGCCAGGCTGCACATTTTTGATAGCCTGCATCGCACCTGTCACTACATTTTGCTTTTTGCGCTCTAGAATATTCAGCCGCGCCATGCTTGCCACGACACGAGCAGTTGGGGCACCCAGCACATGCTCGACTAGCTCTATTGGCAATAGTTCCGCATCAACTGCCTCAAAAATAAGTGCAACTGAGATTGCGATTGCATCGACATGCATCATCTGAGCCAGAATCGTTGTTACAGCGAGAGCTTGCTGTAATGGGGTAACAAAGGCGAAACGCGAAGCGGGAGGAGGTAACGCGGGTTCTTGACAGCTCTCCAGCGCCAGGTGACAGGCTTTGAGCACCAGATCTATCTCTGAGGGCGTCATATATTTACGCACCAAGTTCAGAAGTTGAGCCATCGCATCAGGATAGGGGTACTCGACAAATTGTTGTTCTATAGAACTATCTATCATATGTACTATATGTGCTTGAATACTCTTGATTGCCTGCTACTCCTTGCTGGAGTCGTCAGGAAAATAGCTTTCGTAGTCCCAATACAGTATACGCTTGAGCCTACATGTTGTTGAACAGCAATTTCCAAAGCGTACCTTACATGGTCGCTGTTTTACTCATGAGGAGGAGTCGCTCCTTTTTAATAGAGACGTATGACCTGAGAATTTATTCCATCTGTATCATACCCGATCTGCCTTCGGTCGATTGGAATAAGATAGTACTTTATTCTCAAGCCAGGAATTCGGAGGGCCAGTTGAGGGTCTACTTGCTCAGGTTGCGTTCTACGCTTACAACGTTTTTAACCTGGCGCAGACGACGCATCAAGCGCTCAATCTGATCCAACACGTTTGTTTCCGCCATAAATTCCAGTGTTGCTGTAATGACTGCTTTACGGGAGGACGGATTTGCTGTTGAAGTTACTGATGTCATATTAATGCCAGCATCAGCCACAACTGCCGCCACATCACGTAAGAGGCCAGAGCGGTCATGAGCGACAATAGTGACTGGTGTTTGGTACCGATCAGGATGGACCTGCAGCCAGTTGACATCAACAAGGGCGTTAGATGAATCGGGCAAGCGATGCAAACTCTGACAATCCCCGCGATGGACCACTATTCCCTGATCGGGCGCAAGATAGCCCACGATTGAATCACCTGGGAGAGGATAACAACAGCCTCCAAGCTGGACACGGTCTGCGATCTCACCATCTTTGTACTGAAAATGCCCACTGCTGCCCTTGAGAGCACCTGTCTTCTCGCCCTCTTGCTCTTCAGATGTTTGAGAGGGTAATAGTGGAAGAAGATGCTCTAACACTTCCTCGACTGCAACCTCCTCACGGCCAAGCGCAATGTAGATATCTTCGAGCGTCGTATATTTGTCAAAGGCAGTATCAGCGGAAGACTGGAGTGTGTGCAGCCTCGTCACAACCTCCTCAATCTCCTTGTTGACGCCGGGAAACCCTTGAGTCTTAAGGGCTATATCCAACCGTTCCCGCCCCATCTGCATATTGATCTCGCGCTCATATGTTTTCAGGTAACGGCGAATTTTGTTACGAGCAGCAGCAGTACGTGCAAAGGAGAGCCAGTCGCGCGTCGGATGAACGGTACGATTGACCACGATATCAACAATCTCACCCCCCTTAAGCTCATAATCAAGAGGAACCAGGCGTGTGACCAGGCGTCCGATATCATCCATATTTGTAATAATACGTGCACCAGCGCAGTGATCACCAATGTCGGTATGAATGCGGTAAGCCATATCCAATGGAGTCGAGCCACGGGGAAGGTCCTTCACCTCACCTTTGGGAGTAAAGACAAATATCTGCTCCTGAAAGATATCGCCTTTAACCGCCTCGACAAACTCATCGGCTCCCTGTGGGAATGCTCGCTGCCATTCGCGCAGTTGCTCAATCCAGGCCACCATTTCACGATACGAGAGCCGCCAACTGCTTGCAGCACCATCTTTGCCAGCACCTTTTTCATCCCTGGTCAGGCGATCCTTAAGATACCAGTAGCTTGCGATGCCATAGTCAGCGGTACGCTGCATATCGGGCGTGCGAATTTGAATCTCTGCCAGTCGATTATCAAGGCAAAAGACTGTAGTATGCAACGATTGATAGCCATTCAACTTTGGTGTAGCGATAAAGTCTTTGATTCGTCCATCTGTAGGACGCCATAGAGCATGAATATGTCCAAGTGCTAGATAGCATTCGTAGTCGGTATCGACGATGATGCGGAAGGAGACGAGATCATGCAGTTGGCTCAGTTCATCGCTCGTCTGATCTTGCAGCTTGCGATTAAAGCTTGCCAGATGTTTTTGCCAGGCCAGCACTTCGGCATGAATGCCAGCTTTCTTCATCTCTTCGCGCAGTCTCTGGCAGACATCACGCACAAAAGGCAAGCGACGCTTGACCTCTTCATCAACCATGCGAGCAAGCCGCTTGTATTTCTCAGGTTCCAGGTAGCGAAAGGCGAGATCTTCGAGGTCAGCCTGGGCCAGAGCCATGCCCATGCGCCACGCCAGGGGAGCATAGATCTCGCGAGTCTCACGGGCCTTGTTCTGCTGTTGAGCGGATGACATGGCCCCCAGGGTACGCATGTTGTGCAAACGATCCGCAATTTTGAGCACAACGACGCGTGGATCTTCTGCCATTGCCAGCAGCATTTTGCGCACAGTCTCAGTGCGAGCGCGACGTTTATCGAGCAGGAGAGGTGGAGGAGGATGATCATCACTCTCGGCACTGCCCTGTTCACCATCAGGAAGCTCAGGGCCATTTGCCTTGTTCGCCAGGGCATCAAATTTTGTCACCCCATCAACGATATTAGCAACAGCGACTCCAAAGCGGTCACGTATCTCGTCAAGGGAGTAGTGAGTATCTTCGACGACATCATGCAAAAGAGCCGCCACAATACCGTCGGCATCGATGCGCATTCCTGCCAGGAGCAAGGCTACTTCGAGTGGGTGTTGGATATAAGGTTCACCTGAATTGCGCACCACTCCCTCATGCGCCCCTCTGGCTAGATCGTAGGCATGCTGAATTTTCTCAATCTCTGGCTCACTCAGATAGCGGCGTGTCTCACGCAACAGATCTTCCAACGTCAGTGAAGAAGGAATTGAGCCTGTATTCAATGTACTTGTTCGTTTCACAAGGGGAATTTCTGCCATCAATTCTTGATACTCCCCAGATTCATCAGCAACCTGATCAAAATTGGTAGCCATACGCTATACCTGATCCCTACCCTGTTCATGCCTACAACAGCGAAAACGTGCACATCGTGTCAGATAAAAAAATATTACTCCTTTATTATAAGGAGTTAAAGGGGGCTGTCAAGCGCATATGAGTCTGCTCAGGTATCGATATGTATAGGAAGAATGTGTGTAACACCGAAAAGAGAGTTAAAGTATCTACATTTTTCCCTTAATAGAAAAGCGAAAAAAGCGCTCGACCAGTTCTTCACAAGAAAGAAATCGGAGCGTTATCTTTCCTCTACAAAAGGATATATTTGCCTGTAACTTGCGCTCAAAAATTTGAGTACAGGGCAAGCAACAGCGGTTTTGGTAGAAGTAGAAACTCTCTACGTACCAGAACAAACTTGCTGAAACATTTTATTCCATTGGTGAGAGGGCAACCCAGAGAAACTTCGAGGCCGCAAGGCAAAGCTAAGAACACACCTTGGCTTTGCTTGTGGAAGAGAAAGACCTGCGGGAGACACCTGTACTCACCAGATGGATGTTCTCATCGGGAGGAGAACGCCAAATAGCTGTATGCGACTCCGCAGTTAGCTGTGAGCAGCGCGTACCTTGTCGTAACAAGAGCTGCAATAGACGGGACGATCATTCTTTGGCAAGAATGGGACCTGTGTCTCTGTACCACACTCAGCACAAATGACAGTATGCATCTCACGTGGCGCACGCTCACGATTGCCACCGCTATTGCCTGTATTGCGACGAGCAGAGCGGCAGGAAGGACAACGACCGGGCTGATTCATCAGTCCTTTTTGCTGGTAGAACTCTTGTTCTCCGGCAGTGAATACGAAATCATTTCCGCATTCACGACACCTTAGGGTTTTGTCTTCGAAATTCAAACTAGGGACCTCCTGTGTGATATGTTGGTATTCCTCCGGGTCCATATCCTAGCAGATGTCACCAGTCTTATCTTCCCCCTACCAGCGTGGGATTTACCCTGGACGAGCACTGTATGCGAGACCGAGATTGGATACCGGATCAAAGCATACACTATCTTTTAATGATTTGCAAGCACTTTCATGACAAATTGTTTCTATGCTCCATATTTTTATGTATCTTTTATAAACAACACGTTTCTCTATATAACCATATTACTATACTCCTGAATAGAGATATCTATCAGACAACCAGTTTGTCACATGCTCGCTTATGATCTCCTCAGTTTGCACAAAGCCTCCCATTCTCACTCACATGTTTGTTTTAATCCATAAACAGGTACCTCAACAATTTAATGCCCCAGACGTGAGCACAAGACCACTGAAGCAGTAAAGATTGCGGCTTGACGGCCGTGAGACAATGGGTAGAGTATAATTATCTAGTACTCTGTTTGAATTCAGGAAATTCATGCCTCCATTTAGCTTTACAATTGACGCGGAATGCTCCCAAAGCTGGGCACGAGCGGGTACTCTACAAACTCCTCACGGCACTATCACGACACCTATCTTTATGCCAGTCGGTACACAGGCTACAGTGAAGAGCGTCTCGCCAGAAGAACTGCGAACGTCTGGAGCGCAGATCATTCTCGCGAATACCTACCACCTGATGCTACGGCCAGGCTCAGAGCTGATCGCTTCATTCGGTGGCCTGCACTCATTTATGCACTGGGGCGGCCCAATTCTCACAGATAGCGGAGGCTTTCAGGTCTGGAGCCTGGGTCATTTGCGCAAGCTGAACGAGGATGGCGTCGTTTTTAAATCGCACCTCGATGGCTCCTCTCACACCCTGACACCCGAACGCGTGATGAAGATTGAGACTGAATTGGGTGCGGATATCATCTTGCCGCTTGACATCTGTGCTCCCTACCCATGTAGAGCCAATGAGGCAAAACGAGCGATGGAGTGGACGCATCGTTGGGAAGAGCGTGCACTGCTTGAGAAAGAGCGACATAACCCGCAACAGGCACTCTTCGGCATTGTGCAGGGAGCGTTTGAGCCGGAGTTGCGGCGCGAGAGTGCACGAGTGATCGGCAGCATGCCTTTTCCTGGCTTCTCCATCGGTGGCCTTTCAGTTGGCGAACCCAAGGAACAGATGTGGGGAATGTTACGCCACGTCACACCAGAGCTGCCACGTGAAAAACCACGCCATCTGCTTGGAGTTGGTTCACCGGAAGATCTGGTGATGGGTGTTGGACTGGGCATGGATATGTTTGACTGTGTTTTGCCCACCCGTGTTGCTCGTCATGGAGGACTTTTCACGCGCGATGGGCGAGTTAGCATCAAGACGGCACGCTTTCGTGCACAGCGTGAACCTATCGAGCAAGGCTGTGACTGCTACACCTGTCGCAACTATAGTGCCGCCTACGTTCACCATCTCGCGCGCACAGAGGAACAGCTCTACTATCGGCTTGGCAGCATCCACAATCTACGTTTCATGCTGCGTCTCTCTGAGCAATTGCGCAACGCGATTCTCACAAACAGCTACCCGACCTTCCGTGACGAGTTCCTCGCACGCTATATTCCCGCCTCTGAGAAGGTACGCGAACAACAGCGCGAGAAGTGGAAACAGGCCGCACGCTTCTCATAAGGAAAACAGATATGGAGACGACATCTTACCGTTTTATTGACACTGGTGTTCAGGACGCAGCGCTCAATATGGCAATCGATGAAGCGATTTTGTTGCATCATCTACGCGAAGAGGTTCCGCCCACATTGCGCGTTTTTCGCTGGACACAGCCATCGATCTCACTTGGTCGCTTTCAGAATGTCGAGCGTGAGATCGCATTGGACGTTTGTGAGCAACGGCACGTGGCACTGGTACGTCGCCCAACAGGAGGGCGCGCGGTCTATCACCATGACGAGTTCACCTATAGTGTCGTTAGTGGGAAGCATTATGGTGTACCAGCGGGAACCGTCGCGGCTTATGCCTATCTATCTCAGGGCCTGCTTACTGCACTGCGTCTGCTTGGCGTACAGGCAATGATCAGCGATGAGCGTGTAAAAAAGCATCCCTCTGCTGCCTGCTTCGCCTCTTCAACACAGGCAGACTTGACCAGCAACGGGTTCAAACTGATAGGAAGCGCACAGGTATGGAAAGAGCATGTACTGCTTCAACAAGGTTCACTTCCACTGGATGATCGCTCTGCTGAACTCTTTGAGCTGCTGCGTTATCCGAACGAAAGTGAGCGGCAAGAAGCGCTGGCGCTGTACCGTCAGCAAACAACGCCGCTCCACACCTTTGCCCCAGCCGCTGCATGGCAGGACGTCGCAAATGCATTCAGGCAGGGCTTCAGCGAATTCTTACAAGTAGCATTTGTGCCAGACGAATTGAGTCCATCCGAGTGGGAGTTGGCTCACCAACTGGTTGAGGAGAAATATAGCAAGCTGATATGGCGAAAAGAGCGCATCACGCTCGTCTAAGAGCTTCTGCGAAAACGGACGCGCTTGATCACGGCTCGTGCTGCGCACCCAAGCTTTCGGAGAAGCAGTAACTACAGCATCCCTACACCGTTGCACGAAGCTAGCAAGTGCGGTACAATGGGCGCAACATCAGGCAGAATACGACAAGATACGGAAAGAAACAAGACAGTGCTCTCATATGCAGGGAAGAGCAGATTATCGTCTGGAGCATTGAGTAAGGAGATTGACGTGACGATATCAATCGAGCTAGCGCGTGAAATACTGGAAGTTTGCAAGCAAAGAGCTCGTGAGCTAAACAGCCCGGTCAGCATTGCCATCGTTGACGCCGGTGGACATCTGGTCCTTTTTGAGCGCATGATGGCCCCATATGGCTGGGCAACAGGAAATATCAGCATTGCTAAGGCTCATACAGCAGTTATGTTTAACCAGTCAACCGATTCAGTTGCACAATGGGCCGGGGCAATTCCAGGGTTTTCCGCCAGTCTGGCCTCGATGACCGATGGAAAATTTATTCTGGCAGCCGGTGGTTGGCCTATTCGTGTCAACGGCATCACCATTGGCGGCATCGGCGTCAGTGGTGGCAATGCGCCAGGACGTGATGATGAGATTGCACGCCTTGGTCTCAATGTCGTCAATGCACCACAGTATGGGCAATATTCCCAACCGTATCAGCCAATGCAGTCCGCGCCACCACAATACGCTCCACAAGCACAACCAGGACAGGTGGCTCAATCGGTTCCATTCTATCAGCCAGTTCAACCTCAACCTGTGCCTGCATATAGTGCGGGAAGTAGTGCCGATAACGCCAGGGCAAGGCCAGAAATAGCCTCTACACCATCAGCGCCGTCAGTACCTCCGCTTGAGACGAATAGCCGAGAGAATGAAGAACATTTTCAACCAGAGCAAGAAAACTCTTATGAAGCCTCATCACACGAGAACTCTACAGAACTTACACTGTCAGACGGAAAAAGTCAGAATCGTCCAGGAGACCAGGTATGAGCCAGGAGCAAGGAACACTTCCCAGTATTAAACAGCGCCGCACACGTAATCGACGTCATCGACCTTCTCTCGTCACCGAGACAGCCAATGGAGAACTGGTAGAAGCAGGTGATCTAGCTGATGAGCAAACGGCAACGTATACAGAGCCACTAAGCGAAACTGTGGGAGAAACACCAGAGCCGTTGCCAGTAGTTGAGCCCAAACGCTCTTCCCGCCTCCCAAACTTTTTTTCGAAAGTAGAGAAGGGCGAACAGGAAGAAATGTCCGAGGCAGACGTTGTCAAGGCACGCCTGACTCGTGCTACTCGCACAAAGGCTGAGGTGTCAAGCAACAAGATAGAGGCAAAGTCTAACAAAAGCAGCAGTGCTAAAGAAACGGCTGCGCCTCGCAGTGTTCCCGAACGACCAAGGCTGTTCAAGACGAAACACTTCATTGGTATGTTCATTTACTTGATCGGTGCCGAGTTTCTTCTACCTGCTGAACGCGCTTACCTCATTCAAGCTGGCTTAGAGAAAACACTTATCCCGACGTTTAAAATTTTTAACCTGCCGATCTCAGTCACGACCTCATTCTTGCTCAATATTGCAACGCTGATTGTCTTCCTCTTTGTGCTGGTCAAGCTTGATCTTTTGCCGATGACCTTTACAGCTTCAAGAGTGGCAAGTCAGCGTGCGGTCAGTACAAGACGGAGGACACAAGGGTCGAATGAGGTGGTGAAACGGCCCCCACCACCCGCCATACGCCAGGGTGTTCAGGGCGAAAACGATGATCTCTACCGTGCCTATCGGCAGGGGCAGCGGAAAAAGAAGTAGACGTGTTTCAATTCCTCAAACGGAGAGAAGCAGACTGTCGCTGCACCCGGTTCAGACTCGCCCTTGCAACAGAACGAGTATAGTTAGGCCATTCACAAAGGTCAAGAAATTTTGCATTAAGAAACTGAGTTTGTGGCATGTTGAGGCCAGGCTCTTTTCACATTGCAGAGTTTTTGCCAATTTCGGTCCTGCACCCCTTGACTTTTTTATGGAGAAGTCCTTATAATTCTAGGAGAGAAGCCAAGAGGCTTCCAAAAATACTCGAAAGAAAAAGCGCGGTAGAAAATACAATGCTCAGCCAGAAATTAGCAATACAACAACAGAGCTTTTATTATTGGTTTAGCCCTCCAGCACGATGGTGGGTCTTTTAGGCTGAGAAAAAACCACTAACGTGCTGGAGAAGCAGAGGAATTGTTCCTCTGCTTTTTTGTTTCTCTAAAAGCTTATGGCGAAACCAGCATTACGTGTGCTCAAGTTTCCAAAAAGCAAGAGAAACTTTGAATGAGTATCTATCTCAGGTAGAGAAAGAAAGGAATACAATAGCCATGATTATTACAATTACAGACTCAGCTACAGGTGAAGAACGAGCACAACTGATGACGCTCTTATGCCGCATCACAGGGAGTCAGGAACCAATTACTCCCTTGCAGATCAACGGGCGCGAAGTGATCGCATTGGATAGTAATCGTCTCGATAGTGCAGCCCAACAAGCCCTCGAACAGCAACCAGCAGTCACCTCCGTTCTCTCTCTCAAAACTCCCTACAAGCTCGTCAGTCGCAAATTTCAGTCAGCAAGCAGCAGTATCCTCATCGGTCAACGTTCAGGTATTTCAGCAGTTACAATTGGTGGAGGGGCTGTTCCTGTGCTTATGGCTGGTCCATGTGCTGTCGAGCATCGAGAACAATTACTATCAACCGCACATGCAGTCAAGGGGGCAGGAGCGCAGGTATTACGTGGGGGTGCGTTCAAGCCACGCACATCACCTTATCAATTCCAGGGACTTGGTATCGAGGGTCTGCACATGCTAGCAGAGGCACGTGAGCAGACGGGCCTGCCAGTGATCACGGAGGTGATGGAGCCTGGCATGGTGGAGATAGTGGCGGAGTATGCCGACGTCCTACAGATCGGTGCTCGTAACATGCAAAATTATCCTCTTCTGCTTGCTGCTGGTCGTGTACGTCAAAAGCTCCCCGTACTACTGAAGCGTGGATTATCCTCAACGATTGATGAGTGGCTTCTCGCGGCTGAATATATCGTAGCGGCAGGTAATCCAAACGTTATACTTTGTGAACGCGGTATTCGCAGCTACGACCCTCAGACACGCAATGTGCTTGACCTTACCTGCGTTCCTCTCCTGCACGAGCTAACACATCTCCCCATCATCGTTGATCCCAGCCACAGTACAGGGAAACGCGAGTTAGTGCCAACTATGTCACGAGCTGCCATCGCAGCAGAGGCAGATGGACTTATCATTGAGACACATATCAACCCGGAGATGGCTCTATGCGATGGTCGGCAGTCGATCACTCCAGCACAATTGCAGAAGATTGCGCGTGAAACACACTTACTTGCGAATTTGATGAGGGATGAGGAGAAAGAGCCTCTCTCTTCCATCGCGTAACCGCAGCTACCAGCAAGGCACTGCATTCTCTCCTGTATTCTCTCACCTGCAGCTCGCGATATGTTTATTGATGAGATTTTCAAGCGTGAGGCTTGAAAATCTCATCAATAAACAAGAGAGTGAGAATGGGAAAGATCCTGGGATGCGTTTGATGGAAAGGATTATGATCCTTTTCCGCATTCTTACCTGTTCTAGATTGATTGTGAAATATCATAACGCTTAAACGCGTTTTACCCTCTCTATTATTATCACATGGTCAGAATAGTACTCGATGTTGAGAAGATCAGACCATTTATTGCGCCTTGTGCACGTTAGGCCTCTTTGAGCTATTGCCAGAACCGGGTACAAAGGTACGTGTCCAGGAAGAAATTCCACTTGCTGGTGCCTTGAACTTGATTGGTGGCAAAAGCATACGACGGAGCAGCAGCAGACCAATGATGAGAGCAAAGAGCAGGCATATAAAAACAATGGTAATAATCACGAGTATCCTTGAAAATCCGTTGTCTGCTGACTGGCTTGTTGTCTGACTTGTGACATATTTATTAGGCACAATCGGTGTATTTGTCGGACTGGGAAACGGCGTCTGCATCGCTTGCACTGCAGCGGCATCGGTTGGAACTGCTGTCGGTGTAGCATCGGCTGCCTCAGTCGGCGCTGTATCTGGATTGGCTGTAGCAGTTGGAGATGGCTGCGAGCTCTGCGTAGGACTGGAAGTAGGTTTTGATGTAGGATTAGCAGGAGCAGGTTTTGTCGTCGGAACGGGAGTCGGGTTTGCAGTCGAAATAGGTGTGGAAATTGTTGTGGGCGTTGGCGTTGGACACACGAAAAGTACACCACATGCACTCCTGGCAGAGGATGGCTCCACCAGGAGTGTAGCGTCTAAACCAACGATAAGCGCCAGCAAGAGTACAGCTACTATAATACGTGAAGCAATCAATTGAAGTAATCTCTTGCTATGTTTAACTTGTATTTTCTCTGCTTTGCTCAGTTGATTCTTGACCTGTGTAATATTTCTCATCTCTGAACCGCCCCTTTCTTTCTAAGCTATTGCATCTATGCAGAGATAGTGTATAGAACAACAACTCTACAAGATACCTTCCTCGATAGTGCGACCGGAAAGATTTACTATTCGCGAACCTCTCTAGCTTGCTGGATTGAATGAAGCAAGCATATCGTTAAAATTTTGCGTATAAGCATCAAACGTATCTGGAGGTGCGCTCAACTCGATTTTGTAGGGAAGCTTCTGATTGGAGTATGCAACCTCAACCTTTCTCGATTGGCTCTGCACAATATTCAAAAGATTTGCCATGCCTATGTTCCAGCGGATGCCATTATAGGTATTTGAGCTTGTGGTAAGCTGGGTTCCTAGTTTGAGATCAGGGTCTGCCAACAGTAACTGGTCGCTGGAAAGATCGCTGGAGGACAACACATTGACATCGATAAAAACAGGACTGGTTGCCGATGGGCGAAATCGCACTGTTTGCTTGTTGATGCCACTTGCCGTTACCTGCTGGATGATCCAATTAGATGGATAGTGGATGGTAAAGTACTGACCAGTATACACTTTTATATCAACTATACTTGTCGTAGGTGATGGCATAACGGTGGGCGATGGCACGACGGTAGGTGACGGTACTACCGTAGGCGATGGTACTACTGTTGGCACACTGGTCGATGTGGCTACTGGCGTGACTACCTGCGTAGTCTGTGGATGGAATGATGCCAGCATTGTATTGAAAATTGGCAGATAGTCATTAAATTTGTCTACCGTTGCAGCTAATTCAATTTTGTAAGGGCTTCCCTGATGAGAGTATGCAACCTCACATTTAATTGGCTTAGCAAGTACAGAAGAAGCTGCGATCTCGACGGTCCTGATCGACCAGAGGATGTTACCATAAGTAACTGATCGTGTACCAACCTGAGTTCCGCGTTTCACATCAGGGTCTATCTGCAGCAGATGATCGGTAGAAAGGCTACTATTAGCCAGCACATTGATTCCAAGCACAACAGTACTGTTGGCTGAGGGGCGAAACTGTACCGTTTGTTGGTAGATATCATCGGCAGGCATCTGTGTGATAATCCAGGTAGCTGGATAGTGAACAGCGAAGTACTGGCCGCTGTATTCCTTCATGCTTACTGTATTCACCGTGGATTGGCTTTGAGGTGTACTCTTCTGAGTGAGAGCTTGAAGGATACCAATTGGTGTAGTGTGAAGAGCATAAGCTACAACTGGCCAGGAGATAACAAGCAGTAAAATGGCTGCAGCAATACTCATTCCTAGCTTATGCCAGTTCTGATAAAATGGCTGTCGTGACCGTTTGCCTGTTCTGCGCAGAGCCAGAGGAGAAAACGCTTTAGCAGCCCTCTTTTCTTCATGCACCAATGGGATAGTAGCAGTCTCTGCATTGGAGAAACTATTGTCAACATTGAGCGCTGCTGCCCGCTTGTTGATGCGAGCCCAGGCTTGTTCCAATCTACGATTCTCTGTATAGATACGTTGCAGATCGCGGAAAACATGAAATGTTGGTGTGTGTGTAGAGATGCCTGACTGCGAAAGATACTGCTCTACCTGCTCATCTACATTCTCTACAGTGAGTTTTTCGGCATCACTATCCATTAATCCACTCCTTCTCATTTGTGCTATAGAGATCCCGCAAAAGATTGAGCGAACGTAAAAGTAAGGAGCGGATGGCACCATCGCTTTTATGCAGTTTTAATGCAATCTCTTTGGTACGTAAGCCGTCCCCGAAGCGAAGTTTCAATACTTGCTGTTGTAGCTCTGGAAGACCTGACAGATGGGTATGCAACAACTCCGTTTCTTCTCTCTCCACTACCGCTTTCTCTGGAGTAACCAGATCAGCGTCAAATGGACTATCAAGCATCTCATCCAAGGCTACCTCTTGATACCTGGTAACTCTCCGTTGGTAATCCACCACTTTATTGCGTGCTACCCGCTGTAACCAGGCAAATTGTTCTCCCATAGACAAGGTATTCAACGTTGAACTCTGCATAGCAGCAAGAAAAACCTCGACCAATATATCATCGGCCTCTTCAACTGAAAATATGTATCTGTGAATATATCTTAAAATATCACGCGCATGTTTATCGTAAAGCTTTTCGACTAATGAGCCGTCACAAGCTTGTGGGTGTCTTTGTTTCATGGCGCTCCCCATATAGTAATTTGAAAATATCAGTAACTATTCAGGTCCACTTGAAAGAGCGGGGAGGAGTGGATGGCCAGCCAGAGCGTGCTACAAAGCCGAAAGCAGAGGAAGTCGTTGCTTACAAAGGGTGGAGAGATAGCCACGAATGCGACAAAAGTCCATGCAGAACACACACATCGACACCGGGTGCACGATGATCTCGTCAGACGATGCCCGTGACGCCAAATGCGTTCCATCATGTCCTGTCCTGCTTGTCCTCCAGGCTTTTTTCCACTGCTGGTGTGCCGGCTTCGGGTCTTCTTTTGACGCACAAAACGGTCCGAGGAGGGGAGCCAGTGACTATTGAGGCCGCCTTTGCTCTGACGCGCCTCCAGCTCGGCCACACACTGGCTCATCTGCAGCAGCGCTTCGCTGACTTCTGTCTGCCTGGCTCGCAGTTCTTGATTCTCCTGTTTGAGCGCCTGCAGTTTTTCTTCTGGACTCATGTCTCAACTGTACCCTCTCGCAGAGTCTCTAACAAGTCTGTGAGACTTCTGAGCGCACCTGAATAGTTACAAATATCATATGGTTATCGGAACATTCCAGTTAATGTTGCGTCACTCAGCCAGATAGTACCTAAAAAGGCTATCCCTAATATCCTGTGGCGTTGAGATCCTAATTTCGGGCCAATTCGACCCTCGCATGATCCTATAAAAACCTGGTAGTCCTATGAATTTTTATAAGATCGTGAGAATGGCGCAACATTTTTTTCTTTTTCCCGATATACTGACAGAGCATACAGAAAATGCTCTCGAAAAAGTAAAAGACTATCAAGTAGATGTAAAAAAAGGAGTCTATCATGTTTGGTAAGAAAAAAGTTGTCGTTACAGAGCAGGTTATGGAAGAAGTCACAGACGAGCAGTTGAGCCAGGTCACAGGTGGTGTTATTGGTGGCTTGCTCAATACCCCCATTGTGGGTGGCTTGACAGATACTGTTGATGGCACTGTCTGCCTGGTAAAACAATTGGATATTAATGTGAGCAACATAGGGGTCGAGGCCGTCGGTGTTAAAGCTTGCACTCCCTGGATTTCTCCTAAGACCCTGCTTCCGTAATTCCTGACAGGTTATCTATTCGAGGCAAAAAAGCACCTCAGCAAGGCAAAGATGTAACATATGGCTGTTCTCTATGTTAGGCTTTGCCTTGTCCGGGTATGAGGACTATATTGCTGATGTCAAAACGACCTATTTTTCGTGAGAGTGCGGTAGAGCGCTATCAGCAGAGGAATGAGCAGGGCGTATTACTGCGAGTGTCTTATCCGCCAGTCGTGATCTTCTTCTGGGTTTTTCTGCTGATCCTTTTTTGCATTGGAGGCTTTGCCTTCTCTATCCAGGTACCAGTTACCATCCAGGGGCAAGGGGTAATTATTGAGCAGAAGGCAGCAGGGCAAGCTGAGACGGCTGTGGTCGCAAAACTTTTTTTCTCTCCGGATCAGCTGACACACTTGCACAGGGGGCAGGTGGCTACGATAAGTATAGGCTCTGCGCTAATCACTGTGTCTGGCACTGTCGAGCATGTGGACACGCACCTCATTAGCCCGAACGAAGCACGCAGCCGCTTCAATCTACAAGGAGGACTTGCGCAAGTGATTATTGGGCCATCTATCACCGTCACTCTTTCTATGGCTTCAACACAGATATACGCTGGCAGCCTATGCACAGCTCAGATTCGTACAGGATCTCGGAGCGTGCTGTCGCTGCTTCCTGGCATCAAGCAGTTTCTCGCTACATAAAAGGTAGAGCATATAACTATGGAACGTGAACAGTATAAAGACCAAAAAGGTCAGCAGAAACTCCATGTGCCTCCTCGACTCTCGCTACCTGCTTCCTCTCGGCGGGGGAACAGCTCACCACTCAGCACCATCTCTTCTACGCCTGATCACATTTTGGACCCTGACCCGGCCCTACCCTCTGGCCCTTATCTTCTTTCGTTGCCTACTCACGCAACACTACCAGTAAAAGATCACTCATTTCCCACAGAATCACAAGATAGAAGAAGGCAAGAGGATTCTCAGTGGCAGGCAGAAAGAGAAACCATACCTGTTCAAATATCTCCAGCGCTACAGTTGGTTCAGCCAGCAACGCAGACCGCCCAAGATCTATCCTCAGTAGCTACGCCCCCTCCTCCTCGTCGCAAAAAACGCTGGCGTCACATTCACGAGTTGAGGCAGATGAGCGCAGTGGAATGCGGTGCATGTTGCCTCACGATGATTTTGAATTATTATGGTTGTACAGTGGGTGTTTCTGATGTTCAGGAACGCTGTCATGTTGGTCGCGACGGACTCTCTGCATTGACCATTGTGAAAGCGGCCCGCCAATATGGACTACGGGTACGCACGGTTTCATTGAAAAAGAACGATTTTCGTTTCGTCACACTGCCAGCAATCGCCCATTGGGAGTTTAATCACTTTGTCGTTGTTGAGCGCTACTCGCGCAGCCATGTAGATATCATAGATCCAGCAGCAGGGCGCAGACGATTATCTTATGCTGAGTTTGAAGAGGGCTTTACCGGCATCTTGATGATGCTCGAACCAGGTGCAAGCTTCGAGCGCCAGAACACAACACATAAACTTTCTCTCTGGACCTATTTGCGATCTTTACCAAGCATGCAGGGTATCTTTACCCAGATTATTGCTATCTCCCTTTTGCTACAAATTATCGGGCTAGGAGGACCGCTGTTAACACAATCGATCATAGATTACATCATTCCGACAAGAGCTATTAATCTCTTAATTATGCTCGGTATAAGTATGCTCTTTCTCATTATGATGCAAGGGGTCATGAAGTTACTGCGTGTTTCCTTACTTCTCTACTTGCAAACCCGCATTGATGCTCAAATGATGCTACATTTTCTTGAACATTTGCTCAATTTATCGTATCGCTTTTTTCAGATGCGCTTGAATGGTGATCTTCTAACACGCGCACAAAGTAACACGGTTATCCGTGACCTGCTGACGGGTCAGATGATCTCTACGTTGCTGGATGGCTCTTCTGTGATTGTGTATCTTATTGTCTTGAGCATACAGTCGAAGCTTTTTGCGGGTGTTACGGTGCTGCTAGGTATTGTTCAGGTAACATTGCTGTTGACGACAGCCTCGCCAATTCGTCAGTTGACGACGCGTGATCTGATCGCGCAGGGAAAAACGCAAGGCTATCTGAACGAGGTCCTGAGTGGTATTGCTACGGTGAAGGCGGCGGGTGCGGAACAGCGCGTACTGGGCAATTGGACAAATCTCTTTTTCGACGAAATGAATATCTCTAACCGTCGTAACTATCTTCAAGCACTCATAGGTATTGCTTTTGAAATTCTACAATTCTTGTCGCCTCTGCTCCTTCTCTGGATTGGTGCCACGCAAGTAATCAATGGCACGATGTCTATTGGTTCAATGCTAGCTCTTAATACTCTGGCTGTCTCATTTCTCGTGCCACTTAGTTCGCTGGCCTCTAGTGGACAAAAGCTGCAAATAGCACATGCACATTTCGATCGGCTAGCCGATGTGCTTAAGAGCGAGCCAGAGCAGGATATGCAGCAGGTTCTGCTGCCTCCTCAACTAAAGGGAAGTATTGAACTACGGCATGTAAGTTTTCAGTATGACCCCAATACGCCACCTATTTTGAACGATATTCTTGTGCGCATTCGGCCTGGCCAAAAAGTGGCCCTGGTTGGCAAAACAGGCTCCGGTAAGAGCACGCTGGGCAAATTGCTTATCGGGCTGATAACGCCTACACAAGGAGAGATACTGTATGATGGTATACCTCTTCAGAGGCTCAATTATCAGGAGGTGCGCAGGCAGTTTGGGGTTGTTCTGCAGGAGTCCTTTGTTTTTAGCGGATCTGTGCGTGAAAATATCGCTTTTAATAATCCAAACATGGATATGCAGCAGATTATCCGTGCAGCCAGGGCAGCAGCTATCCATGACGATATCGAAAAGATGCCCATGAAATACGAAACGCTGCTTTCAGAAGGTGGTAGCGTCTTTTCTGGGGGACAGCGTCAACGTCTGGCATTGGCCCGTGCTCTGGCGAACAATCCTGCGATGATCTTACTTGACGAGGCTACCAGCGCCCTGGACGTTACAACTGAACAGGCAGTTGAGCGGAATCTCAATAGCCTTTCCTGTACGCAGATCGTGATTGCTCATCGGTTGAGCACTATTCGTAACGCAGATCTCATTCTCGTGTTAGATCAAGGACGCATCGTAGAGCAGGGGACACATATTGATTTGCTCAAGCGCGGTGGCTTTTACGCTCGTTTAATTAAGGTACAGATGGAGAATGGCGAGATTGGTGTTGCATAAGTACTGACAGTTAGTGAGTAATACTCTGCCCATTAATGCTAACGTTCCTGAGTCAGGTAGAGAGTTGCCAGTCTGACCCTGATAGTGCATATCGAGATGGCTCTTAAGATAGATGGCTCCCGTTACATACGTTCCAGGTGGGACAACGATGTGATCACCTCCCACCGCATTGCAGGCGCTAACTGCCTTCTGCGAAGCGTCAGTGTTATCGGTCCGATGCATCTTCCATCATAGTTTCAGGTATGATATACTCTCCCTAAGTAGGAAGAGGATGAAGTTTGATGGGAAGAAAGCAGAGGCTTTGAGGAGAACAGCATGCCAACACGAATTATTATTGCAGATGATGAAGCCATTCAGCGCATGGACCTCCGTGATGTGCTCACAAAACAGGGCTATCTCGTGATTGGTGAAGCCGGAGATGGGCAGAGCGCCATCAACCTGGCTCGCGAACTACGACCCGACCTGATGATCATGGACATTCGCATGCCCGATGTAGATGGCATCACTGCCGCCGAGACACTCACGCAGGAGAAGATTGCACCAGTGTTGTTGCTCACAGCCTTCGGGGATCAACAGTTAGTGGAACGCGCCAAAGAAGCCGGAGTAGTCAATTACATCGTTAAGCCACTGCGCGAAAGCGAGGTGACCCCCGCAATTGAAGTGACACTCGCTCGTTATAACGAGTTCCGTGCACTGGAGGAAGAAGCACGCTCGCTCTCCGATAAACTGGAGACCCGCAAAGTCGTCGAGCGCGCCAAGGGCTTGCTGATGGACAAGCAGGGCCTTAGTGAGCAGGAAGCTTTCCGTAAGATCCAGAAGGCCAGCATGAATAATCGCAAATCTATGCGCGAGGTTGCAGAGGCCATTCTGCTAACGAACGAGATGTAGCTAAGTAGCTAAGAGAGACAGGGTGGAGATGCTCTTCTTGCACTACATCTTCTATGTACGAGATGTAGTAACGCTAGATTGAGATACAAAGGTGTTTTTATCCATCCTCTCTTTCTTCTAGTAAAGATAAAAGAGCTATGGTTCAGACAGCGAGTACCAACCAGGTCGTTGTCGTCGGCATTCGCTTCCGTCCTGCCGGCCGTATCTACTACTTCGACCCACAGGGACTGAGCCTGGCGAATGGTCAGTATGTTATTGTCGAAACCACCCGCGGAATGGAGGCGGGACGCGTGGTGATCGCGTCAAAAAAGATCTCCCCTACTGACCTGAGCGATCCGCTCAAGCCCATCTTGCACCTGGCAAACGAAGACGAACTACGAATGATGCTCTCGTTTAAAAGTAAAGAGAAGGATGCGTTGGTGCGTTGCCATGAGCGTATTGGGCAACATAAATTGCCAATGAAGCTGGTCGAGGCTGAATATACGTTTGATGGTAGCCGGCTCACCTTCTACTTTACAGCAGACGAGCGCGTTGACTTCCGTGCACTGGTACGCGATCTAGCCGCTACTTTTCGCACACGTATCGAACTACGCCAGATTGGAGCGCGTGACCAGGCGAAGCTGCAAGGTGGTGTAGGTCCATGTGGCAAAACACTGTGTTGTAGTTCGTGGATCACTGACTTCGGCATTGTCTCTATTAAAATGGCCAAGGAGCAGGGACTGCCACTTAACCCAACAAAAATCTCTGGTGTCTGTGGTCGCCTGATGTGTTGTCTTGCCTATGAGAATGACAACTACATTCAAGCAAAGCAACAGATGCCGCATATCGGCGCTTTCCTGGACACACCCAGTGGGTCGGGAAAAGTTGTCTCGGTTAATGTCCCGCAAAATTCGGTCGAAGTTATGCTTGAAAGCGGGGTGACAATTCACGTTCCCGTCAATGCTCAAGACCAGAACAAGCGCAGTGGCGGTTGTGGTTCTTGTGGCAGTGGTGGAGCATGTTGTAGTACACAAAGTGGCGGAGCTGGTGGTAGCACTGGCGGCGGCTGTGGTTCTTGTGGAATCAAGAAGAAGCTATAATACAGAATTACCTCGCAGAGCCAATAGTACTCTCTTATTCCGATTGACAACGCCACTTCGTAGCCAGCTTCGCTTAGTCAATCGGATCGATAGTACAAGTTGCATTCAGAAATGGAAATTTCGTTTCTAGAAGGTGTTATCGCATCTTTTTATCTGAATGAGAGGAAGGTGTTTCTAGCTATGCCATCCGACAGGAAGGACACTGGATCTTCCTGGCAAGGCCCTGCAGATGTGCATTCTGAGCAGGGTGCCAGCAGATTCTCATTAGTAGACCAGGAGGAGCTTCCTCCACCGGCTGGACAACAGCAAAGCGCTGTCTATGTGGACAACAATCTTCCAGGTCCCCCCTCTCTTGCTGAGGATGAGGAAGCAAACTTTCAAGCGGTGGCGGAATCTGGAGCTGCAGGCAGGTTCAAAGGATTCTGGCAATACGTTCCTCTTATCCTGCTCCCACTCCTCTTCGGCGGTATCACTGCTGCAATTGTCTTGCCAGCCCTTGCCACTGGTCATGCCTACCTTCCTCCTCCCACATTCTGGGTTATCGCATTTCTCCTCCTTCTCGCTACGGTTGGTCAAGCTATCGCTGTTTATTTCTCTTCAACACAGCCCAATATGTGGGTACTCGGAACAATTGGCGGAGCCGTTCTCTTTCTGCTCATCGGCTGCTTCGCCCTTTTTGGTCCCATTCCCAGTATACTCTTGCTCCTGGCTCTGCTGGGCTTTACTGTCTATATGGCACGGCGTAGTATTCACCCGGTAGCAGAAGGCTACGTCGATATCGTCTTCTCATCTGGCAAATACACACGTACACTTTATTCTGGTTTTAACCTTCTAATGCCATGGGAAGAGGTTGTACAACAGGTCAACGTGGAAGAGACGCACTGGAACTCGCCCCAGCAGAAAGTACAGCTCTCACGGGATGAAGACGTGCTGCTGCGTGGCGTTATCTCGTACCAGGTGCCAGCCGAAGATGCTTACCTGACCGTCACCCAGGTCAACAACTGGGAAGAGAACCTGCGTGCAACCTTTGTCACCTTGCTGCAAACGATAGCTAACATTTTCTCGCCTGAAGATTTTCTGGCCTGGCAACAAAGCTTGCATGGCTATACCGGTTCACCTGCCACTCGCGCACAAACAACCCCATCTCTCCCCGGTCAGGGTGAAGATGACTTTGCGGGCGGATTGGAACGGCGAGACCGCATCAACACCTATCTTCTTCAACGTATGAGTGAGAAGGTTGCATTGTGGGGTGTGCAGATCAACTGGGTCAGCATTCGCGACATTGAGCTAGTTCCCCACGGAATCGCCGTTCTGCAACACGAACCAGACCCGGTAGCGGCATCTCAACCACACCAGGAAGAGGCTTTACCTCAGGTGCCACAGCCTGCGATGGCAGAGTATCATAATACGTCACCGGAACCGGCAACAGCACCACAGACTGTTCCAGGTCCTACTGTTCCTGTTGGTACAACAACGCCAAAACCATCTGAGCGACAATCAGTATTTGCGCCAGAAGAACCTGCGGAACCAAAGCCCCTGCCCAAAGAAGAGGTTCTGGTCAAAGCATATAAAGAGGTACAGGACGGCAAAATTACCGATCCACACGCGATCCGTGATATTGCAGCAACCTTCCAGGCCGTCGCTCACAATCCCGAAGCAAGTCAGGCAATGAGTTTTGATGCTGAACGGGCCGCTCACAATCTCTACGAGCAAGCTCGCAAGTACGAACAGCACTATCAATCTGGTAGAGTCTACAATGACGCAACGAAGCCAGATATGATGATTCGTCCGTAGACACAGCTATAGGAGAGAGTAGAGGCAACTCACGAAAGAGCTGCCTCTGTTTTTTACTACAATCTACTTTACAAGTGAATCCGAAAATTCACGCACCAGACTGTTGAAGTAGCCGACTTGCTCCTCCTGGATCTGGAAGCTGCTCTTGTCGAAAATACGTACATCGATCTTCGAGTTTGCACGCTTGAACGCCTCGCTTGCCTCGCTGGGAATGATGGTCCCTTCGCGGCCCCAGACAGCAACAACTGGCATCTGCAAACGGGCAAGTGGCTCATGCACATCCAGGTTAAGTGTGTTACCAAAGAGCGAGGCTGTGGCATAACGAGTGCCTGGCTGGTGGGCACTGGTATAGACATACTCTACCAGTTCGTCAGTGATCAAGCCAGGATTGTGATACCCCTGCTTATCATAGTAGCCACGAATAGCGCGACGCGAGGTGAGCAGGTTGTAGAGAGCCTGTCCGACAATCGGCAAGCGCAGTCCAGTCTTCACCAGCGCACTCAGGAAACCAGGGCCTGCTTGCTCCTCCTGTACAATGTTCAATGGGGGAGCAAGCAGAATGAGCCGCTCGTAGTATTGTGCGTGGCGATAAGCGGAGGCGATGACGTATGCACAGGGCAGGCCATGTGCGACCACAATCGCAGGCTTTCCAATCACCTCTTTCATAAAATCACTGATCAGATCGGCGAACGTCTCCGCATCATAATTAATTGCCGGACGGTCAGAGAGCCCGAAACCTAGCAAATCTAGCGCATAAACGCGGAAATTTTCGGCAAGCGCATCGAGATTTTTGCGCCACTCAAAGGACGATGCCCCCGGACCAAAGCTGTGAATAAGCACCAGAGGCTTAGCCTCACGTGATCCCTTGACATTATAGAATATGTCGCCGTACTTCCAGGCGTAGCGTCGCTCTTCACCGGTCAGGACAGTATCCAGTTCGCCGGCCATAGATTCCGTGACTTTATTTGACAACGATAGGAACCCAAGCGTTCCACCGACAATCAAGCTTGTTTGAAATAATTTCTTCGCAAAGGCCATATACAACACTCCTACTTTCTTCTTGAGACAATTTGTAGTGGAGCATTCTGTAAAGCATGCCCAAAGGGTAATATAACATGTGGTATGGGAATACCGCAAACTGCATAAAGGTCTATGGCCGTTTCGTTTCATGACCACTTCCACCGGGATTCAAGCTAACCATGCCTGGAATACTCGAGGCAAGAGGGAAAGAGAACGGACTGGTAAACAAGCGGAACTATGGTACAATCTTGCATATGCATACGAATACTCTTTCACCTTACATCCGTCTCTCTGCAGAGGTGCGGACCGCTTTGGTAGAGCAACGGCCAGTTGTGGCGCTCGAATCAACAGTTATTTCTCACGGCCTGCCCTATCCAACGAATATCCAGGTTGTGCAGGCAATGGAAGCAGTGATTCGCGCTGAGAAAGCCCTGCCGGCCACGATAGGTATTCACGATGGTGAGATCGTGATAGGTCTGAGCGGGGATGAAATTGCACACCTGGCGAGCGCGCCACAGGTACAGAAAGTCAGTCGGCGTGATCTGGCGTTCACTCTGGCAACGAAACAGTGGGGTGCGACAACTGTTGCAGGTACGATGCTCTGTGCCAGCCTGGTAGGAATCCGCTTCTTCGCCACTGGCGGTATTGGCGGTGTTCACCGTGGAGCTGAGAGCAGTATGGACATCTCTGCGGATCTACAAGAATTGGGCCGTACACCTGTGCTGGTGACGTGCGCCGGAGCTAAATCTATTCTTGACCTGGATCTCACGCTTGAATATCTGGAGACACAGGGCGTTCCTGTCCTGGGCTGGCAGACCGATGAGTTTCCAGCCTTCTATGTGCGTCAGAGCGGGAGACGACTTGCGCAGCGCGTTGATGATGTTGAAACGGTAGTTGCTACCGCTCGTGCACAGTGGGCGTGTGCTCTGGGAGGAGTGCTCCTCTGCTGTCCCATTCCAGAAGAGCATGCAATGGCTGCGGAGCCGTTGGAGGCGGCGATTACAGAGGCGCTGCAGATGGCAGATAAGCAAGGGATCAAAGGAGCAAGCTTAACGCCTTTCGTACTGAATTATGTCGCAGAAACCACGAGAGGGGAGAGCATCGCAGCAAATACAGCGCTACTGGTCAACAATGCGCGTTGGGCAGCACGCTTCGCACGAGCATATACACGTCCTTAAGATGTTGATTTATTTTGCGATAACGACTACAATACGACTACGCAAAACATACTCTGGAGCGGTATTTTTCACTGTTCTTTTTCTGTACAGATTCATAGTACTACCGATCCGATTGACTGAGCGTAGCTAGTTACAACGTGGCGTTGTCTATCGGAATATAAAGAGTGCTACCGATCCGATTGGCTGAGCGCGTAGCTAGCCACAACGTGGCGTTGTCTATCGGAATATAAAGAGTGCTACTGATCTGATTGACTGAGCGTAGCTAGCCACAACGTGGCGTTGTCAATCAGAATAAGAGAGTGCAAATCCTCCTCGAAAGGAGTCCGATACGTGAATAGTCCCATTGAAATTCGCAAGGTCATCTGGGGCATTGTGCTGGCGATGCTCTGGATCTGCATCTTCCTGTTCTTCAATGACAACCTGGTGATTGACTGGACGGGCAAAGGCCTTCCAACGGACCTCACTCCGCTGAAGCCAATCATCGAGTTCATTGGTCTGCTGGTGATTGTGTTCTACCACATTTTTAACCGAGCACATTCTGAGACCAATAAGCTCAGTCTGACCGCAATATTGACGATCTGCTGGCTAGCGCTGATTATTTTCTACCCCTTTAAAGATCCCAACAACTTTAATGGTGGTGCAGTTGGCTTCTTCGCGCTCATCGGTGGCCTTGCAGTCTGTGTGCTCTGGGTCCGCTTCTTCTCAGATGAAATTATAGCTTGAACTAAATAAAAAAGAGACGGAAGATGATATAAGTACTCCGTCTCTTTTTTGCTTCATGCTGATACTACTATCAGGTTGGAGTTCCCCATATAAGCGTATCGAATAGAGATAGTGCAAGTCCTCCATCATATAGAAAAGGTGAGAGTACTTTTCTAACCTCACTATCAAAGGCTTCTGCATTCTGTCTACTCATACGATCTCGTGATAGGCCATTTCTTGAGTGCAAGGATTGCAGATACTCCTCCTCTTGCTGAACAAAGGGGACAGACTGTGTACTCATGACTCCACATTGCTGAAAGAGGCTACGCTGCTCCAATTCCTCGACAAGATTATATGGGCGATAGTCTTGATTGGTGGAAAATTGCAGGATAAGCTTGCCTAAAGCATCACTCCGTGGAGCTGGCTCTGTTCCACGTTCAACAATAGCGAGATAACCATGTGGTGTCAGAAAGCGCTGAAATAGCGGAAATACAGCTTCCCATTCCATCCAGTGCAAACTTTCTCCTGCCGTGATTGGTAAATGCCTTTGCACGTGAGCAGGTTTTGCCCTTCAACATAGGCACTTGCCCTCCGATGTGAGCACTGGGACACACTGATTTGGGCAAACTGCTTCACATCAGGAATATCTGTGGAGAGAAATGTAAATAACGTGAGCTCTGGATAAGCCAAGGGGATCAAGCAGCCAGGAGAGCGAGTTCATCAAAATGCAGACCTGGTTTTTTTTCTTGATGACAGTAGGCAAGCAACTGTTGAATAGAAGTTGTTTGTCTAGCTCCTATTCTCGCTCATTGGAGGGGGTCTGCTTATCCAGAACTC
>DAOUDD010000107.1:0-33669 GCA_034431765.1 Ktedonobacteraceae bacterium | reverse complement strand
GCATCGCTCATCGACCACAGTAAAGCGCTCCACCCGGCGGGTCCGCCTGGATTTTTCAGGCAAGCCCCATCTGTAAAGGCGATAATTCCTGTCTGGTCTATATTTGGGAGTGCCGCTCGTAGATCGGCTTTCACTACTGCATTCACGACCGAGCGCCACTCTAAAGATTCCTGAATCTCGTTCACCGCGCACCCTTTCAAAGGCAAGAGAGTAGAGAAAAAGACAGCTTCGCTCGTGTAGTGTATCATAGCTCTGTAGTACTGAATAGTCTCTCCTGCAAGTCTCCTATATGTTGGATGGCTGGGCCTTTGCTACAAGTACTATGTTGTCGTATTGAGCATGAAGAAGGAGAAGCATCTTGCACATACAAAATCAACCGTACTGCCTCATTGATATCTCGATGGGGATGGATGCGTTCACTTTTGAAGGGGATCAGCCGTTCGAGGTAGTCGGACCATTAAACTGGGTTACGGGCAGCAATCCTGAGTTTGTGTACGATTTCAAGGCATCGACGCAGACGGGAACACATATTCAGGGACCGCACTATTTTCTCGAATATGGACGAAAGATTGAGACGTTTCCTCTAGAGGCGTTTGAGGGCTGGGCGACAGTTGTGCAGATAGAGAAGCGCGGGGAGGATACGTCGCGTGAGGACCTGCGTCGGCAGCTTGAGCCACTCACTATAGCAGATGAGATTGTGCTGTTGCGTAGCGGGCATATGGACGAGGTGATTCGGGAGGGTAAGCTCGATCCGGCGCGCAGACCCGGTCTCTCGCTCAATGCGGCGCGCTACCTGGTTGAGGAGAAGGGGGTGCGTATGATTGCGATTGATTCGGTTGGTTTGGAGTCACGAGTGACGGCTAACTATGAGGTGAACGTCTACCTGTGCCAGCAAGAGATTCTGATTCTGGAAGGTGTTGTCGATCTGCATCGAATCTCGAAGCCGCGTGTCTTTCTGGAGGCGTTTCCGCTCAAGATGTGTGGGGTGGAAGGCACCCCTTGCAGAGCTATAGTTAAGGAGTACTCCAAAGAATTCTAGCCTTCTTAATAAAAGAGCACGAAGGATAGCTCTTCGTGCTCTTTTTGACTATTTAACGACCGCCGCAGCACCCACAACCGCATCCACAATCGCAATCACAGGGGCATGGCTCTTCCTGACTATACATGTACATCATCGCAACACTCTCCTTTTTGCTCATAGATCTCTGAAACGGCGAAACAGGACACATTGGCGCAGTTACGAAAGGTCTCGTTCTCATCTGGATGGCAGTTGGCAAGCGTGTGTTGATAGCTGAGAAGCTCCTCGCGCAGGCGTTGCAGCTCTGCTATCTCCTGCTCAATTGCTATCTGACGAGCCTCGACCAGGCCCAGCAGCTCGCGTTGAACATCCAGGCAGAGAGCATCTGTTGCTTCGTTCAGCAATGCTGCTGCTTGAGCGAGCGGTACACCAAGCATACGAATGCGCTGGAGCAGAAGCAGGCGGTTGACATCAGCCAGATCGTAGCGGCGGTAGGAGTTGGCGAAACGCGCCGGACGTGGCAAGACACCGCTACTCTCATAGTAGCGAATAGTCTTTGCGTTTATTCCTGTCAAGCGTGCGACCTGACTGATGGTGAAGCCTTTTTCTTGACCCTCGTCGTACCTTTTGCTGCCTGATTGTCTTTGCCAGGTTTTCATAGTGCGTCACATCTCCTTCTGCAAAGACTATACACCTTCCTGTCGCTAGAAGGTCAAGGGCTTTATGGAGTTGTCAGTGCCATATCAACAGCAGCCAGAGCGTGTAACGTGGTAGTGAATTTGATACTATTCGCGTGAAGATTCCCAACACAACCCGCTGGCAAGCCAATAGTTTTCATTAATCACCCCTTCTTCCGTAACGAGTTGTTCTCGAAGAGCGTCCTATGGTCTTATCAGAGCACACTCGCTCTCTTGTATTGAGGTGATTAAGTAAGGTTTAACATCGAGATTGAGTGTATTTGTTTATCTGCGAATAAGATGTGGAAGTTAGAAAAAAGACGGTCTGTATTTAAGAAGAGGGGAGTATTCCATTCATACACTGAGGGAGTACACAAGCCGTTAGCAGGTACAGCTTGCCGTTGACGAGGAGAGATGTTGATTCGAGATGCTCAGTATACTTCCAGTTGGGTGGTTGAGGGCGCGCAGCCCTTCTGCCTAGCCAGCTACAACGATGATGTGGAGATGTATCGCTGTGCACAAAGATGATATGTCGGTCATGATCAATCTGCAACCAATACCCCACGGTCTAGTCCCCCTCTTAAAATCTCTCAAATATAGTTCTTAAGTACTATACCATAATCCCCTTGAGGGAAGTATAGCTGTACATACCTGTTTTTTGGGGTGACGATGAATTTTATATATTCTTAATACATGTAAATTGAGTAGGAAGAGAGGTCAAACGTAGTAGCTCCTGTCCAGATTAAAAATTTGTATTAGTATGTCTGTTAGCGATTTCATGGGTACAAGCGGCAGTATTTTGCATTGTAGTCTGTGAAGAGGCAAGGGGTGAAGCGATTATGAAGCGAAATTGTTGACGTTCCCGTGTTACTAGCAGTTATACTCGATTTTTTGCTAAGAAGCAGGGAGGTTTTATATGCATTTAACGCTTGAAAATCTGTTGGTATGGCTTCTCATTGCGCTGGTCGGAGGTGTGCTCGGTGAGCTGATTGCACGCAGGAGAGCTCCTGATGGTATTATTGGAGCAATGATTCTTGGCTTTATTGGAATGCTCTTATTCGTAGGCCTGCTTGGTCTGCACTTCAATAATGATGTAACGATTAATGGCGTGCCGCTCTTCTCGTCGCTGCTGGTGGCCGCAATTTTTGTCGCATTATGGAGCGCCTTGGTCTATCGTCGGGTGTATCGGGTAGGCTATGAGCGCTATTACAGGCGGGGAACCTATGCTCGCCGCCCACGTCGCCGCCGTTAGCAGTGCTAGAGGGGATTGTATTGATGGCTGTCATTCGAGAGCTTGGAGTGTCCGAGAGTAGCCGTGCCTACAAAACTATACGCGAATTGCGACCACATCTGCAGTCAGAGGAAGAGTTTGTCGCGCGTGTGAAT
The DNA here is from genome assembly GCA_034431765.1 of Ktedonobacteraceae bacterium. Lineage (GTDB taxonomy): Bacteria > Chloroflexota > Ktedonobacteria > Ktedonobacterales > Ktedonobacteraceae > DASYAN01. Next base: position 30,588 of record DAOUDD010000107.1, on the reverse strand, counting down.
GAGCAGCGGCGGGAGGGGTATCGGCTGGTTGGAGCGTTTGTAGATGGTCTGGCCGAGCCAGTTGCCGTAGCTGGTTTTCGTGTCGCGCATAACCTGGCGTGGGGGCATCATCTCTACGTGGATGATCTTGTCACACGCGAACAGTTTCGGAGCTATGGATACGGGCGCAATTTGATGAACTGGCTCTACGAAGAGGCGCAACGTCTTGGCTGTGCACAATTCCATCTCGATTCCGGTACGCACCGCCATGGTGCGCACCGCTTCTATTTCCGGCAGAAGATGCACATTAGTTCTTACCATTTTACGCGTGTTGTAGAAAAAGAGAACGGATCAGATGGGGGTGAGATGTTTTGAGAGCAAGAAGGCGCTGAAGCTCGCCACGCTCTCCACATCACCCTCATCGAGCATATTGACGATGCGCTTGACAACCGTACGTCGTGGCTGTCCTGTTGTAGCGGGTGTAGTAAAGCCGATGACGCTCGTGATCTGTGGCTCGCGCTCCCTGCGGATCTCTTCTGCCAGCAGTTCCAGCAGCTCTGCCAGTCCAAGATCGAGTGCCGCTGCCAGGCTTTCGAGCACCTTGGCAGAGGGATACTTTTGTCCACGCTCGATCTCACCCACATAGATCTCCGAAAGGCCCGCTTTCTCTCCCAGTTCTTTGATCGTGAGCTGTCGATATTGTCGTTCCTGCCGAACAACCTTTCCTATAGTCTCCTGTAAATCTGCCATGGCTCTTTCCTTCCTATGCTCTCAGCATTGTTATGCAGAGAGGTATGCTCACAGCATTGTTATGCAGAGAGGTATGCTCACAGCATAGTTTATCTCTATCAGTATAGGCTATCGGCATGCTATATTCAAGGCGTACCCTCTGCAAGATAAGAAGTGAGTGAGACAAGAAAAGGAGCTTGCTATGTTTGTTGGAGACTTTTTTAGGATACAGTCATCTAGTACACCGGAGGTACGTTCATCAGCATTTGTCCCTATGGTGTATGAGCAGGTGAAGAGAGAGCCTGTGCGTTGGGAATATCATGTGCTGACAATTGACTTGCGCGAAGAGGCGGCGGTTGGTGCCGAGCGGCTCAACGCTCTGGGAACGGAGGGTTGGATTCTGGCTGGAGTGCTCGACGAGCGCAAAGGTGAAAATGGTCAGCGTATTCATTACTACTTCATGCGCCAGGCACGTGAGGTGCATGAAGAGGATAATGCAAGTGAGAAAAATGCATAAAGAAAGAGGAGAATAAAAATATGGCTTCAAGTCTTTTTGTCCCAACTGTTTTAGAGAACACCGCACGCGGAGAGCGAGCCTATGACATCTTCTCGCGCCTGCTGCGTGATCGCATTATCATCGTCAATGGTCAGATTGAGGATGGAATGGCCAGTCTGGTCATCTCGCAGCTCCTCTTCCTCGCTGCCGAGGATAGCAAGCGCGAGATCAACATGTACATTAATTCGCCTGGCGGTGTTATATATGCGGGGATGGGAATCTATGACACGATGCGTGTCCTCCCGTGTCCTATCGCCACTACCTGTGTGGGGTATAGTGCGAGCTTTGGCACGATTCTGCTGATGGCAGGCGATAAGGGACGGCGCTTCTCCATGCCGCACGCGCGCATCCATATGCATCAGCCGTTGCAGGGTGGATTGAGTGGACAGGCCTCAGATATAGATATCGCGGCTCGTGAGATTCTGAAATTGCGTTCAGACCTGAACGGCATTATTCATCACCACACGGGTCAGGCGCTAGAGCGCATCGAGCGTGATACAGATCGCGACTTCCATATGAGCGCTCAGGAGGCCAAAGAGTACGGTATCATCGACGAGGTGCTGCCACTGGCCGAGAAGTAAGAAGATACCAGGTAGAGGAGGGATAGGCATACACACCTATCCCTCCTCTACTTAATGTCCTCTATCTCTAGCAGATCCATTTCAAACGTTTCTGGTTCCGTGGTGACCGTGCCGAAGCGCAGTACACCACGTGGCGTAGCAATCGCATACTGGTTATCCAGCCAGGCAACGAAGCCGAGTGGACGAGTCGGGGGATGAGGGACGCGCAGGACGTGGGTGTCTTCAACCCAGAAGTTCGCCGCCGTTGCACGCCATTCCAGCGTGTAGGTATGCCACTTCGTCAGATCTGTCGGGAGCAAGACCTCATTTGTGCCGCTCAAGCGTTGTAGCCAGCGTGCGGCCGGCTGTGTATTGCCACTGATACGTCCCCAGCCAGTTGCCAGGACTGTCGGAAGTGTTGCCAACAGTGCTGCAGGGCGCATAGCGTGAACAACCTGAGCCTTCCAGCCCCAGCCGGGCACGCCGGGAACGAGCGCCATATTCGAGGGGGGCGAGGCATAGAAAAACCAGATCGCCTCTGGCAGCATTAGAATATCCCCGCGCACCGAGAACGGATAGTTCCAGAAGCCGAAACCCGCTGTTCCACGCAGAATGCCCGCACCATCTGGTGTACTTGTCGCTGTAGCGGCTGGAAGCGATGCCCGTGCTCGCACGCGCATACGTAGTGGTGCGTGCCAGGGAAAATCTTTGCGTGCCCGTTTGCCATAGTCATCAATCTGGGCATCCGCGTAGACTCCCTGTGGTACAGCAGGGAGTGTCATACGTAGTGACGAGTCGGCTACAAGCAGTGAACCAGGACCCAGTGTTGTCCTTGTCCAGTATGGAGAAAGAGGTGAGGTGAAATGCTCGAAAATAGACGTAGTGAACTCCTCTATTTTTTTATCTGGGGAGTATTGTCATCACGTATCGGCAATTGGAGCAGCTCCTCTTCTAATTTTTGCCAGACCTGCATATCGGCTTCTACATTGTTCAGCGGTTTATTTTGTCGAGCTGCATGCACCATCGTATCCGCAACACGCTGACGGAAGCGGGAGAAATATGTTCTTTGTGTGCTTTGTGGAGGCATAATGCAGAGCGCAAGCTGGTCCGGCTCATAGAAGTCGGCGGGATCGAAGGCGAGTGCAACCAGATCTGCATAGCGTTGCAATAGTTCGACACGCGCATGTGACAGGAAATAATTTTTTTGTGTACTTGATGCGAGAAACACGCCAGCGACACGTCCCGCATACAGAATTGGAAAGATGGCACAACTTTTCTCAAATTCCGTGCGTGTAAATGCGCGCATATCTGGTTCTTGCTCAAGATCGTGAATGATATCGGGCCGACAGGAGGTGATAACGCTGCCAGAGAGCGACTCTGCCCCCAGGAACATTGCAGATTGTTCAAGGTTGCCAGGCCAAGGTGGAGTACCCTGACCGATACTTTCGCGCAAACTCCGAACTTTTTGTGCTGAACCAGAAGGCGGCATACAACGGACGATCCAGAGAGACATACCGTGTCGATCCGGGTCGAGCTGTCCAAGCGCCTGCTGGATAATCAACTGGCACATAGACCAGAAGTGCAGGTGCTCGCTGGTCGTTGCCTGCCCCACGAGCACACGTGCGTAGAACTCAGAGGGGATTTCCTTGACGAGGTCCTCTTCAAATGGTTTTGGAAGATCGACCATATCTTTTTCCTTACGCATAAGTCCGATCAACTCCTCGGAATATGCTGGTAAGGCTTTAACAAGAGCGCGTATATTTTGTGGGCGGGGTTCTGATTCTCCATTGATCCAGCGTGTTAAGGTAATAGAACTCACCCGCAACTGTTCAAGAAGGCGCTGCTTTTCTGTATTGTCTTGAATGATGCTTGCCAGGAGTTCGCGCCACGTCCGTGCCTCGTGCATTTCTACCACCTTAATTTGAGAATGGTCATGAAGATACTCTTCGCAGAATATGATAGCAGTTCGCTTTCGCCTCGTCAACAGAGGCGAAAAGAGTTGCTATTCTCGTCTCTTCTTCCACCTGCCGTGGAGCGTAGTCCTGGCGTTCCTTCTGTACTTGCTCCTCTGGCAGGTAGCACAAATTTTTGGAAAGAAGAGGTTCAGGCAAAGGAAAGTTCTCCTTGCGCCAGCGTCAGAAACACTCTTCTTCTCATGCTGAACTAGAGCTCGTTATAATTGCGTGAGGCACGCTGACCAAGTTCAGTCACGAAGGACGTTGTTACAGGTGTCTCACTCTCTCTTCCCGTATGACGGGCTGTTCCGGCACCTTCTCCAGTTGGCAGGAAACGGTTGAGCAGGCCGAGAGCGTTCGTGCTCACACCTGGGAAGGCTCCATGCAGGCGGGCCATGAGTTGAGCGGGAAGCGTAATGATTAGCTCTGCATTTCCCTGCTGTGTAGCGGAGACGATCTGGCGCGCAGCTCTGCGCACACTGATGGAGGAGCCGGGCAACGTATCGAGTAGCGTGAACAGGGTGTACTCTTCGCGGTGCATCTCGCCCTTTATAATAGCGTTCACCTGCGACCCGGTGCGCATCAAGCCAGGTGCAACGGTGGTCACAAGAACGCCTTCCTGGGCCAATTCCGCGCGTAGCCCCTCAGAGAAGCCAGTTGCGGCGAATTTCGCGCTCGTATAGGGGAGGAGATGCGGAACCGCAACTTTTCCCCCAATCGAAGTGATATTGACGATGTGCCCGTTTTTCCGCTCCAACATCTGCGGCAGGGCAGCCGTTGTCATATTGAAAGGACCCCAGAACATAATGTTCATCGACTCCTCAAAATCGTCTCGTGTCAGCGTACGCAATGGCCCGGCCGTAATGACGCCCGCGTTATTGACAAGGATGTCCACGCGACCAAAGCGCTCGGTTGCCTGCCTGACGACGCGTTTTGCCTCCTGTGCGTCGGAGACATCGGCGGGGACGATCAGCACGTTGGCACCCTGTTCTGAAAGCCGCATGCGTGCTCGCTTCAGTTCATCTTCATCACGCGCGCAGAGCACAAGCTGTGCCCCTTTGCTCGCAAACTCGTCAGCGAGTGCGAGTCCCAGCCCACGTGAGCCGCCAGTGATCAGGACAACTTTATCTTGCAGATCTATGCTTCTCATGCGCTTCCAGACTGCTCGTGTCACACCAACGCCTGCCAGCAAAGCAAAGATGCGCCAGTTCTTCTCGAAAAAATTCATCTTCGTGCCTATCTCTTTCTCTGATCATACACGGAAACAAACGCTCTTCTAAGAGGTTTTCGAAAAAGCAGTGAGCTTGAAATAGTACTTCTGCGTCTGAAGAAGAGGAGTACTGATCTTTACACGAATGGCGAGGTGATTCAGGCGCTATACTTAACACTTTTTAACAATTGCTTTCTCATTCGCACCTGCAGCGTTATTCTCGTTTGCCAAACGCCTCGCGGCTCAATGTTGCGACCAGAACGGCGACAACGGCGATAATGAGTAGTGCACCGGCAACTGGGCGGAGCAGGAGCAGTGCGGGAGCATATTCGATCAGCGCGACGACAGCGATAGTCAGGAGGACACCGATCAGAATAATACTATCTCCCGCGATAAAGGTGTAGATACTTTTGAGAGTCTTCATGGTCGATCTGCTCCTTATACTTCTACCTGTCCAGCCGAGCTACCTGACAATGTTCTAGAGTGGCGTGTCCCACGTAGCCAGATGATCAGGCCGAGAGAGATGAGCAGGTAGAGCGCGGCCAGCAACAGGAGAAAGGCATCCGCGAACGGCCACGCGATGCCGAGTCCTTCGCCAGCCCAGAACGTGCCAAAGGTCGTGAGCATGATGCCGACAGTGAATTTCAGCGTGTTCTCAGGAACACGTGTGAGGGGTGCGCGTGCCAGAGCACCCAGCAGGATAACCAGGATGCCCGCAGCAGTGGCTGCAAGCGCTGCTGATGTAATGCCAAGCGTCTTGTTGGTCGAGACAGTGCTGCCAAAAGTGATAACAATAAATGCAACTTCCAGACCTTCGAGCAGGACCGCTTTATAGGAGAGCGCAACGCCGAATGGCTCGATGCGCGGCGTAATCTTCTCCCCGCGCGCTCGTATCTCTGCTCGCGTCTCCTCAAAGATCGCCTCTTCATCGTGAAGCGCTTTAATGCCACTGTAGCGAAGGATAGCCTTCTTAACCCATTTGAGACCAAAGAGAATCAGTAGTACACCGACGAACAGGCGCAAAATATCGAGTGGAACAAACTGAACAAGTGCGACTCCAAGCGTAGCAACAATGAGAGCGAGTGTCGCAGCAGCGGCGATAGCGCCAATAAATGAACTGCGCCAATTGATGGTCAGGCCAACGACAAGCACAATGGTAAACGCCTCAACGAATTCAACCGTAGATGCCAGAAATGCGGGTGCAATAACCGTCCATTGCATAGCTAATCTCCTTTTATGCTCCTGAAAAAGGGAGAGTAGAAAGCGTGAAAAGCGCTTTCCCACACGCATTGTACCACCGAAATGGAAAGTAGGAGTGAATAGGAGTGAGGCAAACCTTAAGAAACCTGGTGTGAATGGTGGGCACGTAGGGAGCGTGCCCTTCAATCCTGCTTTGTCTCGAAAATTCTCTATCGCCCTTTGATTGCAACCATTTGTAGCCAGGTGCGCGGTACGACGGTCATATCCAGCTCTTGCCCGACCTGGTAGACAGCGGTGCCAAGCGCCTGTGCTCCCAGCGCAAGGGGAACGCCGGGGAGCGCGCCCTCAATGAAGAGCCAGTATTGACCGAGATCGCGCCAGCCATCGATAGAAATAGGTACATCGCGCGTTGTCGTCTCAACATCGAGAAAGCCACTCTGTTTGAAGAGATCACTATATCCCTCTGGCGTTACCCATTGGCGCGCCGCCGTTTTTGGCTCATGAGAGAGGTGGACCTCTGGATGCTCCTGCTTGAGCCAGGCAACCGCGCGGCGAGTCCAGAGCCGGTAGAAGCGTTCAGTGCCTGGTACATAGGTGCCCACGTAAAAGGCACTATTGCAGCCAAATACGCCGCGTGGTGCCAGGATCGAGGCCATCTGCTTGAACGCAGCCAGCTTATCGGGCACGAGATGGATGGCATTGCAAAAGAAGGCCGCGTGAGCATCATGCACAAGTTGTGGGAGGTCGTCTGCCTCGCCTTGAATAAAATCGGCCTGCACCTGCAAGCCCAGCTCGTCCATCCCCTTGCGTGCAAGGCGCAAAGCCTCAGCCGAGGGATCGACCCCGACAAGACGTGCAGAGGTCAGGCGGTTTTGCCGCGCCAGCTCCTCAGCGATCAAGCGCGTCACCGCACCCGTTCCACAGGCCATATCGACAATGGTCAATTGGGTATCACGTGGTTGTTTTTCCAGATGTGCCAGCGTTTGTTGCACCAGATCACGATTGATATCTGTGTAGAAATTATGCGCTGCAAATGCTTCAAATGTGTAGAGATTGGTCTCGTCTGTTTCGAGCAGGCCCATGGCTGAATCCTCCTTCAAACCATACATGGGATACTTTCTAGCTTTGTGATTTTTAGAGAAGGTTCAATGCTAACTTGTTTCACAGATTTACAGTTTTTCAGAAGGCTATCTTCTCTGTCACAGAATAAGATGCAACGAGAAGTGCACTGAAGCTCTGTTTTCTTATGTATGCATTGACAGCCCACCATCAACAGCGAGTATCTGGCCAGTAATGTAGCTTGCATCAGGTGAGCAGAGAAAAGCGATGGCTGCGGCAACCTCATCCGCTGTCCCGAAGCGCCCCAATGGTGTGCTCCCGACCATTGTCTGGCGCTGTGCCTCCGTCACGGCCGAGGTTAATTCGGTGGGCACGAAGCCGGGTGCGACCGCGTTTGCCGTGATATTGCGACTCGCCATCTCACGCGCTGTGCTCAGTGTCAGTGTAATGATCGCGCCCTTTGAGGCGGCGTAGTTAGCCTGGCCCGCGTTACCAAGCAGGCCGGCAATGGAAGCGATATTCACAATGCGGCCCCAGCGCGCCTTCATCATACCGCGCAGAGCTGCTTTCGTACAGAGAAAAGCTGCGCGCAGGTTTGTATTCATCACATACTCAAAGTCCTGCAGCGACATCTGTAGCATCAGCTTATCGCGTGTTGTTCCCGCGTTATTGACCAGGATTGTGATCGGACCAAGCGACTGAGTCGCCTCATTGAAGAGGCGCGCCACCTCTTCCTCCTGGCTCACATCTGCGCGGATTGCGACACAACGCCGGCCAAGTCTCTCGATAGCTGTGCGTGTCTCGGCCGCCGCCGCCTCATTGCTGCGGTAATTTACCACAACATCTGCTCCTGCTTGAGCCAGGCGCAGAGCTGCCGCACGACCAATGCCCTGGCTGCTACCTGTCACCAGAGCGACTCTACCGTGTAAGGGAAGCTGTTCTATGTCCATGCGAAAAATATCCTCATCTGAAAGAGTTCCTAATTCAGGCTGTAGTATAACATAGTTTTTAAGAGGAGTGGATGAGAGATTGTTTATTATAGCTGTGATCTTGCTCTGCCTACGTATGCGGCGTCAGGTAGACAGTGGACCAGGTGCCGAAATAGAGGCCATTTCCGAGCAGGGAGACTCCATGCAGCCAGGGAGGTAGAATTGCACTAAAGCCAGGGTGGTAGAGCGGTATCCAGGCTCCATCCGTGAGCACTTGCTGCTCAGCCTGGGTGTAGAGATTCGGGCGCGTACGGTCTGTGGGAGAGGTCGAAGCGGCCTGCTGCAAGAGCGCGTCAAGGGTGACGTTGTGCTCCTGGCTCTTATTCTGTGGTGCAGTAGAGAGAAAGTTAGCAGTCAGGGCAGGAGCGGGATCGGGTATCTCGCTCATCCACGAGGTGAAGCCGAATGGGATGAGGTGCTGTTCCATCTCCTGATCGTACGTATGCGGCTCTATCACACGCAGCTTGACATCAACGCTCAATGCGCGCTGCCACATCTGTTGCAAGGCCCCGATAAGCCCGTTGTCCACACGACCTGCAGGATACGTCAGTGTAATGGTAGGGAAGGTGTTGCGATCGGGGTAACGCATATGCCAGAGCGTACGCGCCCTCGCGCTGTCAAATGCATGCTTTCCATCGTTCTCTCTGTACCCGATCAAGCCGGGAGAGAGCAGGGTGTAGGCAGGTGTCACCGAGTCGAGCAAGAGGTTATGCGCCAACGTCTTCCTGTCGAGTGCGAGCGAAAATGCCTGGCGCACTGCAACGGTATCGAAGGGTGCAACGCTTGTATCAAAGAAGAGCGCCTCCGTCTGCCAGAGCGGAGTTGTTGTAAAGCCGGCTGCACCGCGTGCCGCACGCCAATCGGAGAACGCAAAGTTCCACATCAGGCTATAGTGGCCCGCGCTATAGTTATAGTATGCCGTCTGAGGATCAGCGACAAAAGGCATCTCTACCGCGCGCAACAGCGGTTCTCCATTCGCATAGTGCGGATTAGGTAGCAGGTGCATAGAGATGGCATGAGTCCAACTCCCTATCATAAACGCACCCGTTCCCATACCTTGCCCGACGCTATGTTGCGACCATTCGTGCTGTCCGTAGCGCTCGATCACGTGCGCGTTTAAGGGGAAGAAGAGCGGTTGCGTCAACGTCGCCAGGAAAGACGAAGCGGGTTGCGTTAGCGTCACCTGCAGGTGTGTATCATCAAGTGCCTGTACCCCTGTCAGTGTGTGGGACGAACCGTGCGCAACATCCTGTGCACCAACGATGTTCTGTTCGAGGTCGAGAGCAAACGGAGATGCAAGCTCTGGGAGAAGTGCACGTGTCCAAGTGTAGACATACGTCTGCGCTGTTACCGCCGTGCCATCGGAGAATGCAAGGTGCGGCTTCAGAGCGAAGGTATAGATCCGTTGATCATCGGAGATCTGCCAGGTTGCCTGGTCCGGTATCACATGTGCATCTTTGTCCAGGCGCACCAGACCATTGTAGAGCATTGAGAACAGCAGTGAGCTGTTGCGATCCCATGCGAGGGCGGGATCAAGCGTTCCGAGATCAGTCACACCCACATTCGGCACTGTCAGAATCTGTGCAATCGCACGACCTGAACTTGACACTGCACCATTTCCTCCACACGCCGTCAGTAGCAGCAACAATGCACTCACAAGCAACGTCTGTACCATCAGCCGCATGTTTTCTTCTTTCCTACTCACCTTCACTCGATTCCATCTTCTTTGTTTATTCAGTCAGATACTCTCTTCGAAAGTATAGCATAATTCCTGCATTTGCCAGCACTCACCTTTCTTTCCTCCTACCAACAAAAAAGAAGGGCAAAGCCGCATCTTTTTCGGCTCCCATGTATCCTCTCCAAGGGTCCTTCTCGTGTATGCTATAATCGGCTCGTGGAGAGCAAAGAGGAAGGGGTAGTCAGGTATGTTTACGCTTCGTCTGGGAAGCGTCCGAACAGCAATCATTCTAGCACTTGCCCTCGAAAATTGATATCTAACAACATGCCAGGCGTAGCATTTCATGATAAAGGATTGTAGCAAAGGTACTATGAGCACAGGAATAACGGCGGCAGCTCACCTCGCACGGGTATACGAACTATTGATAGAGACCTATGGGGAACCGAAGAACGACCCGGATTATGACCCGCTGGGTGGTCTGGTTGGAACGATCCTCTCCCAGCATACCTCCGATATCAATTCGGGTCGAGCGTATCGCCAGCTTGTCTCGACCTTTTCCACGTGGGAGGTGGTGCGCGATGCCTCTACAGTAGACGTTGCCGAGGCGATCCGTTCGGGTGGACTTGCCAACGTCAAAGCTGTGCGCATTCAAGAGGCGCTGCACGTGCTCACAGATCGTCAGAAAGAACAGGGAAGCTCTCTCTCACTGGCTGCCTTTCTCTATGAGGAGCTAACAAAGCGCACCCCAGAGGAGGCGTGGCGCTATTTGCGCAGCATTCCAGGTGTAGGACCCAAAACAGCAGCGTGTGTGCTCATGTTCAACATGGATCTGAACTTTGTCCCTGTCGATACGCATGTACACCGTGTCAGCAAACGTCTGGGTCTGATTGGTCCAAAAGTGGATGCGAACAGGGCGCACGAGGTTATCGCGCGACTCACGCAACCCGAATGGAGTTACGTCCTGCACGTCAACCTGATCCGCCACGGGCGCGAGATCTGTCACGCCCAGCGCCCCGAATGTTCGCGCTGTTCACTATACGGTGAGTGTGCATATGTCGGGAGTGTCAAGGCGCAGGAGACGGCTGTTTTGAGCTGAGAAGATGGCAAGTTCACCACTATATCCAATACATTCTGTCTCTGATGCAGTAGCATCCATAGACCAGGGAGAAGATCCGTAGTTCGCTTTTCGCCTCCTCTATAAAGACTGCTTTCCTCTCTTTTTGCACTTGACGTAGCGGCTCCAATTCTCTACAATAGAGCAACTGGACGTAGTATAGAGCTTATCTGTCAGCGATACCAGACATAGACATAGAAGGAGCCACGAGTGGCAGAGCGAGTAGGGCAACGCCTGGGAAATTATACGCTGCTGCGCCTTCTGGGTGAGGGTGGGTTCGCCGAGGTCTACCTGGGTGAGCACTTCTACCTCAAGTCGCAGGCGGCGATCAAGGTACTACAGACCCGGCTGTCAAGCACAGATGACACAGATAGTTTTCTACGTGAAGCACAGACGATTGCCCGTCTCACGCATCCCAACATCATTCGTGTGCTCGACTTCGGTATCGAACACGAGGTGCCCTACCTGGTGATGGATTTCGCTCCGAATGGTACAGTGCGCCAGCTCTATCCTAAAGGGACAAAGGTTCCACTGCTCACAGCCGCCTCATACGTGAAACAGGTTGCGGACGCCTTGCAGTACGCGCACGATGAACATATCATCCATCGTGACGTCAAGCCGGAGAATATGCTGCTTGGTCGGCGCAATGAAGTATTGCTCAGCGACTTCGGCATTGCGCTAATCTCACAGACATCTCGTTCGCAGGGGACACAGGACGTAATCGGGACCGTCGCGTATATGTCGCCGGAGCAGATTCAAGGGAAGCCTCGCCCGGCCAGCGATCAGTATTCGCTTGGCATCGTCACCTACGAGTGGCTGACAGGAGAACGCCCTTTCCATGGCAGCTTCACCGAATTGTGCACGCAGCATATGTTCGCTTCCCCTCCTCCATTGCAGGAGAAACTTTCCGGCGTCTCATCAGCAATCGAGAATGTCCTGCTGAAAGCGCTACACAAAGAGCCACAGCAGCGCTTCGCAACGATCGGACTCTTTGCGGAGGCATTCGAGGAAGCCATACAGCAAACAGCTAAAGATGCCCAGACTGTGCTGATGCTGCCATCTTCAGCGCAGCCGCTACAGTCGCTACAGTCGCCACAACCTCCAGCTTCAACAGGCACGACCAGCGGCAGCAACAACACGTTCGCCACTCGTGCTCAGACAGGAAATTCGCCCTCCTCGCCAGCAAGTTTCTCGCAGAGTCAGCAGGATCAACAGGGGCAGCAGAGGTCGCAAGCTGCACAGGCTATGCTTAACGGCAATGAGTCAGGACAGGCAATAGAGAATCAGCAGATAGGCGGGATGGCAAATGGAGGGCTACCTACTTTTCATTCCTCGGAGACGGTAGCACAGACAGCACCATCTCATGGAGCAGTTCAAGGACAGGGGCAGCAGTTTCAGCAGCATGCTCAAGCACAGCCTGCACAACAATCCATAACGCCTCATCAAGCGCCGCATACCCCGTTCAGCCAGAGCAATTCAGGCTGGCAACAGCAGCCGCAAGCGGGTCAGCAGAACGTGCCGCCGCACTACAACGCAGCAAATCAAGCCCATCGTTCTCCAACTGAGCAACAACCGCCATTTCGACAAGCTCAATATGGTCAGCCTCAGCAATCTGCGCAGATGCAGCAAGCTCCTGCATATCCTGACAAGCCACGTTTTCAGTCGCAACCAGCTCGGAGAAGTTATCAAGAGCAGGAATTTGAACAACGCAGTAGACAACACACGCCGTCTCCTCGTCCGCATGGGGAGAGAGACTATGATGAGCGGGCAGAATTGGCTCGTTCTTCTGCGCGTCCCGATCACATAGAGAGGCCTGAGAGAAGAAATCAGGAACGCAACGAGAGTTCTGAGGAATTGTTTGGCTTTCTCGGCGAGTGGAAATGGCAGTTTATTCAGGTCATAGCCGGCATTATCCTGCTATGCGTCTTTTATAACTTCCGCCCTTACGTCTATGGACATAGCGTGCTAGCGGTCCTGGTCGTGCCACTTTTCTTCAGTGGTGCGTTCGGTCCATGGGTTGGCCTCTGTATCGCACTGGGCGGATTTGCCGTGTCTGATCTGCTCTATGGCATCGATGTAGTGCATGGCTCGCTTCTCAACCTGCTATCAGCAGACTACGACTCGTGGATTCCCTGGCTCATCTTTGCTGTCGCCGGTTTCGTACCAGGCTTAGCGTCGCTCTTCAAAAGAAAGCATATGCCAACGCTAAGCTCCTCTGTGCGTGGCTGTATTTTGACGATCCTTGGCTTCGCGATCAGCATCGGCTTTATCCTGTACAGGCACGGGTTGCTCAAGCTTTTCCCACAGATTGGCCTGGTTGCACTATTCACTATTCTGGTGAGCTTCGCGCTGGTGCTCGTGTACGGCCTCGTTGCCAACCTGGTCAATCCCAGTTAACACTATGTGCACTGCTTGCTACGATAGATTGAGAACTCCTTATTCCGACTCATAGGCCAGGAGTCGCTCGATTTTCTCAGGGGTTCCAGAGTTACTCTGTGGCGTGTGAACCAGCAGTCGCAGGCCGCTGGTATCGACCGTCTGAAACTAGAGGAAATCAAAGATCAGCTCTCCTACCAGCGGGTGCTGCATCGATTTGTGCCCTTCCGACACATTGAGCACATCATAATGGGTCCATAATTTTCGAAACTTCGGACTGGCGCAGGAGAGTTCAGCAATCTGTGTAGCCCACCAGGGATCTTTGATGAAACGACCATATTCGGCGCGAAATTGCGCCAGATACACCCGTGCCAGTTCCTCCCACTTCTCGCTTCCTTGACTGATCAAAGGGTGAGTGAATAATCTCCAGATCGAGTTTCGCTCTCGCTCAGGCATGGTGGCACAGTAGCCAAAAACAACGCGAGAGGCAGCATTCCATGCCACGACATTCAAACGAGGATCAACGACACACGCCGGGGTAGTTCCCAGGTGCGTGAGAAACTGATGTAATGTCCAGGCAGGTTTAGCCGTCAATTCACGTCTCCAGCGGCAAGCCGGAGACGTGGGGCATCTGGACTTTCGCCGCACCTTATTGATGGATACTTGTTAAGTAGTGGAGTTGATTGCGCGAAGCGCTGGCACAGGAATTGGAGGACTGAGCCAGAGCATCATGCATGGCTTTCCAGGACGCGTCTGGACTAAGAGAGCCGGCTTCACCGTTCTCCGCCATAGTGCCGATAATCTTCCAGGCAGATCTTTTATTGTTGCAAGACCATTCGCTCAACTGCCTCCATTCGCGCGCATTGGCGCTGTAGTAGATCTCAGGCAGAGAGACATTATTGCCGGTCGAACCAATCTGCCACAACTGTTCCGCAGTCCAGGAATACGCACTCCCATTGCCATTTGCACCGTCTGATGCATCACCGTAATTTACGAGTAAAGCAGAAGTCCTGCTGCTGAAACCATCTGAGAAGGCTTTAGCACTCGCGAACGTTGACCACTCGATCTCAATATCGTTCGCGCCGTAGATAGCAAAGCGTCTATCTGTTCCTACCCGTGCCTGCGCAGCATTGACAATATCAGCCCACGCCCGTCCTGCGGCCCTTATCTGGGCTGTCGAGAGAGGGTTATTACAGCCAGAGCCGCTCTGTCCATTCAAACAATTGCTGGTTCCCACCGCAATCTTCAGATTCGTACTAGCTGATGCACAGTTCTTCGCACCGTTCAAGAAAGCAATCACATTTGTCTGAATGCGTGCATCTGAGACAAACGTGCTGGTACCCGTCAACCGAGCGCCAAATGTGCCACCACTATAGTACGGCTGTCCGTAATCCAGAACGACCAATCCTGGAGTGCCAGCAGCAGTACATCCTTCCTGTTGGGCGGTAGTGCTATCCAATGTTGTTTTGTACCACGATGTCGTTGCACGAGGTGCTGTTGTTGGACCTGAGCCTGACCCCGATGTTGCAGGCGCAGCATTCACAAGCGCATTCCAGGTTGCCAGATCCGCATTTCCATTATTAGTCAGACCACGACTGGTCTGATAACTCTTCACAGCAGCAGAGGTCTTCGGGCCAAAGTCACCATCAACCGTCAGGCTGGCACCAAACCGATTCAACTGCCGCTGCAGAGCGCTTACATTTGCGCCCTTGCTCCCTGAACTGCTCGTCTTGATTAAGACGGGCCAGGTCTGTGGGCCAACTTCACCATCGGCAGTCAGACCATGATGCGATTGAAATGAGTGTACAGCGCTTTTTGTCTGTGGACCAAAGTCACCGTCAATCGTCAGGGAGTAGCCTTGTGCTTGCAACATATACTGAACGGTGTAAACGTTTTCGCCGGTGTTGCTCTGTCTGACTAACGGCCAGCCTGATGCAACGGCTTTTGTATGAACAACAAAGAGCAGAGAGACGCTCAAACAGGCCGTGACAACCAGCAAAAAAGCGCCTAAAAAGTGGAAACGAAATTTTTTGACTAACAATCTTGCATCCTTTCACATTTACCCGCTTATGAGAAATCAGGGTGCACTACATAATGAGTTCTCACCACAGGTTTAGAGAGCATAGAAGCGAAACAGCGTTTTTCGCTGAATCGAGTACTACACACCTTCTTCAGCAGAGAAAAAAGACTTATAATTGTGTGAAGAACTTTTAGCTCTCATCCGTTTTTTGCAACAATAGAAACGTAAGTAAGAATATCTCCAAGGAGATAGGTCCGAGGTAGAACCACAGTATTCGGTGAAAAGCTCAAAAAAGCCAAGGAAAACAAGCTCGGGCAGTGAGGCCTTCACCACTTAATGTTGCTCTACCAGGTCCGATAACTAACTATAATTTGCATATGTCTCTTTAGACAATGCCATTCCATAGCCATTTCAAAGACAATTTTGGAGACAGTTTCTATACATAGAGCAGACACACCCGCTTTCCTGCACACATTCAAAAGACCTGTGCAGATTTGACTTGCTCCACAGCTTGCACAGACCGCGCCAAATTTATATACTGAAGGGAGAAACTTGTACAGTTCAAACAGGGAGTGACTTGAAAGGTGAGCGCAATGCAGATCGACTTGCGAAGCGATACCGTTACACAACCCAGCCCGGAAATGAGACAGGCGATGTATCAGGCGGAGGTTGGTGACGATGTATATGGGGAAGACCCTACTATCAACCGACTACAGGAGCTGGCGGCGCAGCGGCTCGGCAAAGAGGCGGCATTGTTTGTGCCCAGCGGTACAATGGGCAATGCAACCGCGCTCTTAGTCCATGCCGGACGCGGGCAATCGATTCTTGTTGGAGACGAATCACATATCTATCATTATGAAAGTGGTTCAGCGTCTACACTGGGCGGTTCACCTCTGATAGTGGTACCGACGCGTGCCGATGGTATGCTCGACATGGAGCGGCTGCGTGCAAGTATTACCGATGATAGTGATGCTCATAAAACTCCAACGGCTCTTATCTGCATCGAGAACTCGCATAACCGTTGTGGTGGCACCGTACTGACAGTCGAGCAGGTAGAGCAAGTCACTACCCTGGCACACGCGAAAAAAATTGCGGTGCACATGGACGGTGCGCGCGTTTTTAATGCAGCTCTAGCCCTCAACATTCCGGTCAAAGAACTGGTCAGCAGCGTTGACTCGGTAATGTTCTGCCTCTCAAAAGGCCTGAGCGCGCCCGTTGGTTCCTTGCTTGTTGGTAGCAAAGAGTTTATTGCCTCGGCACATCGCGTTCGCAAGCTGCTTGGTGGTGGTATGCGTCAAGCAGGCGTTATTGCAGCGGCTGGCATCGTTGCGCTGGAGCAGATGGTTGAACGTATGGCAGAAGATCATGCTAACTGTAAACAACTGGCGCAAGGTCTGGCCCAGTTCCCGCAGGTACAGATTGCTCCCGAACGTGTTGTGACAAACATCCTGCTCTTCACTCTCCGCGATGCGCAGCAGCAACGGCTGAGCGAGAGTGCAACAGCTTCCTTTCTGCGTACAGTGCGCGAACACGGAGTGCTCCTCAGCGCCATGGGTAATGGACTGGTACGCGCGGTCACGCACTACGGTATCGAAGCACGGCACATTGAGCCTGCCCTGGCCGGAATACGCCGTGCTCTACAAACCGTCTGTCCAGTGTAAGAAAAAAGAGTGTGTTCTAATTTTCGCTCGATAGATGTGAAGGTAGCAGCGCTTCCAGCGCATACAAAGGAGATGCACGATGCGGTACAGACGGAAAAGCGCCTTTTTCGGTCCTATCTCAGGAGCGATCATTCTTATAAGTCTTGTGCTCTCTTTCGCCTTTGATGGTTTCAACCTGCCGATTTTCTTTACTGGTCTGGCTTTTGCCATGTTGGTCAGTGCACTGAGCGCTGGTAATATGCAAGGTCTGCGTGGAGGAGTGAGCGGCTTTATCTGGATGATCGCACTCGCGCTCTTCTTCATTACCCATGTCTGGCTTGTGTTTATAGTAGCGGCTGCGCTCACTGTTCTTCTGAACAGTTTGCTACAATCGGTCTTCCTCACAGGTCCAGATGCCAGGATGCCAGGTATGTACACCACTCCACCCGCACGCACAGAATACCAGGCGCAGTACGGAGCCCCACAAGCGCCACAAGAACCCTATCAACCATACGAGCAAGGGTATCAACAGAGTCCACAACCTGATTATGCAGAGGGAGGCAAACAATACTACTATCCAACCCCAACCGAGGCAGGTTCCAACACTGCGGAGCAACCACAGGTACAATATCCGCAACAGATGCCACCGCAATAGTTTCGATCATCCTCGTCAAGCGTCAACACTTCAACAGATAAGGAACCATTACATTCAAAGCTATGAACGCGACATCTTCATTTTTCAGCAAATCAAACCACGACAACCATGGCTATTTTGGCAAAGAGAGCATGACCTGGAAGATCGGGCAGGAAGCCATTGTCTTACTCGGTGGATCACGAGCGATCCTGATGCAACTGGCCCATCCTCTGGTTGCAGCAGGAGTAAGTGCGCATAGCCGCTATCTAACGGACCCGTTTGGGCGCGCGCTGCAAACCTTTATGTTTGGACAGTGGCTCACCTTCGGCAACACAGAAGCGACCCATAAAACCGCGCGTGCAATCAACAGACTGCACGCCCATGTGAGCGGTCCACTTTTGCACGAAGCTGGACGGTATAACGAAGGGGTAGAGTATCGTGCACGTGATCCTGAGTTGCTCCTCTGGGTGCATGCCACGTTGATCGACACAGTGCTCCTGACCTATTCCCTCTTTATCGGCCCCTTGAGCTATAGCGAACAGGAGCAGTATTACCAGGAATCCAAGCGTATGGCCCGCTTGCTAGGCCTGTGTGAAAGCGCTATGCCTGCCACAGTTACAGACCTGCGGCAGTATGTCCAGGATATGGTCAATAGTGATGCGCTTGCCGTGACACCAGAGGCGCGTCGCCTGGCACGAACTGTCCTCTTTCCACCGCTACCATCTGTCGCACGTCCACTGCTTCAGTTGCAACTCCAGCTAACCAACGGCCTCTTGCCAGAGCCGGTGCGAAAAATCTACGATATGCGTTGGAATGCACACCAACAACGTCTCTTCGACACTTCAGCAAAAACGCTGCGGGCGTTCTGGTCACACCTTCCCATGCCACTGCGTGTCCTCCCAATTACGCGACGCATTATGCAGGAATAGGAAATATTAGTGAGAAAGGGCACTGGTGGCGAAGAAGGCCATACCCAGCAACAAGCTGATCAATAACGCGAAAAACAAGCGTCCAGCAACTCCAAGCGTAAGCAAGCGTGATGGTATATTATCAGGTAGAATTCTGCGTACAGACATAACATCCCTCCATCTATCTTTTCATATCCGAGGTAGAGCTATGTAGATGTGCATATACCTCGGATGCGCTAGTTCAGTCTCTATGAGCTAGAACGAGGGGGGATGAGAACGCTAACGTTTTGACCTGTTAGTACTACACTGCTTGCATTCGCACATGCCGCGCAGCTTCTCATACGTATAGATACCGGTCTTATGACCATCTTCCCAGACCGGTGTGAGGCCATAGCGACCGACGGGCTGAATATTGACAAGCGTGGTCTCCTCAGTTGTGAGACGCTGCTTGCTCTGTAACATTCCCGGCTGACCGCCCTCGCCTGCGCACCAGGCACAGGGACAGGCCCAGCGCAATCGTTCCCAATCGTGTACGCTCTCGTGCTCATCACTCCATGAGAGGTACAACCGGCGGTGCTCCTCGTCAAGCAAAAACGATGTAGGGGATGGATGATCGTACTGTGACATAATTGCTCCTGAAAAAGAAAGAGGGTATCTCAGTCGTAAGATAGTGTTCTTTAATATCCCGCTTGACAACGCCAAATTATAGCGAGCTACGCTCAGTCAAGGAGATCGGTAGTGGCTCTCTATTCCGCTTGACAACGAAACTCCGTTTCTCCTCTGTGCGTCAGTCAAGTGGATCGGTAGTATTATAGCTGTCTCTTCACGAAAGGTCTATATAAAGAAAACATTTGAATGTACACGAATCATCCATCTGGCAAACAGGCCGACAGTCGGCATTTCCCTCCTAGGCGTGTGTTACCGTTCCTGATTTCTTTGCGTTCTAGCTGTTAGAACTTCAATGGAGTGTAACAATGATATTTCTTGTCCTGATAATCTGTATTTTCATCGCGCTCCTTGCGTTAGGTCTGAACGTGTTTCTGACACAGAAGCGTCAGGAGCGCGATTTCCAACTGCAGGAGCTGCAACAGCAAGCCTGGGAACGTGCCCAACACGCTCGACAGGAGCATGCCCACCATCCATATGCACAACAGCAAGAGGAACAGCTGGAGCAGCACAATCACGTCTCATTAGAAGCACAACCGTCCTCAGCAGCGTCAGTTGAACAACCTGCTACGCCCGTTAACACGCAGGTGCCAACGTTACAGACATCTCAGGGGGAGCAACGTACAACAGTGCTACCTGAGGACTACCAGGCCACCCTCGCTCGTAGCCGCATCGAACGAGAACTGGCACGGCTTCCACGCGTTGAGGACGTGCCGATAGTGGGCAAAGAGCGCGTTCCAGGCAAACTGCTTGGCAAATGGCAGCCGCTCCACTTGCCGGGGGCCGACCTGCGTGGACAAGACCTCTCTTACCGTTACCTTGCGCGTGCGAATTTGCGTAACGCAGAATTGGCGCATGCAAACCTCTTTATGGCTGATCTCACTGGCGCATATCTGATGGGGGCTGACCTCTCCGAAGTTGATCTCACCGGAGCCAACCTGAGCAGTGCCGATCTGCGCAACACGCTCTGTAACGACACCAACTTCATGGTTGCCGACCTCAACAATGCCTTGTTGACAGGTGCACAACTCCAGCATGCGCGCAACCTGACCGAAGAGCAACTGCATGCAGCCCGTTTCCTCGGCAACCTCGCTAACACAGCGCAATCACAGGCTGTATCGGAAGTCACGCAACTCGCCCTGCCAGCCGTTCCCAAACCGCGTCTCGTGGAAACTGCAACACCCCGCACAGCAGATCAACAAGTCGCACAGCAAGAAGACGTACCAGCGCACGCACAACCGGAATAAGGGAAGGGTCTCAAGAAGGCAGAGTCGAACGACGCGTAGGGAGCGTGCTTGCCTTGCTCAAGAGTTGAAGTCAAGCAAGACCGTTCCCAATACGCACAATGAATATCACTCCATGAATTGTGCTAGAATTTGTTTCACTCTTACTCAATCCGTACCTCCACCAACCGAAGCATCCCCGAACAAACTTATTGAGATTGTCATGAGCACTCCCAACCTTTTGTAACAAAAGATTGGGAGTGCTCATGTTATCCTGACGGATATCGCTATGTATATCTGGCGTTTTCAGAATGTGCCAGGAAAAGTCTACTTAATCGGCAAAATCCTCTGTGAGATAGACGCTGTTACCACGAATCACCACTGAGAGACCGATGCGATGGTAGGTTTTGCTGATAATGGCAGCGTGATGACCGACATTTGCCGGCTCTGCCATCATGAGATTGTGTACCATCAGAACGTTTGACCAGGGATCTGTATAGCCTCCACCTGTACCCACGTTTTCCCCGCATGCGTGCCAGGTCACGCCCTCGCTCGTCAGGCGGTCTGCCAGAGGGGGTTCGCCAGGGAGTTGGTGGCTCAACGTATTCGCGTCGAACTGTTTCACCGTGTGTTTGTAGGCTGCACGCGTCATGTTTTCATCCAGGGTATATGCCGACAGACCAGCGGCGGATCGTTCCTTATTGATCTGATCGAACAGACGCAGTGATACCTGTTTCTCCACGTCTGTCATACCCGTTGTGCTCCCAAAATTGTTTGGCGTAGCTGTGCCTTGCGGAGGCGTGCTCTGGGTGGGTGCACCCTGCTTGGGTGAGGGATTCTGAACGGGAGTAGGCGAGCCTTGCTTGGGTGAGGAACCCTGAACGGAAGTAGGTGAACCTTGCTTGGGTGAGGAACCCTGAATGGGAGTAGGCGAGCCTTGCTTGGGTGAGGAACCCTGAATGGGGGCAGACGACGGTTGCGTGGCTGAATTGGTAGTAGAAGTGGATGATGATTGTGCATGGAGTCGAGATTGTTCCATTGTAGTAGCTCCTGGATAGGTTGTGTTGGGGAGAAGAATACTGATAGTGTAGGGGGAATGTACGTGTGTACTACGAAAAGATCAGTGAAGTGCAAGCAATGCGGGAAGTAATGTTCTGCATGGTCAAAAGCTCCTGATGTGGGGGGTAAATGGAGGACGATGGAGAAGAAAGTAGTAATCTGAGGGAGTATCGATTACATGCTATAGATAGTACCTGATTTTTTATAGAAAGTCAAGAGGAAATTTCTCCCATTTCTCCCTCTCTCCGGCAAAACCTTGCCTTTCCCCGCTCCACAGGCTATACTAAGGGGGGATCATCAGAAGGAGAAAGATAGCCCGGCAGGGATTGAAACACGAACGGCATACTGCCAGAAGGGGAAGGGAAACCCCGGCAGGGATTGGATAGTGCGTAAAGATGCGCAATATTTTGTTCGTTTTTTTGTGAAAAAAAGCGGATAGGCCCGATAGAGGGCACAGAAACGGAGGAGGTTGTTGTGGTTCTTGGACCCGCTTTATACTCGACACACTATGGTTCCGCTTATGTCGGTAATTCTTTAGATTTGCTTGATCATGTAGAGGCAGACTCAATTGACCTGGTTGTGACTTCCCCCCCTTTTGCGCTACAACGAGAGAAGAGCTACGGAAATGTGAATCAAGAGGTGTATGTCGAGTGGCTGCTGGAGTTTTGTCGGAAGGTATATCGTGTTCTGGCCCCAACAGGAAGCTTTGTGCTGGATCTGGGCGGGGCCTATCAAAGCAAGCGCCCTATAAGATCTCTTTATAATTACCATATATTGATCAAATTGTGTGAAGAGCTTGAGTTTAAGCTTGCCGAAGAGTTTTTCTGGTTCAATCCATCCAAGTTGCCATCTCCTATTGAATGGGTAAATAAGCGAAAGATTCGTACAAAAGACGCGGTCAATACAGTCTGGTGGTTGTCAAAGACGGATCTCCCTAAGGCCGATGTGCGGAAAGTGCTTGTGCCCTATTCGGATCGCATGAAGAAGTTACAGCAGAATCCCGAAAAATACTATAAGCCAAAGGTGCGCCCTTCAGGGCATGATATAGGTACAGGATTTGCGACTGATAATGGTGGTGCAATTCCATCGAACCTGCTGCAAATTCCGAATACGGATAGCTCATCTCAATATCTACGTCTCTGCAAGGAGCTGCACATGGAATCGCATCCTGCACGTTTCCCCTTGAAGCTGCCAAAATTCTTCATTGATTTTCTTACCGACCCAGGTGATGTCGTGCTGGATATATTCGCAGGATCGAATACGACAGGTCTGGCTGCCGAGATTTCTCAACGGCGTTGGCTAGCTTTTGAGAGGGAGCACGATTACTTAGCGCTCTCTGTGTTTCGTTTCCTCAACAAAGATGTGCCGAAGGATCAGGCTGAGAAGCTTTATCAAGAACTGAAGTGCTCTGGAGCAACTGCACAGATAGAAACCGAGGGTATTGTAGTTGAAATGGAGGAGACCACTCCCGTTGCTACTGATGTAGTGCAAGCTGATTATATGCTGAATCCTTTACAGCCAAGTTTATTCGATGCCTAGCGCTGATTGAGGCTTGCCTGGATTCCTATAGACACGTTCACCTTTTCTTATAGTACGTATTGGGATTTTAGGATTGTTGAGCGGTTTATTGCTGTCATTGTCAAGCCGCTTCTCCCATGACGTGAACAAATCGTCCAATATAGAAGGATGAACTTTCCATATTTCTAAAAGTTCAATACCCTCGTAAAGACCTATATACCAGGTAACTTGCCTGTATTTTTGAATAATATCTTTGGTCAAGTGATGATGTGTAGTAATGCCGGCATTTCGATTGAGAGATAGGTTAATAGTTTTGAGTTCATATTCATTGCCATCTTCATCGACAGCATCATTCCCTTCACGCCCTTTAGATTGTTTTAAGCCGAGCAGAATGAGAAGCTGTAAAACTTTGCCTCCGTTATCCTGAAAAATGTCTGTGATATCATATTCATTCGCTAAACGCTGTAGAGAACGTATATTGTCTAAACCTTCCTGTAGGCGTAAGAGATCGTTTGCTCGTTGATCTATAGGCTTGATCGGATCTTCAACTGTATCTGGTAGAGGACTGGGGGGAAGTGGAGCGGGGATTGAGGCATTGTCTATTATTTTCCCAACTTCTCTAATTTTTTAGAAGTGAGATGTTTTTCTCGCATCCCTCGTGGGTGATACAATGAGGAGGCTTATTGTTGAAATTGACCGGTGAGTATACCGGGTAGAAGAGTTTTTGTAGTTTTAGTGTGGAAAGCGATAGCATGTACGTAGATCAACAGCTTCGGACCTATCTGGATGACCTGGCTTCGGGCCAATCGACTCCTGGTGGCGGCTCTACTGCGGCGCTCAATGGCGCGATGGGGGCCGCTCTTATTCTTATGGTGGCGCGCCTGACGACGGGCAAGGCCGAGTATGCAGCGGTGCAGCAGGAGCTTGAGACGCTGCAGCAGCGCGTGGAGAGGCAGCGGGGGCGCTTTCAAGATCTGGTGCAAGAGGATATTGAGGCGTATGGACGGCTCTCCTCCTGCTTCAAGATGCCCCGCTCGACTGATGAGGAGAAGGCGGCCCGTTCGCAGGCGATCCAGTCACGCCTGGTCGAGGCGGCGAGTGTGCCACTGGAGATGGCTGAGCAGGCTGCTGAACTGATTCGCGATTGCCAGCGTATCGCCGAGATTGGCAGTAAGAATTTGCTCAGCGATATCGCCACAAGCGCACTGCTGATCTCGACCTCTGCAACTGCGGCGTCCTGGATGGTGCGGGCAAATGTGATGACGCTTAAGGATAAGCCTCGCGCTGAGGAGTTACAGGCACGCCTGGATGCTGCTCTTGCAACTGTTGCGAACGGGAGCAAGCGTGCGTTGGAGATTGTGGAGGGTCGCTCATGACGGCACAGCTTCTGGATGGACGCGCAATGAGTGTGGCTCTGCGTGCGGAACTGCAGGCTGAGGTCGAGCGCTATCGGCAGCAACGTGACTCGCTTCCCGGACTGGTGATTGTGCGCGTGGAGGGAGATGCAGCCTCAGGTGTCTATAGCAAGGCGATTTTGCGCCTGGCGCGTGAGATCGGTGTGCAGGCGCGCCTGGAAGTCCTGCCCCTGCAGACAACTCATGAGGAGTTGCACGCGACCTTGCTGAACCTCAATGGGGATCAGACTGTACACGGGGTGATTGTGCAGATGCCCCTCCCGGCTCATCTCTCGCAGTTGAGTGTGGCCGAGACGCTAGCGGTGGCGAAGGATATCGACGGGATCACGGTGCAGAGCGCTGGACAGCTCTTCCTTGGCATGCCCAGTCTGCTCCCATCGACAGCGGCAGCGGTGCTGGAGATCCTGGAGCGCGGCTCGATAGATGTCGCGGGCAAGCATGTCGTCATTCTTGGACGCAGCAATGTCGTCGGCAAGCCACTGGGGCTCCTGTTGTTGCAGAAGCACGCAACCGTCACGATCTGTCATTCGCGCACACCGAATCTAGCAGAACTGACACAGCAAGCCGATATTCTGGTTGCAGCGGTAGGGAAGTCACGCATGGTCACGGCAGAGATGGTGCGTCCGGGCGCAGTTGTCATTGATGTGGGCATTAACGCGCTACCCGAGGGTGGCATCGTTGGCGATGTCGATTTCGCCCCGGTGAGCGAGGTTGCTGGTGCTATTACGCCTGTTCCCGGTGGCGTCGGTCCACTGACAAACGCTGTCTTGCTCAAACAATGCGTCCAGGCCGCATGGCAGTTTGGCGCAGAGAAGCCAACGCGTGGAGGTAACGGCGAACGTGTTTGAGGACCAATGGCAACGGGCGCGGCAAGCCTGACCCCTATTTCTCGCACCATGAATGGTAGGAATAGGCGCAATAATTTATTAGGAAGAGCGTTATTGGAGAGCAACGCCCTCTTGATGGAGGCTAAGTATTCCTGCCTCACTTTTCCCTTTCTGCGCCACAAGTTGCAAAAAGAAAGCAGGAAAGTTCTAAAATTGGGCAGAATGGCCTTGACGAATGCTAAAAAAACGCTAAAATCTCTAATAGGTCGCAGATAATTTAGAGGTTTATGAGGTTTGCATGCATATCGTCGTCGTTGGCGTTGATCATACTACCGCTTCTATTGAGTTACGTGAACGCATGGCCTGTTCTAATCGTCAGATACCGCAAGTTCTGCAAGAGGCTCAACAGCATATTGAGGAAGGAGTCTTGCTCTCCACCTGCAACCGCATCGAATTCTATGCGGTGTGCGATAAGCCAGAGAAAGGGATTTCAGCTCTTCTTACTGTGTTGAGCAGGATGCGCCAGGTGCCGTATGATGAGCTGCTTGCCCATTGTTACACATTCGTCGATGAACAGGCGATCTCGCACCTCTTTGGTGTGGCCTGTGGCCTCTACTCGCTTGTACCCGGAGAGCCACAGATTCAAGGACAGGTGGCGCAGGCGCTGGAGGTGGCGCAGGGAGGGAGCTATGCTGGTCCAATTACCTCAGCGCTCTTCCGCGCCGCGCTTGTCACAGGCAAGCGCGCGCGTAGTGAGACTGGCATCAGTCGCAATGCGGCCTCGTTGAGCCATGTGGCTGTCCAGGTTGCGCGCCGTCTCCTGCCAGACTTTTCGCAGGCATCTGTTCTGCTGGTTGGTTCGGGCAAGATGAGCGAACTCGCGGCACGCAATCTACGCGATAACGGGGCCGGGCGTCTCGTTATTGTCAACCGTACGCAGGCAAACGCAGTCGCGCTGGCCGATTCACTTGAGGCAGAGCTCCGTCCCTTCGCAGAACTATCCGAGGCGCTAGTTGAGGCCGATGTTGTTATAAGCTCCACTCGCGCTCCTCGTGCTATTATCACTCCCGAACTGATGCAACGTGTGTTGGAGAGACGTGCCGGACGCTCGCTGCTGCTGATTGATATTGCGCTGCCACGCGACGTTGATCCGCTTGTCGGAACATACGAAGACGTTCATCTTTATAATATTGACGATCTTCAGGCCGAGGTGGATCGCGGCATCTCGCTGCGTTTGCAAGAGACAACACACGTGCGGGCGATTGTTGCCGAAGAGGTAGCGAACTTCTCGCACTGGCTGGCCTCGCTCAGCGTCGTAAACACCATTAGCGATCTGCGCCAGCATGTTGACGAACTGCGCCAGCAAGAATTAACGCGCACATTGCGCCAGCTCTCTCCTGGGCTTTCTGAGCGAGAAGTCGCCACAGTGCAGGAATTGACGCGGCGCTTGATGAATAAAGTCTTACACACTCCGATGTTACAGCTCAAAAATGCGGCAGCGGTTGGACAAGGGCATGTCTATGCTGAAGCTCTCCGTTATTTGTTCCGCTTAGAAGAGAATACAGATGCAGATCAAGAACATTACGATAGGCACGCGGGCCAGCAAGCTCGCTCTCACACAGACCAATTGGATTCTCCAGCGATTGCGCCAGCAGTGGCCCGATCTGACTATTAGAATCGAGCACATTTCGACGACTGGTGACCGCATCAGCAGCATCCCATTGACACAGATAGGAGGAGACGGTGTCTTTGTCACCGAGATCGAGCGTGCCCTGCAAGAGCGGCGCATCGACCTCGCCGTGCACAGCCTGAAAGACCTGCCGACGCTGCAACCCGATAACCTGAGCGTTGTCGTCGTCGGGCCACGCGAGGATGTGCGCGATGTACTCGTCTCTCATCCCAAATTTCGTATAGTCGAGAGGGATGGAGAACTGACTGCTGCCGACCCTTTAGATGGAGAGGCATTACGCATAGGAACGTGTAGCCTGCGGCGCACCGCACAGATTGGGACACTTTTGCCGCATGCCACAATCCTACCAGTACGTGGAAATGTTGACACGCGTTTGCGCAAGCTGGAGGCTGGCGAATATGATGCTATTCTGCTGGCTGCAGCAGGTCTGCATCGCCTGGATGGAAGTGGTGAGTTGCGTAAACACTTATCAGGACGGCTCACCTACTTGTCGAGTGAAATGATGCTCTCGGCTCCGGGGCAGGGAGCGATAGCGCTCGAATGTCGCGCTGATTCGGAGATGCTGGAATTGCTTGCGCCATTGCAAGACCGCGCTGTGCAGGCCGCAACGTCGGCTGAAAGGATGTTTATGCGTCGTCTCGGCGCAGGCTGTTACCTTCCGGTAGCCTCCTACGGCGAGATTACCAGTGATATTCTGACCTTGCAGGGTCTAGTGATCAGTGTTGATGGTGCGCGTCGTGTACGCGTTCGTCAAACTATGCCCTGGTCGCCGACATCAACAATCGCCGAGGCGGAAAAGCTTGGTGTACGTCTGGCCGAGGAGGCGCTGGCACAGGGAGCTGACCAGATCATCGGAGACCTCGTCAGTCCAGCGTCTGAGAGGGAGCAGGAGCACTCGCATGCATAATGTCGAAGCCGCACCGTTAGCGGGAAAACGTATTCTCGTCACGCGCACACGTGAGCAGGCGAGCGTGTTGAGCGAGAAGCTGCAAGCGTTGGGGGCAGCGCCCATCGAGTTTCCCACGATTCGCATCGTCCCACCGAGCGATTGGAGCGCACTTGACGCGGCTCTCCGGCGGCTCTATGCCTCTAAGGGTGAGGGCTATGACTGGTTGATTTTCACCAGCGTGAATGGCGTGCGCATCTGCTGTGAGCGCCTGCAAACGCTTGGCTACAATGTGTCTGAGATCCAGCGTCTCCACGCTGTGCGCCTGGCAACAATTGGTCCGGCGACTGCGGCAGCAGCGGCAAGCTATGGCCTCTCTGCCGATCTTGTACCGGGGGAATACGTTGCTGAGGGAGTGATCGCCGCGCTGCTCACCTATATGCAGGAGCGCAATAGCTCTATCGCTGGGCAACGTATCCTGCTGGCACGTGCTGCGGAGGCGCGGCGCGTGCTCTTTACTGACCTGGTGGGGGCAGGGGCGAAGGTAGATGAGGTTGCCGCCTATGATACATTACCTGTTGCACACGATGATGTGCGGGGACACGAGGTCTTGCACATGCTCGCACAGCAACAGCTCGACATCGTCACTTTTACCAGCTCTTCAACCGTACGTAACTTCGTCGCCTGGCTGAAACGCTGTGAAGAGGAGAGCGTCCTGCCTCCTGGCACGCTGTTCGACCGGGTCAAGCAGCATACACGGCTAGCCAGTATTGGACCAATCACATCACAAACCGCGCAAACACTGGGCCTGCGTGTCGATATCGAAGCGCAGGAGTATACGATTGACGGCCTGGTGGATGCTATTCTACAACACGAGGGTGTCTTATGGTAGATTCAACAATTTCTCAGCAGTACGATGTCCAGAAGCCTGAGACGGCAACGGCAGAGACTTCGCCTAAGCCGAAGCAGCCACGCCAGCTCGTTCGCTTCACTTTTTATAAATTGGACCCCCAGTGGCACCTGTTGCCAGCCGAACTGCGTGAGCAGGGCCGGGAAGAGTTTCAGCGTATCTATGACCAGTTCGCAGAAAACGAGCTGATTCGCAGCTTCGGCCTCTACGGTATTCGCACAGACTGCGACTTTATGTTCTGGCAGGCGACCTACGATATCGAGAATCTGCGTAGCCTGAGCAGCCAGATTCGCCGCAGCATTATCGGGCCGTACCTGCGCGAGGTTAGCTCGATGCTTTCGATGACCAAGCGTTCGGTCTACGTTGGCAAGAATGCGCGTGGAGCGCACGATCCGCGCCTTGTCATCGCCCCGGATGACAAGAAGTACCTGTTCGTCTACCCCTTCGTCAAGACGCGTGCCTGGTACGCCCTGCCGATGGAAGACCGCACCCGCATGATGAAGGAGCATATCCGCGTCGGTCTCAAGTATCCAACCGTCTCGCTCAACACCACCTATTCGTTTGGCCTTGACGACCAGGAATTTGTGGTTGCCTTCGAGACCGACAACATCTCGGACTTCCTCGACCTCGTCCAGGAGCTACGCGAGACTGAGGCGAGCAGCTATACCCTGCGCGACACGCCCATGTATACCTGCGTTTCTCAACCGGTGGATGAGATTCTCAGGGCGTTGGGGGTGTAGGATTGAGGGGGTGCCGATGGTGAGCATTGGAGATGCCGATGGTCGCATCACACTCGCATTTGCCCTCCCTCGGCCTCCATTTTGCCAACAGCCTGGTACATTTGTAATAGAAACAAGGGGAAGAGGAGAGATGAGCGAGCAGACACAAACAGAGCTGACGATAACGCGTTCACATAAGTTGTATGAGGAGGCGCAGCAATTATTGCCGGGCGGGGTGAATAGCCCTGTGCGCGCTTTTCGCGGGGTTGGTGGGAATCCAATCTTTATCGAGCGAGCGCAGGGCGCGTACCTGTATGATGTCGATGGCAATCGCTACCTTGATTATGTGCAATCGTGGGGGCCGATGATTCTTGGTCATGCCTATCCATCTGTGGTGGAGGCGGTGACGGAGGCGAGCAGGCGCGGCTTTAGCTTTGGTGCACCTACCCAGGCTGAGAGCGAACTAGCAAAGCTTGTCATGGCCTGCGTCCCTTCAGTCGAGATGGTGCGTTTCGTCAACTCAGGAACCGAGGCGACGATGAGCGCGCTACGCCTGGCCCGTGCTTATACTGGGCGTAACAAGATCGTCAAGTTCAATGGTGGCTATCATGGGCATGCTGATATGCTGCTGGTACAGGCCGGCTCGGGTGTGGCAACGATGGGGCTGCCCGATAGCCCAGGTGTGCCTGTAGAAGTGACCGCGAATACGCTGACGGTTGAATATAACGATGCCGACGCGGTAGAGCAGCTCTTCAAAGTCTATCCCCAGGAAATTGCAGCGATCATCGTCGAGCCTATTGCCGCGAACATGGGCCTGGTTCCGCCCGCGTTTGGCTTTCTCGAACGGCTGCGCGAATTGACGGAGCAGCACGGCGCGTTGCTGATTTTTGATGAGGTGATGACAGGGTTCCGCGTTGCTCTGGGGGGAATGCAGGAGCGGGTGAATATTGTGCCGGATCTGACCTGTTTTGGCAAGATTATCGGCGGAGGTCTACCCGTTGGGGCCTACGGTGGAAGGCGCGAGATTATGCAGCAGGTAGCACCCGTCGGTCCGATGTACCAGGCAGG
>DAOUDD010000106.1:0-3710 GCA_034431765.1 Ktedonobacteraceae bacterium | reverse complement strand
ACCCGCAATTCATTGCCCGTGAAAGAGGGACCCGATTCCATCGCGTCCGCCGCTATTGATCGCGACACCGACACCCGGAATAATTTGTGAAACTGCATGGACATTGATTACCGATTCCGCTCACTATTCACAAAAATGCTCGTCCCCACTATCAGAAAAATCGTGAAGAGTAACGCGATCACGCTCAAGTTGACCAGCGGATGCGCCACAACGACTTTGCTGTACTCCGGGCGACCCGCGTAGAAAACGTTGCGCGTAAGATCCACCGCATACGTGAGCGGGGCAATCTTCGAGATTATCGTTAGCGCCAGCGGCACGTTGCTCAAGGGATTGAAGACGCCCGCCAGGAAGAACTGCGGAAAGATCAGGAACGGGAGCACCTGGTTGGCCGCTCGCTGACTGCCAAAGAAGGAGAGCAGGATCAGACCAAACGCACCTCCCAGTATACATACCGGTAGCGCCACAACTAGCAATCCCAGCAGATTGAGCAGCGAGAACGGTACATGCAGCAACGAGAACAATATCAGTCCAAATAGCACAATGAAGATTGCCTGCATAAACGCCACCAGCGACTCACCCAGAATCTTGCCAAAGATGATCGAGTAGCGCGAGATCGGCGAGATAAAGATCTCCTGGCTAAAATCGTTCTCGCGGTCCTCAATCAGCGAGATAATCCCAAAGGCCGTCGATTGGAAAAGCGTCTGTGCAAAAACGCCTGTGAAGATCAACGGAAACAGATTATAGCCTGCGCCGCTACCAAAGCTGCCCTGCAGCCCACCACCCAGCAAGCCAACAAACAGCACCGGCAGAATCAGCGTCCCGATCAACCGCGAAGGATCACGCATAAAGCGCAGTATATCTCGATAAGCGATAGTCAGAATCGCATTCACTTCGCGCAATGAACCATTTATACTTCTCGTACTTGTACTTCTTGTAATCATTGAGCGGTTTCCCCGATTATCTCTAAATATGCGTCCTCCAATGAGGGCGTATGCGTCTCGACAGTCGTCAAGGGTGTCTCGATTGAGCGAAGAATTTGATGTATTCGTTCCGGCTCGGAGAGAATTTTGAAGCCCGCCATCTCGCTGAAGGACAGCCCCAGCCGTGTCAGCTCTTCGCGCAAGGCCGCCTGGTCCTCCGCGTCAATCAATATATACTCTTCAACGAGCTCGGCCTTGATCTGCGCCGGCGTTCCCTGCGTGATAATCTTGCCCTTGTTGATAATGCACACGTCATCGGCCTGCTCTGCCTCCTCCAGATAGTGCGTGGTCAGAAAGATCGTCGTCCCGCTTTCCGTCCGCACTGTGCGCAGGTAATCCCACAAACTGCGCCGGCTTGATGGGTCCAGGCCCGTCGTTGGCTCATCCAGAAAGAGCACCTTTGGTCGATGCAGCAGGCTACGCAAAATCTCCAGCTTGCGCTTCATCCCGCCCGAAAACTTCTTCACGAGCTTAAAAAGATCCTCGTCAATCCCCAGAATCTTTGCCAGCTCCTGCACCCGCCGTTGATACTCCTGCGGCATCGTCCTATACGAAGGCCGAAACGCGAACAGCCCGTACAGCGTCGCATGAAAGCGCACATTCTCCTCCGCCGTCAAATTCAGGTCCAGGCTCGGCTTCTGAAAAATGATCCCCACGTTATCGCGCACCAGGCTCGCCTGCTTCGAGACATCAAAGCCCGCAATCG
Organism: Ktedonobacteraceae bacterium; assembly: GCA_034431765.1. Taxonomy (GTDB): domain Bacteria; phylum Chloroflexota; class Ktedonobacteria; order Ktedonobacterales; family Ktedonobacteraceae; genus DASYAN01. The sequence goes on along the minus strand of DAOUDD010000106.1, from coordinate 2,024 downwards.
TTACGCTTCCCGAAGTTGGCAGCAGCGTCGTCGTCAGGATCGAGATCGTCGTCGTCTTGCCCGCTCCATTTGGACCAAGCAAAGAAAAAAGCGCACCATGCGCAACACTAAAAGAAATATCATCAACGGCGTTTGTCTCCGCCCGCTTGTAACGCTTAATGAGATTGCTCACCTCAATAATCGGCGTCTCCAACGCAGGTGCGTGCACTATAGCCGCTTCTTGCTCCGTTTGCATATATTCCTCTTCATAATTCTAAGAATCAACCTTGATATTAGTCTATCCTCTCCTCACACGTACGTATAGCCCCACCTCTCAGTTACCCCGAACGTTAGAGCGAGACGCGTAGGGGAGGGTCTTGTACCCTCCTGCTCATCTCTCCCACATTCAGGGCAGTATCTCCATATTCAACCAAACTCAACATAAATTATACGACACCGAAGGGCTACAAAACCCTAAAGATGCACCACATAATTCCCATCTCTCATGCATATTGAACCTCTATGATACATCATGAAACACTGTGAAGAAAGAATGGATATTTCAGTTTGTAATACGACGTCAGGAAATATGATAATAGTCGTTTCCCAAAACATTAAAGAAAAGTAAAGATGTAAAAGAGGTATTGACTTTTCTACCTTGCGTCAGCTATAGTATGGGAGGTAACACAAGAAGCTTTCAGAAATATCAAGCAAGACGCGACTTTCCAGGCACTATTTTCACCTCTCTCATCTCTCTGGAGAGGAAAGAGGTCCATACACAACGACGTGTGGACGTGCTCTTTTAGCTACAAGAAGAGAACACACGTTCCTCTTTTCATCGTCTGGCTCTGTCATGCTGTGCCGCGCGTATCAATGCCTATATCTCTCACCTATCTATCTTTTATAGAGCTGTGTCTTGAACATACTGGCATGGTCGATGTCTGCTCGTGCCTTTTCTCCATGCTACAAGACAGAGGCTTCTATGAAGCTGCCCTGATTGCTGAATGTCTTGTGCTTACCATCTCTTTGCGACCTTTTGCGTTGTTGATAGAGAAAAGGAGTACATTTTTTATGTCATCTTGCTCGTCTCCACACAAAGACGAAACACTATCTCAGCCTTTTGTGGTATACTTGTGGCGCAGTGGTCTGCAGTTCGTCCGCACGCTTTCGTACGGGACGCTGCTACGTCTCGCCCTGGTCGCAACACTTATAACTGGAGGAGTGCTCGTGAGTTTTCTGGGATTGGCAAGGCCCGCATTAGCTGCGAGCGTGTCAACGCCCAAAATACAGAAGCCAGCCACCTTCACTGGCAAGCGCAAACCGAATCTCAGGTTTGCCTCGACAAAAGCTCCCAATCCGGCACCGCATTACTCACCGCTGAAGTCATCGGGAGCAAACGAGCGGAAAGCCACGGCACAGGTAGCAACGGACCCCACGGTCGCCGTGGATGCTAACACGCCGCTGAACGGACTCGGCGACCTCTCTATTTACACCTACATCAGCAAGCAGCTCGCCAATTCGTTGGGCATGAAAGTCAACGTCGCCAACGGCAACCTCGTTCTGCACACCAGCGAGTTCAACATTGCTGGCACCGGTCAGAATCTCAGCGTCGGTGGCTACTACAATAGTCAGGAGAACCAGTGGCTGCTCGACCACGGTACCAACTGGAACTTCACCATCGGTCGAGGAGCGACACTTGATCTAAGCAATACCTCCAAAGGTATCACGCTCTATGGACCCAGTGGCTATAGCGCCTTCTTCTCTGCAAAGGGCAATGATACCTTCAATGACGTGCAGGGGATCGATGCCTCGCTTCAGCACGATGCTGCGAAAAACGTCTACTGGGTGACATTCCACCACAATGGCGAACTCTGGGGTTTCAACCAGTACGGCACCTGGTTCGGCGACCTCGATAAGAACTACAATACTATTGGCTATAGCTGGAGCGCTCATGGGGATCTAACTGCCATTACTGACACCCAGAATCGTTCGTTCAGTGTGGCGCAGAATGGTCAGTACCAGGTGACGACGCTCAGCGATAGCAC